>JAGQWM010000009.1 GCA_020437365.1 Chitinophagaceae bacterium | reverse complement strand
ATTGCAGCAGGCGGAAAAGCATGATGATATTATTTATGTTATAGATTCTGCAGATTTACAATCAGGTCATGTTACCAAACAAGATGCACCTACTAATACCTGGCATTTTCAGGCGAATCATGTAACCGATTTTGTATTTGCTACGAGTAATCATTATGTCTGGCAATCTTCCAGCCTGGTAGTAGATCCGGCCACCCAACGGCGAACCCGTGTAGATGCGGCATTTAACCCGAAGCATAAAGATTATTTCCTGGTAGCAGGCGATGCAAGAAAAACGGTAGAGGCCATGAGTTACACATTCCCCGCCTGGCCCTTTCCCTATAATCATGAAACCGTTTTCGATGGGCTTGACCAAATGGAATACCCGATGATGGTAAATGATAACCCGATAGAGGACAGGGCGGAAAGTATTGAACTCACCGATCATGAAATTTTTCACACTATGTTCCCTTTCTATATGGGCATTAATGAAACCAAATATGCCTGGATGGATGAGGGTTGGGCCACCATTGGCGAATGGCTGATTTCCCCGATGATTGACAGTAGCCTGGTAGATTTGTATGGTGTTTTTCCAACGGCGTTGAATGCAGGTAAAGAGACAGATTTACCCATCATGACCTTGAGTAATGAACAAAGAGCGGCTTATTTTACAAATAGTTACCCCAAACCCGCCATGGGTTATTTATATATCCGTGATTATCTTGGCGATGCGCTGTTTACCAAAGCCTTGCATCATTATATCCGGAATTGGAATGGAAAGCATCCCATGCCAAATGATTTTTTCTATTCGATGAATGAAGGCGCCGGGCAAAACCTGAATTGGTTCTGGAAAAAATGGTTTTTTGAAGTCGGAGTGCCGGATTTGGCAATCAAAAACGTCAGAAAGAAAGGAAAAAAGATGGAAGTGTCAATTGAGAATAAAACCGGGCTGCCATTGCCGGTAGATTTACAAATTTACTATACGGATGGCTCAAAAGAAAAAATCCATTTTTCAATTGGTGTCTGGAAAACGGGAAAACAGTATTTCAAGCTTCGTTTTACGCCAAAATCAGCATTGAAAAAACTGGTTTTATATGATGCCCATACGCCGGATAGTTATCCAAAAGACAATACGTATAGCTGGGAATAAAGTGGATAATTGCCGTGGATGGTTATTTTTGCCTGAAAATCAAGGAGAAACAAAAATGATTTTCGTGGATAAATCAATGGGAAACGGGGTAAAATTTTTCCCATTACAGCTTGTAATTCATGAAGAATCCTTACCTTTGCCCGCCCGGATCGAAAACGAATTTAAAAACACGAATAGGTCTGTTCGGGCGGATCGTTTAAAAATTAATATCAATTATGGCTAGAGTTTGTCAGGTTACAGGTAAAACGCCTATTGTTGGGAATAAAGTTTCCCATTCCAATATCAAGACCAAGCGTCGTTTTCTGCCCAATTTGCAGAAAAAAAGATTTTACCTGGCCGAAGAAGATAAATGGATTACTTTAAAACTTACAACGGATGCTATGCGCACCATCAACAAAAAAGGGTTGTTGGCAGTTGTAAAAGAAATGAGAGCCAACGGCGAAAAAATTTAAAAGAAATTAAAGCAACATCATCATGGCAAAAAAAGGAAACCGTGTACAAGTGATTCTGGAGTGTACTGAGCATAAAGCCAGCGGCAAGCCCGGTACCAGCCGTTACATTACGGTGAAGAATAAAAAAAACAACCCGGAAAGATTGGAAATAAAGAAATACAATCCAATCCTGAAAAAAATGACTGTTCACAAAGAAATTAAATAATCATGGCAAAAGCAGCAAAAACGGCGATTAAAAAAGATCCGAAGCAAAGTGAATCTGCAAAGAATTTTTCTAAAGTGATAAAAGCGGTACGGAGTTCCAAATCCGGTGCTTACACTTTCAAAGAACAAATGATTACGAAAGACAAGGTAAAAGATTTTCTTTCACAGAAATAATTTTGCGTTGTCAAACTGATTGTAAAAGCTATCTCGCTACGGGCAAGATGGCTTTTGTTATTTAATCAATTGATGTAAATATTATATGGGATTCTTCAATAAAATATTCGGCAAGCAAGAAAAAGAAAGTTTAGATGAAGGCTTGAAAAAAACCAAAGAAGGTTTTTTTGCCAAGATTACAAAAGCCGTAGCCGGTAAAAGTACTATAGATGATGAAGTATTGGATGATGTAGAAGAAGCATTAGTCAGTGCCGATGTGGGTATCGACACAACAATACGCATTATAGAAAGAATAGAAAAAAGAGTGGCCAAAGAAAAATACATGAATGCGGAAGAATTGCATGTAATGTTGCGGGAAGAAATTGAAGATTTGCTTATAGATGCGCCGGCATCGAATACCTATTCATTCGACACGGATTTTCCGGCAAAACCATTTATCATTTTAGTAGTGGGTGTCAATGGTGTTGGCAAAACAACAACTATTGGAAAACTGGCACATCATTTCAAATCGGCCGGGAAATCAGTATTGCTGGGTGCTGCCGATACATTTCGGGCGGCCGCTGTGGATCAGTTGACCATCTGGAGCGAAAGAACCGGCGTACCTATTATTAAACAAAAAATGGGTAGCGACCCGGCTGCCGTTGCTTTTGATACGGTGCAAAGTGCCGTAGCCAAAAATGCTGATGTAGTATTGATAGACACAGCCGGAAGATTGCATAATAAAGCACATTTGATGGAAGAATTGGGCAAAATAAAACGGGTGATTCAAAAAACGATTCCTGACGCACCACACGAAGTTTTGCTGGTATTAGATGGCAGCACCGGACAAAATGCTTTGCTACAAGCCCAGCAATTTGCCGCCACAACCAATGTGTCGGCATTGGCCATTACCAAACTCGATGGCACTGCCAAAGGTGGTGTGGTACTGGCCATTACTGATCAGTTGAAAATACCGGTCAAGTTTATTGGTGTTGGTGAAAAAATGGAAGACCTTCTCATTTTCGATAAACATGAATTTGTAGATAGCTTGTTTAAAAAAGAAAACTAACGTGAAGGTGTACACGAAATGAAAACAAAAAAATTACATAAAGACAAAGTCAATATCATTACACTCGGTTGTAGTAAGAATATGGTGGACTCGGAAGAGTTGAGTGGCCAGTTAAAAGCCAATGAAATCAATGTAGTTCATGAAAACGAACAGGCGGATCATAATATCGTTGTTGTCAATACCTGTGGTTTTATAGAGCAGGCCAAAGAAGAAAGCATTCATACGATTTTAGAACAAATTGAATTGAAAAGGCAAGGGCTTCTCGAAAAAGTTTACGTTACCGGATGCCTGAGTGAACGATATAAAAAAGAATTGGCTGCTTCCATTCCGGAAGTAGATGCTTTTTTTGGTACAATGGAATTGCCGCTTATTCTTCGACAGTTTGAAGCCGATTATAAAGTAGAACTGCTGGGAGAAAGATTATTGTCAACACCGCAACATTATGCTTACCTGAAGATTGCTGAAGGATGTAACCGTACTTGTGCATTTTGTGCCATTCCACTGATGCGGGGAAAACATATCAGCAAGCCAATGGAAGCCATCGTTAAAGAGGCTGAAATGCTCGTTGCCAAAGGCGTGAAAGAAATTATGTTGATTGCACAGGAACTGACTTATTATGGCCTTGACATTTATAAGAAAAGAATGTTGCCTGAATTATTGCGCCGGCTTTCTGACGTAAAAGGCTTGATTTGGATTCGATTGCATTATGCTTATCCGGCCAAATTTCCTTTGGACATTATCGATGTGATGAAAGAAAGAGAAAATATTTGCAACTATCTTGATATGCCTTTGCAACATGCTTCCGATGCCATGTTATCAGCAATGAAAAGGCAAATTACCCGCAGGGAAATGGATGAGTTGATTGCAGCAATTCGTGAAAAATTACCGGGTATTTGCTTGCGAACGACTTTGATTGCGGGGTTTCCCGGAGAAACAGAAGAAGATGTGGAAGAACTGAAAGATTTTATCCGAAAACATCGCTTCGAAAGAATCGGCATTTTCCCTTACTCCCACGAAGAAGGCACAAGTGGCTATTTATTGACAGATGATTTGTCGGCGGCAGAGAAAGAACAAAGAGCTCAGGAAATAATGGAAGTACAACAGGATATTTCTTACGAACTGAACCAGCAAAAAATAGGAAAAACTTTCAAGACAATTATCGACAGGATAGAAGCCGGCCGCTATATTGGCCGCACCGAATTCGATTCGGTAGAAGTAGATAATGAAGTCATCATACAGTCAACAAAAGCATTAGAGCCCGGCGAATTTGTTGACGTCAACATTACCAAAGCATACGATTACGACCTCGAAGGAATTGCTGTAGATTAGCAAAAAATGGCCACTTTCCTGTTTCAGCATTTATTTTTCAACATAAATGATTGGCTTCGCAAGTTTGCTGCCCAAAAGGTTTTTCCTCTTGCGCAAATCCATTATCTTAGTCTCCGAACTTAAACCTTTTCTATGGCAGATCATAAATTTGAATTCTTAAACCGGGACCTAAGCTGGTTGAGTTTTAACCATCGGGTGTTGATGGAAGCCGGTGATAAATCGGTCCCATTGTACAACCGGATTTCTTTCTTGTCGATTTTTTCATCTAACCTCGATGAGTTTTTCAGGGTACGTATGCCATCTATTTTTGCATTTACCAGCATTCAAACAAAAAAAACGACCATCCGCGAAGAATATCCGAAAAACCTTGTTTCGCAAGTACAAAAAATGGTGCAACAACAATTGGAACAGTTTGGCGATATTTTGAAAAATCAAATTATTCCTGAATTGGAATTCAATAATATTTGTTTGTATTACAATAAACCCATTCGGCCGGAACACCAGGAATCTGCCCGTGAATATTTCCTGTCCAAGGTTTTATCTTTTTTGCAACCGGTAATTTTAAAAAAAGATAACCAGCCCAATATTTTTTTAGAAAACAATGCATTGTATTTTATCATTGATTTATCCTTACCACAATCGCCGCATAAACATGCGTATGCTTTATTGAATATTCCATCTAAAAATTTACCACGGTTTGTAGAGCAGGATATGCTGGGTGATGATCATTATATTCTTTTTCTCGATGATGTTATTCGGGAAAACCTGCAGGAAGTTTTCCCCGGATTTACCATTCATGGCGCCTGGAGTGTGAAACTGACCCGGGATGCAGAAATGAATATCGAAGATGAATTTATCGGCGATATATCAGAGAAAATAGAAAAGCAATTGGAAAAAAGAGAAGCCGGAAATGCCACCCGTTTATTATTTGATGAAACAATGCCGGCTGATGTGAAAGATTTTGTGCAACATTATCTCATACTTCGCAATGAAGAAATGCTGGCAGGCGGCCGGTATCATAATCTGAAAGATTTTGGCAAACTGCCCAATCCTAAAAATGCAAAACTTTCTTATCCGGAATGGAAGCCTGTTCGACATCCGGGTTTCGATGTCCATCATTCTATTTTTTATAGTATAGCGGAAAGCGAAAAATTATTGCACTTGCCGTATCATTCTTATAATTATATTTTACGTTTTTTCAATGAAGCGGCCATTGATCCGAAGGTGAAAGAAATTTATATCACTTTGTACCGGGTAGCAGCCAATTCACATATTGTAAATGCCTTGATTAGTGCCGCCAAGAATGGCAAAAAAGTGACGGTTTTTGTAGAATTGAAAGCTCGGTTCGATGAAGCGAATAATATTAAGTGGAGTAAAAAAATGAAAGCAGCCGGGATTAAAATTATTTACAGCATTCCCGGATTGAAAGTACATGCGAAAGTGGCTTTAATAAAAAGAGAAGAAAAAAAATCATGGCAGAATTATTCTTTCATGGCAACCGGCAATTTTAATGAAGCAACCGGACGGTTTTATACCGACCATGTTTTATTTACCTGTAATAAAGATATGGGCTTGGAATTGCATTGGTTATTTGATTATCTGCAAAGCCGTAAGCAACCGGCAGATTATACAAAAATTCCTTTCAAACATTTATTGGTATCGCAATTTAATATGATCAAACGATTTGAAAAATTGATAGACCGGGAAATAAAATTTGCAAAAAAAGGAAAGCCTGCACAAATAATTATTAAGGTGAATAATCTGCAGGAAAGAAATATGATTGAGAAATTGTACGAAGCCAGCCGTGCCGGTGTACAAGTGAAAGTGCTGGCACGAAGTATTTGTACATTGGCTGCCGGAATAGAAAAGCAAAGTGAAAATATTGAAGTCATTCGGATTGTGGATCGCTACTTAGAACATGCCCGTGTTTTTGTATTTCATAATAATGGTAAACCCAAATACTTTATGGGCAGTGCCGATTGGATGAATCGAAATTTGCACAGCAGGGTAGAAGTTATTTTCCCGGTGTATGACGAACAGATGTGTGAAGAATTGAATACCATCTTACAATTCCAGTTGCATGACAATCGGAAAGCAGTGTATGTAACACCGGCACTTGATAATGAAAGAGTCCGGGATAATGGCCCGGCTGTGTTGGCACAGGAAAGTACCTATAATTTGGTCAAAGAGAAATCGAAGTTGCCTCTTGCCGTTAGTGCATAATTTTTTTATTGTTTCGGCATAGGTGAAAATTCCTGGTTGATAGCAGGTGAATAATCCGGCACTTTTATTTGAATAAATGCATGGCCTGTAGCTTGGTGGCAGGTATTACAGGTATTGGTCAGCAGGATATAATTTTTATGAAATGCTGAATCGTTTTTTTGTTCAATAGCTTTCGCAACCTTGTCAATAGGTTCATCAATCATTTTCATTGCAGCCACATAATCTCCATGTTCTTCTTTTTTATATTGCTCAATGTCTTCGATGCCTTCTTTTATTTCACCAATTTCAAAATTGGCTAATGCCCAGTTATGTTGCACTGCCGCAAACCATAATTTGGCATGATGAATCTGTATGATGCTCATAATATCGCCAAACCCCGGCTGGTAAATATGGCTTATTTTATTTTGCAAATCTTTAATCGCCGATTGGTCGTGTGCTGCTGATTTTGTGTGGCAGCTCAAAGAAAAAAATAGCAGAAGACAGAAATAGATATTTTTCATATTAAATGTGGCTTTTGAAATGATTGTAGTTGTCTTTTATAAATCTGTATCGCATTTTCGAATCCGAGATACAAAGCATCACAAATTAATGCATGTCCGATACTTACTTCGTCTATCCAGGGAATATTTTGATATAGATACTGCAAATTATATTGGTCCAAATCATGCCCGGCATTGATACCTAAACCCAGTTCTTTGGCTTTTGTGGCAGCTTTAATAAACGGAGCAATGGCTTTTTCTTTTTCGCCTTTTGCAAATCCGGCGGCATAGCTTTCCGTATATAATTCGATGCGATCAGTGCCGGTGGCAGCGGCACCTTCAATCATTTTAATATCAGGATCTACGAAGATGGATACCCGAATACCGGCTTTTTGAAAATGGGCAATTGTTTCTTGCAGATACGTTTTATGTTGTATTGTATCCCAACCATGATCACTGGTTAATTGTCCTACAACATCTGGAACTAAAGTTACCTGCCCAGGTTTTGTTTGCAAAACAAGTTCAATGAATTTTTCTTCGCGGCAATTCCCTTCAATATTGAATTCGGTTGTAATTATTTTTTTGATAGCCGTTACGTCCTTGTATCGAATATGTCTTTCATCTGGGCGGGGATGAACCGTAATGCCATCGGCACCAAAATTTTGTGCATCAATAGCTGCTTTTATTACGTCAGGATTATTGCCACCACGGGCATTTCTCAACGTAGCGATTTTATTAATATTAACGGATAATCTAGTCATATTGTAAAATTACACTGCAACATTGAATTTCATGGTGGATATTTTTTAACCCATTTTTTATATAGATTTAATACATTTAATGAAAATTAACCGGCTATGAAATGTATCATCTTCCTCATGTTCCTGGGTGGCAGTAGTATTATGAGCTTCGCACAACCCTTTACTTTAGATGAAAATATTAAACCTGTACAATTGGAATTTCATAAATATGAACCACCCGATAATCCCAAAGCCAAAGGCCGTATCAATATTACACAAGTGACACAAGTGAAGGATACTCAATATTTTTTTTGCAGCGGTGCGAGTATTTATTCTCCGGTGTATGTAGGCGTAACCACGGATGACAAAGAACATCCGTTGGACGTACAATTGGCCAAAATGAACTGGAAAAACCCCGATCGTAAAGGCAGTACCGGTAGTTCAGGACATTGGGAAGATAAATTTAAGACAGAAAATGATTTTGGTATTATGGTGATTGCCAAAAATAAACCGGCCAAGTATGCATTGATTGTTTGGAATGGTGATGAAGTAAAATTTGATTTGCCCTCCGTTTTTTCTAATGATAAAGCCAGTGCCAAAAAATCTGGAGGAGGATTTTTGAAAAAGAATGGATTGTATATCGTAATCGGATTATTGGTGGTTATAGTTGGTTTATTAGCTTTTAAATTAAAGAATAAGAAATCATAAAATAAACGTCTTTTCAAAAACAATTTTCAAATTAAAAAATGGATAACTAAAAAAATAACAGCATGAAAAAGTTTGTAACATATTTTCTGTTCTCCAACATATTTTTGGTTGCAGCGATGGTTGTAAAAGCACAACCCATGTCAGAATCGGCCAGTGGAACCATTGGTGCTATTCAGCAAATGGGTGAAGATGAAATCACAAGAATACAAAATGATGCCCAGCACCGGAGTAATATTACAAATACGATTACTGAAGGAATTGGCCACATGAATACCGCTCTCAGCATTTTCGACTCTGCAAAAGAACTTTACGAAGCATCGAATGCTTTGGATAATAATGAATGTGTACCGGATTTCAGCACCGATGCACAATCAATGATGCCAAGTAGTTGTGATGACAAACCCGGTTGTAGAGATTGTTATCAGAGTAGCATCAGCCGGATGACTACAGTTCGGCGGAGTTTAGCAAGACTTAGTTGCATCAGGATGAATACCAAAAAATTTACAGATGCAGCGGTTGCTTTTGGCGATAATGTAGCCGGCTTACATGCTATTACCGGCTTAGCCTGGCAGTACCAACGCCGGGGAATTATGGCCGCCATGGAAAAATTCAATAAAAGTTATGATAAAAAATATACAGAGTTAATTCAGTCATTGCAGATTGCTTTGCAAGGAATTAATCAATGTGAAGCCAAATTTGGCATGCAGGATTGGTACCAGCGTTTCGGGTTTATTTATTTTGAAATGATGAAAGAAAAATACAAACGAACGGATTAATTTTATTACAATACATTAACAAAGACTAATAATATTTTCCGTTAATTTTAATTATTTAACCATAATACATCATGATGCATACAAGACAGCCTATTTTTAAATTACTTATTTTCTCTTTGATTTTTTCATGGGGAATATTCAATGTCCAAGCCCAGGAACCGGTACCTTCTGCGCAGCAAATTTTAGATGAAGCCTATGCGGTTGCCAAAAAAGAAAATAAAAAAGTCTTTATCATTTTTCATGCATCCTGGTGTGGTTGGTGTCATCGTATGGATACCAGCATGAATGATCCCTCTTGTAAAAAGTTTTTTGATGATAATTTTGTCGTGCGGCATTTAACGGTGGATGAAGCCAAGGATAAAATGTACCTCGAAAATCCCGGTGCCAATGCTTTCAGAACCAAATATCATGGCGATAATCAGGGCATTCCATTTTGGTTAATCTTTGATCAAGATGGGAAATTATTAGCCGATTCTAAAATCAGAAAACCCGGCGAAGGCCCGGCTGAGGGAAGCAATGCCGGTTGTCCTGCCAGCGAAGAAGAAGTGAATTTCTTTGTGAACATACTCAGCCGAACAACGCCATTACAAAAAAGCGATTTAGCAATAATTGCGAAGCGGTTTCGAAAAAATGAACACTAAAATATTACTTGCAACGATTTGTA
Source organism: Chitinophagaceae bacterium (assembly GCA_020437365.1). GTDB lineage: Bacteria > Bacteroidota > Bacteroidia > Chitinophagales > Chitinophagaceae > JJ008. Next base: position 48,065 of record JAGQWM010000009.1, on the reverse strand, counting down.
ATTTACCTGTATCTCCTTACTGATGCATTAATTTATCAGTTATTTTTTTCTAAAAAATGAATATGAAATTTCTTTGGAGTATATTTTTTTTATTTCCCATTGTGGCTACTGCACAAGATTGTAAATTATTGAGAGAAACAGATCCGTTTACAAAAGAAACTAAAATTTCTACCGGATTTATTTTTGTACAAGGCGGTTCATTTACCATTGATGCCGACAAAAGCCAGGTTACTGTTTTGTTTACAATTGATGGCAATGGGAAATGTTTTGATAACTATTCGTTGGCTAAAGTAAAATTTGAAAATATCAAAACACCTGCTTCTCAAAAAAATGGCGGAACAATGAATTGCGAAGGCCTGTTTCAGTTCGTATTTAAAAATAGGGCATATACAACTACGATGTTGCGCCGATTGATGACACAAAAAATTGAATCGATAGTTTTCATAGGAAATAACAAGAAAGAAACAACACTTAATGTTAAGCCGGAAACCGGTGAGTTGATTATGAAACTGGCCACCTGTCTTGTCGATGAATCCAAGAAACTTTTATAAGTTTTGTGCAAAAAAAATCCCGGCAATAAAACCGGGATTCATTTATTTTCTTTCAAAGATTAATACCTGTAATGCTCGGGTTTGAATGGCCCGTTTTGCGGAATGCCAAGATAAGTGGCTTGTTCTGCAGATAATTCATCTAATGTTACCCCGATTTTGGCTAAATGCAATCTGGCTACTTTTTCATCGAGATGTTTAGGCAATACATAGACGTTGTTCTCATACTTGTCATGATTTTTCCATAATTCAATTTGAGCCAAAGTTTGGTTGGTGAACGAATTGCTCATAACAAAAGAAGGATGTCCGGTGGCACAGCCTAGGTTCACCAATCGGCCTTCGGCCAGGATGATTACATCTTTTCCATCCAAGGTGTACATATCTACCTGCGGTTTGATTGTATCTTTGGTATGACCATAATTTTTATTCAACCAGGCAATATCAATTTCGATATCGAAATGCCCGATATTACAAACGATGGTTTTGTCTTTCATTAGTTTGAAATGTTCACCGGTAATCAAATCACGGCAACCCGAAGCGGTAACAACGATATCGGCTTCTTGAACAGCATCTATCATTTTTTTCACTTCGAAACCATCCATAGCGGCTTGTAGTGCACAAATCGGGTCAATTTCAGTGACTATAACCCGGCATCCTGCACCTCTCAATGAAGCGGCGGAACCTTTACCTACGTCGCCATAACCACCAACGACAGCTACTTTTCCGGCCAGCATCACATCTGTTGCACGGCGAATGGCATCAACCAAAGATTCTTTACAACCGTATTTATTATCGAATTTAGACTTCGTCACAGAATCGTTCACATTGATAGCCGGAACGGGCAAAGTACCTTTTGACACTCTTTCATACAAGCGATGAACACCGGTTGTCGTTTCTTCCGAAATGCCTTTTATATGTTGTACCAATTCCGGGTATTTATCCAACACCATATTGGTCAGGTCGCCGCCATCATCCAGAATCATATTCAAAGTGCGGTCGGCGGAGCCAAAAAATAAAGTTTGTTCAATACACCAATCAGCTTCTTGTTGGGTTTGTCCTTTCCAGGCAAAAACGCCAATACCGGCAGCAGCGATAGCAGCGGCCGCATGATCTTGGGTAGAAAAAATATTGCAGGAACTCCATTTTACTTCGGCGCCCAACGCTACAAGTGTTTCTATCAGCACAGCAGTTTGTATTGTCATGTGCAGGCAACCGGCTATCCTGGCGCCTTTCAAAGGTTGTGAAGGCCCGTATTCTGAGCGAATAGACATTAGCCCCGGCATTTCGGCTTCCGCCAGTTTTATTTCTTTTCGGCCCCATTCAGCCAGCGAAATATCAGCCACTTTATATTGCAGGCTAAAATCAATTGATTTCATTGTTGTTGACATTTTTCTTTGTTTTTTATTAAGTTGCAAAGGTACGATTTTCGGTAATAATATAGTTGTAAGAAACCTTGTAGGGCATACCCCGGAAAAAATTACCAGTTTGTGAAATTTTTTATCTGCTTTTAATTGAACAATATCGTTTCAATAATAAGCATATTCGTTTGCTGTTGTAATATGTCATCACATCGCCAATGATTCAATGGTAGATGACTACCCTCATTTTGCGAACCGAATAAATTGCTTAACTTATGCAATATTTCCTTTTTTCAGAAGAAAAAACGGGCAATTAAAAATAATTTTGAATGAATAAAGCAATGTATTATGTATGCGTATGATACACTTTCAGAAGCTATCAATGGTTTGCGGGAAAGAGGATTTTCTGTAGATTTTAATTTAAAGGAGAACTGCCTGGTGTGCGATAATGACAATTTTCATGTCGATGATTTTGAGATTGTGGAATTTCATCGTTTTGAAGGCGAATCGAACCCTTCTGATCAATCCATCGTCTATGGTATTCAATCGAAAGATGGTATTAAAGGAGTGTTGGTCAGTGGCTATGGTATTTCTGCTGAAGGCATCAGCGTCGCAATGGCAGAAAAACTTAGATTTAGCAATCTATAAAATTTGCAATATGAATAAAAATTTTTTTCGCTTTGTTTTTTCTTTTGCATGTTGTTTGCCAATGAGTTTGCTGGCGCAAAAAAAAGACAGTGTTTGGTTGCGCTGTCCACTTGATGAAGCAGTCGTAGTGCCGCCACCTAAAAATGTAATGCAGTTTGACGAACCCGATCTTTGTATTGTATTGGTCAGTGTACCGGACACAACGGTGAAAGCAGTCGTTACCGGAAGGGTATCAAATGTGGTACAAAATGACGACGGCAAGTGGGATGTTGTGTATTATTACCGTGATTTTTATTTTTGGTATGCCGGTCTTTCCAAAGTGTTTGTGAAAAGAGGCAATAATGTGAAAACCGGCGACCCGCTGGGTACTATTTCGAAAGGAGGCAAATTGGAATTCCTGATGTACAATTTTGAAACGCCCATGGACCCTGTCCGTTATCTCGATTGTAAGAAAGTGTTGATTGCCACCGATTAATCTTGTGATTATTTTACTCGCATTTCAATTTCTTTTCCATCACATAATCATTCATAAAAAATCCATTACCGATATCAAAATCGGCTTCCAGTATAACTGCAAAACCTAATTTTTCATAAAATGCTTTGGCATTGACATTATAACGGTTGACTTGTAATTGTAAAAATTCACCTTTATTTCGACAGAGCTTCTCCATGAGAAACTCCATTATAAATTGTCCGGTGCCTTTGCCTTGTTGATTCGCCAGGATATAAATTTTTTCCAGTTTATATATTGTTGCTGCTGTTTTTTTGTATGCTGCAAATCCGATGGGTAATGCGTCCTCATATACGAGAATAAATGTAACGCCTTCGGCAAATTGAGTCAGTAATGATGTAGGGCTGTACATCATATTTAACATATAATCCGTTTGTTCTTTCGATAAAATATTTTGATAAGTCACCGGCCAAATTTGAAAAATTAATGAGCGGATGAGTTCAATATCTTCGATAGTAGCCGGCCGGATATTGCGTTGATGACTCAATGAATTGTTTTTTGGTTTAAAAAAATGCTTGGGAATGCATTACTCATCTTTCTTTTTAAACAACTTCTTAAAAAATCCTTCTTTTTTATCGGAAGATTTTTTGGCGGAGCCAATAGGCACGGCATTCTCATCTTCTTTTTTGGCAGCCGGTTTTTTATTATATTTTGTAGAATCGTTTTTTGTTGGATTATTATCCTCATTTACCGGTTTAGATTCAGGGCCAATGGTGTCGGGTGAATTGTCGAAGAAATAATCGTCTTCGGTACCTACGCCCTGGTCGTTTCCTTCTGCACCGGGTTCTACATTGGTTGTATCCGGTAAAATATCGGCGCTGTTGAATTCAATTTCCATATTGTCTGGTTTCACAAATTTTGCATTGCGATCGATGCCTAATTTTTTATCAGACAATACTTTTTTGAAAAAATATTCGGTAATAGGCCGTGCAATGCGTGAACCATCACCTTGGTTGTGCATAAACTGGTATTCAAACCCTACCCACGAACCGGCTAATAACTGTGGAGTATAACCGATAAACCAGGCATCGGCATTGTTATCCGTTGTACCGGTTTTACCACCCATTTCTTTGGCACCTACTCTTGCTCTCATGCCACGAGCAGTACCAACATCTACCGTACCTTGCATCATCCGGGTCATGGTATAGGCAGTAGCTTCGCTGATAACTTCTTTTCTTTCTGGGCTGTAATCAAATCGTTTAATAACATTCCCGTTTCTGTCTTCAATACGACTGATACAATAAGGTTCAGTAGAGAAACCGCCTCCGGCGAAAATGGTATATCCCCACAACATTTCATAGAGAGAGAGGTCGCAAGTACCCAACGCAATGGAAGGGTAGGGTTGTACTTTAGTCGGAATATTCAACCTTGCCAAAAAATCAGCAAATTCTTTTGGACCAACTTGTTTCATGATGTAGGCCGTTACGCCATTTCTCGAATAGGCCAGACCGTTAGCCATTGATTTGACTCCACCACCGGCCCTGCGGCCATGCGGCACCCAACCGAAACCCGGGAAATACTGCGCTGTATTCTGACATTCTGTTTCAGGTGTAAAACCTCTTTCTTCTATAGCTTGTGTATAAAGAAATGGTTTGATGGTAGAGCCTACTTGTCTTTTAGTGCCCAGGTTGATATGGTCATTTTTGAAAGTTTTAAAATCGATACCGCCCACCCAGGCCCTGATAGCCCCGGTGATAGGATCCATTGCCATAAAACCTGCTTGTTCCAATTGTAAATTATATTTAATGGAATCTAACGGTGTCATCGTTGTATCCACTTCTCGTTTTTTATTCCAGGCAAAGACCTGCATGGGTACTTTGACATCGAAACTGGCCCTGATTTCTTTATCGTTCAATCCCATATCTTCACCATTGCGCCAGCGGTCAGATTCTTTCATGGCTTTTTCCAAAAATTTTTTATGATCTTTCCATATAGAACCATTTTTGAAGTCATATCTTCTGTCGATTCCCTTTTGTAATAAAGCCATTTGTTTCGCCATGCCTTCTTCTGCTATTTCCTGCATGTCGATATTGATGGTTGTATAAATTTTTAAACCATCGGTGTAAATATTGTATTCATCTCCGTTCGGTTTTTTTACGTCAGACAAAACCTGTTTTATTGTCTTTTTCAATTCTTCCCGGAAATAAGGGGCATAGCCTGTATTCTGATCCAGTTTTTGGTATTTCAGTTTGATGGGTAAGTCTTTGTATTTTGCGGCTTCAGCAGCTGTAATTTTTCCATTTACTTGCATTTGCCCGATTACAATATTTCTCCTGTCCAACGCCGCTTTAGGATTTCTAACAGGATTATAAATACTATTTCCTTTCAACATACCAATGAGCAAAGCTGCTTCATCTACATTCAAACTGTCGGGTTCTTTCTGGAAAAATGATCGGGAAGCATTGCGAATACCATAAATATTATTGCCGAAAGGCACTACATTCAGGTACATGGTAATGATCTCTTCTTTGGTAAAATTCTTTTCGAGTTTCACGGCGATAATCCATTCCTTCAATTTTTCAATTACCCGAAATGCTTTGTTTTTACTTCCTTGGGAAAGTAATTGTTTAGCTAATTGTTGTGTCAATGTACTACCACCACCTTGTGCACCAAGCGTCAGTACGGCACGGAATGTGGATTTAAAATCGATACCACTGTGTTGGGTGAATCGTTCATCTTCTGTTGCAATCAATGCATCAATTACATTTTTTGAAATTTGGCTATACCGAACACTGCTTCTGTTGCCTCGAATCGTATAATATTTACCCATCAATGTTCCGTCTTGTGCATAGACTTCGGAAGCTTGCATAATAGATGGATTTTCTAATTCTGCCAATGAAGGCATTTTGCCAAAAACACCAAAATTGGCCATCAAAATTAAAGCAACAATACAGGCGAAGCCAATACCAAAAATCCGCCAAAAGATACGAACCCCTTTTTTCATACTCAGGTGTAGTTATTTAGAATAATTTGATAGTAAAATAGATGCCCGAAACTAAGCAATTACAGAATGGCAATGAATATCCAACGATTAATTTTTTGTCAAATTCATCGAAAATGATTTTTTTGACAGTTTTTTTGTTAAGATTATTCAAACTTTCCGGGATAATATTGTTGCAGAAATTGCTGATAAACGGATAAATCTTTTTTCACTTGTAGCAATTCATAATTGGCTTCCGTAATCATCAGGAAAGAATATTTACCACCTTTCAACCAGGGAATAATTTCAGTAGCTGTTTTCGGCTTTGTTTTTTCTATATAATCCAAGGCTTCCTGGGCTGTATTGAATGGCGAAATCATCAGTAATTTATCTGTATCATCCAGCACTATTAGTTCTTCTGTAAATTTTTTATTGTAGAAATAATTTCGATTATAACGGTCGAAAGCATTCTTGGTTTCGTTAGAAAATACTTTGTCTATGTTGTGCAATACAATGACTACAAAATGCATTTTTTCCGGCGCATTTTTGTAAGTAGTAGTTAGAAGTTTTGGTGGGGCTTTGGTTGTAATTGTATCCGGTGCCGGTTGATTGGTGACAACGGGTTTTACACTTGAGCTGTCCTGGTAAACATTGGTTACTACCGGCATGACAGGCAATTTGGCTACTGTATCTTCAGGAATTCTTGTTACGTCAAGATTTTGCAATTCTTTTTCAATTTCTGCTCTGCGGTTTAATACATTCAACAACGTAACTGCTTTTTGTTGAATCGGCGATTGACGGAATTGGGCTATCAAATTGGATAAGACTCTTTTGGCAATGCTGTCTTTTCTTTGTTTGATATAATATACTGATTCGATATATAATAATTGTGGTGTCCAGAAATTTTTCTGGTAAAGGCTGTCAGCTTTTTTCTTGGCAGCCACGGCTTCATCAAATTTACCTTCTATAAAGAGGTCGTAAATATCTTCATAGGTTTTGGTGGCTTCTGGATTGACTCCCGAAGCCGGGTTGATGCCTGTGGTGAGAATAGTATTATACCGGCTCTTGTTATACTCTTTGGACAAAGTAGTTTTTAAGGCGTCGGCTTTGGCTGCATTGCCATTTTTATGATAACAATAATAAAGATTAAAAATAACTTCATCCAACTTGGGAAATTCGGGGAATTGTGTTCTTAACTCTTCCAATGTTTTTGTACCGGCATCGCAATCGTCTAAGTTTTGTATCAGCGAAGCACCCAATGCCAACATGGCTTCTTGTATAGAATCATTTGATATTTTTATTTTTTCCGGTGTCAATGGTAATACATCATATAAGGATTCAAAAGTTAATTCTAATGGTTGGCCGGAGGAAGGGTTATTGCCGGTAACATTGTTGGGCCGGTTACGATCCGGTGGAATATTGGCCGGGTTAGTAATCACGGCACTTCTACGCCAGTTATCAACATTGGGACGGTTGCCCCATTTATTGACAAATTCTTCTTGTCCACGGGATTTTGACGAAGCGTTATAAAAATACCATTCGCCGCGGGTAGAAGTGGGGAACAAAGAAGGCACTGAAGGTGTATTGAAAGGTGATTTGGCATTATAATCTTCATCTTTCAAACCTTGTGCTTTTCTTAATTTTCTTACTAGTTTTTTTACAAAATCAATTCTTTCTTTTTCCGGTAGTGCCGCTATACGTTGTAAACTATCCTGCCGGTCAATAATGTCGAGGCTTTGGGCAACGACCTGCAACGCATCTTTACGCCTGATGATTTCATCCCGGTTGTCGATGCCGGGTTGATCAAATTGTAAACTGTCATAATAATTATAGGCCGGCCGGTATTCTTTTTTGGCAAATAATAAATTGGCCAGTTGTAGAAATGCTTTATTTCGTTGTTCGGGACCGTTATTCGAATATTTTGTACTCTTGATGAGTAATGCAATGGCCTCATCCACATGTTTGCCTTGCAAAAGCATTTGTGCAGCCATGTAATAAATGATGTCACGATAATCTTCATACTTATCCTGTTTGGCCATGCGTAAAAGCTTGGCAACATTTTTTTGAATATCCGTTTCGTCGTCGCGGTTGACACGAATGGTGGATAGCCGGGCATAAATATCGAGAATAGGATCAGTTGTATGACTACTTACTTTGTCGTATAACTTATTTGCATTTTTATAATCCCCGCTTTTCTCATACAATTGGGCGGCCAGGTATTCCCAACGGGCTTTTTCTTGCGTGGTTGTAGCATTGCTGAGGGCATTGGTCAAATGAAATGCGGCACTGTCCCAGATTTTTTGTTTGTAGAATTGTAGGGCCTGCACTTCTTCCAAATCATTGTCCAATCTCTTGGGAAAATTCGGGTCTTTGCGTAAGGCCTGGATCAAACTGGAAGATTCTGCAAACCGGTTTTGCGCCAGGTAATTCCTGATTTGCCAAATAAACGCATCATTGCGGCTAGGTGGTTCAGTAAAAATTTTCCTGATAAAACCGTCTTTTTCTTTGGTGGAAATGCTATAAGGAGAGTTGCCATCACGCATACTTCCAATCGTCAGATAATAACCATCTTTTTCTTTTGGTGCAAATGCATAATTGATAAATTGAAACATCAAATAAGCACTATCAAATTTTTTCTGCAAATAATATGAAGCACCCCAAAGCAGGTAAAGATTATCAATCCAATCGCCTCGCAAATCATGCAATGCAATGCCGCTTTCACTTTTGTATCGGATAGAATCCAATTGTACGGAATCGCCGGCTGTTACATCAAGGCTGTAATTATAAAACGGGAGTAAGGTGGAATAATCATCTCTGAATTGAGCTTTGGCATTTGCCAGTACTTCATTCAATTTATTATTGGCATTGAAGAAATAATTATAATGCGTTACAGTATTTTGGATAAACCTCGTTGGCAATTTGAACTTGGTGGTCTCCATTTTTTCTGAACGCAAAACTCTGTCCTCATATTCCTTGGGCTTGGTTATCGTAATTGGAATTCCCAATTGACTGAATGCCGGGATTCCGGTCTGACAAAGGATAAGGAATAATATGGCAGAAAAGATATGTCGGGTTGGTCGCATTTTCCGTCGCAATCTAAAGTCTTATTAACTGAAATTCAAAGAATTTAGTATAAAAATAGGCATTTTTTTTAGTACAAATTGATTCACAGAAATAGCAAATCAGCAAGTCAATGCTTACCTTTAAGGTTTTAAACAGCGGTTATGGCAAAATTTGGCACAGGTGCCACCCTGAAAAGACTGAGAAATAGGTATCGATTGGTCGTTATGAATGACGATACGTATGAAGAAGTGGTCACTTTTAAACTATCCCGTTTAAGTGTTTACATCATGTTGAGCACAGTTTTTGTGCTACTTGTGGGCCTTACAGTGGCTTTGATTGTATTTACACCATTGAAATATTATATTCCCGGTGCTACAACAGATTATAAATCTGAACAGGAATTGCGGCAAATGAAATACCAGGTAGATGATGCGCAAAAACAAATTATGCTATTGCAGCAATATAATGAAGGATTGAGAAACGGCCCGTTGAAAGGAAAAAATACAGTGGCTTTGGATACCACACAACTTGTCGTTCCGGAAACTGATATTTCCAACGATTAATGAATGAAAAATTATGTTTACAAAAAATAAACCAACTATGTCAAACGCAACCAACAGTGGTAACGGCACAACTTTTATAGGTGCCGGCACCAGCTTAAACGGCGATATTGAAAGTAAAAATGATTTACGCATTGATGGCACTGTCAAAGGAAATATTTCAAGTAGTGCCAAAATTATCATTGGTGTTCATGGATTTGTAGAAGGCAATATTATGGGCAACCAAGCCGACGTTGTAGGTAAAGTAACCGGTGATATTCGTGCCAAAGAATTATTACAATTGAAAGGAAATGCTATTGTAACCGGTAATATTTATGCAGGAAAATTACAAATAGAACCTTCCGCCTCTTTCAATGGACAATGCCACATGGGTGCCAACGTAGTAGAGATTCATAAAAATGAAGAAAAAACCGCAGCCAAATAGCAACAAAGCTTTTTTAATGAAATATGCCGGCCTGACGACCCAGTTGCTCGTCGCCATTGCCCTGGCAGTATTTGGTGGTTTGCGATTGGATAGTTGGTTGCATACATCTCCATTATTCGCCTGCCTCTTACCTTTGCTTATATTGATTGCATTATTTTATAAACTGTTTAAAGAAACTTCTGCAAACCATAAGGATGAAAAGAAAATCGATCTTTAATAATACGGTTACGTTTGTCTGGATTATTCTCAACGCTTTGATTGTATTTTTCAGCAACCGTCATCTTTTTGCTGCTAATGGGATAGAGGGTACCGTATTACTAATCGGGAATTTGATCCTGTATATTGTTACGCTTACAGCGATGGCATTGACGTTGAAATCATTTGACAATAAAAATCCACAGGTTTTTGTAAGAGCCGTATATGGTGGATTCATCATCAAATTTTTTGTACTGGCCACTGCCGCTTTTATCTATATAATGGTGGCTAGGAAAACCGTTAACAGGCCAGCTTTATTAATTTGTGCAGCTTTGTATATACTTTATACGGGTTTAGAAATCCGGGAACTTTTTAAAGTATTGAAGAAAAAAGAGAATGCCTAAAAAAGAAATTCCACTCGAAGGTTTAGCGCAGTATTTGCCACCCGATACATTGCCGGTTGTATTGGCTTATTTAAAACAATACAAAGTGCATTTGACCATTGCCCGTGAGAGGGCTTCTGTACTCGGCGATTACCGGCATCGTACCATCCAAAAAAATCATCGCATTAGTGTAAACGGCAATTTGAATGTCTATGCATTCCTGCTTACTTTTCTGCATGAATTGGCGCATCTTATTTGTTATGAAAGTCATGGTAACAAAGTATCATCACATGGAAAAGAATGGAAAAAAATATATGGAGATATATTGTCCCATTTTGTACAGCAACAAACTTTTCCTGCCGATATTGAAAGAGAAGTATTACAATCTTTACGGAATCCTGCTGCCAGTAGTTGTGCTGAAGAAAATTTAATGCGTGTGTTAAGGCGGTATGACAAACGCAACGGTAATCATTGCCTAGTAGAAGAAATAGCAGCTAATGCATTATTCAAAACAAAAGATGGCAGGATATTTAAAAAAGGACAACAGTTGAGAAAAAGATTTCAGTGTGTAGAAATACAAACAGGTAAAATGTATTTATTCAGCCCTGTGTATGAAGTCAAATTAGTGGAAGTGTGAATTTGACTCAAGTATTGAATTCTTTTATCATCCAAAGCTGGCAACCGGTATGTCCGCTTTGGCCCATCGGTGCCGACAAATAAGTGAAGCCGTATTGTTCATACACTTTTAATGCCTGGCTTAATTCGGGCATGGTTTCCAGGTAAATTTTTTGGTAGCCCAAATGTTGGGCTTGTTCCAGGCTTTTTTCGATAAGCATTTTGCCTATGCCTTTTCCCCTGGTATGAGGAAGTAGATACATTTTCACCAATTCACAGGTGTCTTTTGGTAACCCTTTGGTTGGAAAGATACCGCAACCACCCACAATTTCTCCGTTTAACTCAGCAATATTATAAATTGATTTTTCAGTTAGAAAAACTTCGTATAATCTATCTGTAGTCGGATCTGAAAAAACTGTTCCCGGTTTATTGACTTTGAATTCTGTCAATACAGCACGAATAATTTTTGCTATGACGGGATTGTCATTTGCTTCTATAGGACGAAGGGTGAAGTTCATCCTTTCAACAATGGATTGACAATAAGCAAAGCAGTTATTTTACAACAATAATTGACGGAAATAAATTGATGAAAGTAGTTTATGCCACTGCCTTCTTCACCAAATCAGCTGCTTCGCTAAGTAATATAGCTGATTCTACTTTTAAGCCGCTTTCATCAATCAATTTTTTGGCTTCTACTGCATTAGTTCCCTGTAAGCGGACAATAATCGGAATTTGAATATTCCCAAGATTTTTATAGGCTTCAATAACACCTTGTGCCACTCTGTCGCAGCGAACAATACCACCGAAAATATTAATTAAAATGGCTTTTACAGCCGGGTCTTTCAATATGATTTTAAATCCGGCTTCTACGGTTTCAGCATTGGCGGTGCCGCCCACATCGAGAAAATTGGCAGGATCGCCGCCACTCAATTTAATCATATCCATAGTGGCCATAGCCAAACCCGCACCATTGACCATACAACCTACATTGCCATCTAATTTTACGAAATTCAAATTGTATTGACCGGCTTCAACTTCTGTCGGGTCTTCTTCGGTTACATCACGCATGGCACCCAATTCCGGATGACGCATTAAGGCATTTTCGTCTAATCCCATTTTACAATCCACAGCTATGATTTTGTCATCGGCTGCTTTGAAAAGCGGATTTATTTCCAACATGGAGCAATCCAAACCGATATATGCGTTGTACAAATTCGTTACAAATTTTGTACAATTCTTAAATGCTTCACCACGCAAGCCAAGATTGAAAGCGATTTTTCTGGCTTGGAATCCTAACAATCCACCGGAAGGATGTACCCATTCTTTAAAAATCTTATCGGGTGTATTATGCGCTACATCTTCGATATTCATACCACCTTCGGTGCTGTACATGATTACATTTTGCCCTTTGGCACGGTCCAGTAAAATGGACAAATAGAATTCCATTCTTTCACTGGGGCCATCGTAATACATATCTTTTGCTACCAAGACTTTGCTCACTACTTTTCCGGCAGGCCCGGTTTGTAAAGTCACCAATGTGCCACCGAGAATTTTTCCGGCGAAATCTTTCAACTCATCCATGCTTTTGCACACTTTCACTCCATTGATGCCATTTTCTTTGATGGTACCTTTGCCCCGGCCACCAGCATGAATCTGTGCTTTGATAACGGCAAAATTGCTGCCCGTTTCACTTTTTATATGCCGATAGGCTTCTTCTGCTTCGTGAACAGTACTGCATGCAAATCCTTCTTGTACGGGAACATTGTACTTTTTTAATAATTCTTTAGCCTGGTATTCGTGGAGATTCATTGTGTAAAATTTGCTGCGAAGATAAGGATAGTGCAGAAGTGATAAAAGATTGAATTTATTTTTTATAATTGAACAAGCATTGTCCCCACAGCAAAACGCTTCCCCCAAAAGAGAAGCGTTTTGAATAAATATCAGGCATGGAATCAGTCACTGCATTTCCTGCTGCCGCCAAAATCTTTAATCAGTTTTTTTACTTTGTGTTTTTTGGCATTTTTGAAAACATTTTTTCCTTCATTATTTGTAGCACAAGGGTCGGCTCCTTTCTGCAATAGAATTTGAACTGTTTCAATATCGTCTTTGCCTTCATCAACGGCCAGGTAAAGAGGCGTTTCCCCTTTATTATCTTTTGTATCAACTGCAGCACCTGCATCCAATAAAGCTTTTACTGTAGCATAACTATTGTCCATATCTGCAGCTATATGCAAATACGTTTTACCATTTACATCAACAACGGTACTGTCTATTTTATTGCCGCCATTCACCAGAACAGGAATTAATCCGGCAAACCGGTTCTTGACTGCTTTGTACATATATTCTTTTTTGCTGCCATCGGCTCCGGCTTTTATCAATACATCGGTTACCGCGGCTTTATTTTTATCAATAGCGGCTTTGATGCCCCATTCGGGATTGGCGCCTTTATCGAGTAAAAGTTTTACGATTTCCAGGTTGCCGAAGGCAGAAGGAATAGCGAGGAACTTGTTGCCATTGGCACCCCGGTCAATTAATAGTTTAATAACATTTGTATGATTGCCTTTGAGGGCTGCTTCAATTCCGGCATTGGGATTGGCGTTTTTGTCGAGCAGCATTCTTACCATTTGATAATTTCCGATAGCTGCCGGTTTGCTGATATATCCTTTGGCAGAAGCTCCATTGTTTAATAACATTTCTACCATTTCGGTATAGTTTCCATCAACGGCAGGTTTCATACCCGGATCGGGATTGGCACCTGCTTTCAACAGGTCGCTGACCATCCTGTAATTATTTTTTGCTGCAGGAATTTGAATAAAACCTTGCGGATTGGCACCTGCTATCAATAGCATTGTTACCACCGCTGTTTGATTTGCCGAAACAGCATCTCGCATACCTTCATTAGGATTGGCACCTTTATCGAGCAATAATTTAATGATATTGGTTTTACCTTCTTTGGCGGGCTTAGCCATATAACCGGAAGGCCGGGCACCGTTATCCAGTAAATATTTTAATATCACGGCATTATTATTTTGAATCACCATTGGCATTCCAACATTTACATCGGCACCATTCCTCACCAACAAGGTAATCATGTTGTTATCATTTTTTTGAATGGCTTGTTGTAAGTAAGCTGCCGGCGTTGCAATGGCACCTGCCTTGATTAAATAATCTGCCAGCGAAACATTTTTATTGCTGACGGCAGCGGGCATACCCAAATTCGGGTCGCCACCATTTTCTACCAATGCTTTTACAATGTCAAAATTATTTTTATGAGCTGCCATGGCTACATAACCATTACTCCTTACTTTTTGTGTACGCAAAGCGGCAAGAGCAGCAGCAAGGTTGCCAAAATCAATAGCATTTTTCATGCAATCATTCGGATTGACTTTGTATTGATTCAGTAATTGATTGATAAAATTGATATCATTATTTCGCACGGCATAATTGATGGCAGTTGTCGGGTCGGCATGATGATCCAAACAGATTTGAAACAAAGTTTTTTTGTTTTTTTGAATGGCATATTGCAATGCTTCAGTGGCATTACCACCGCTGGATAATCCGGTTTGTAAAATTTCAGCATTGTTGTTATCAATCGCTTTATTAATGGGAATATTATTTGTTAAAACAGCACCTTTACTGGTTAGGAATTTAAATAGTGAACTGTTGTTGACATTGGCCGCTTCTTGTAAAGCTGCATGTTCGGGTGTTATCCTGTTGGCCAATGCCCCCGCAATGGTAAATTGTTTGGTTTGTATGGCCTGGATTAACATGGCTTGCGATGGTACGGCACCGCTGTTCATGACAATGTTTATCAGTTCCACATCATTTTGCTTAATGGCTTCAGTCAATTCTTTTGTTCCCAACAAAATACCTCTTTGCACAAGTATCTTGACCGTGTTTTTATCTTTTCTCTTAATCGCATCGTAAATGATAGCTGCATCGGGTTGCACACCTTTGCTGAGGATAAAATTTATTAGGTTGCCATTGCCGGATTGTACGGCTGCCAGTAATTCATTGCGTCCGGGGATGCCACCAAGATTAATCAAAGTGCCTAACATACCCGGTGCATATTTGATGGCGGTACTCATATTTTGCGAGGAAATAATCACACCATATTTACCTAACACATTGATGCAGGCAATATCATTATTGCGAATGGCCGTTTGCATCAAATTGGCGGAAAATGGATTGCCGCCTTGCCGAATGAGTGATTCCAGGCTCCTGGAATTTTTACTGTTAATTGCCGACAACATTTGTGCGTAGCTGATTTTGGGAAGTGCCTTCACTCTATAATATACCGCTACGCCATGATCGCCGGCACGGTTGTAGGCTGTAATGTAGCCGGTTTTGGTTTGTCCGGGTGCAATGCCTGCCAAAGAAATGTAAACGTTTCTTCGCATTTCTTCATTCTGCACAAAGGCAGCCGTAAAAATATTTTGTCCGTCATCATCATACAAATGCGTATAAATGTACATGCCTGTTGAAGAACGGTTATTGTCATTGCAATAAAAGTATTTCGAAATATTAACGGATTTGGTACTGCCATTTCGAATAACAAGATGGTCGCCTTGTCTTTTATTGAAACCGAATTTATTGGAATTTCTATTGGTCCACATTCTGCCTTTTGGAATAATCGTAACGGAGCCGAATATTTCTAATTCATCACCATCAGGTTTTATGGTGGTCAGCCCAAGATTTGTGGTGGGTATTTTTATCACCTTGATACCGGTTATTGTTACAACGTATCTTGTTACAAAATACGGAATCATAGAAGGTGAAGAGCCAGCCTTGGGGCTTGGTACTTTTTTTCCATTAAAAGTTTCATCGCCCCATTTATAAATTGTTTGCGCAGCTCCTTGCACCCAATTGACTGCGGCCACTCCGGCTTTTTCAAATTCATGGCCGATGACTTTGATTCCTTTTCCGGCACTATTCAAAAATTTATTGGCACCCGAAACAAAAGAATCCCAACCTTGTTCCAAAGTAGAACCTAAACTCTCAAATGCACTAACGACAACATCTTTGATCTGGCTTACGATTTTAGAAGCCATGTCAGTAATAGAGCTAATGTTTAAATTAATTGTTGCTGTTTGTGTCATTTGATTACCGGCAATGGTCATATCAATTTTGGCAACCACCGTAAATTGATTAATGTTCAGGTTTGTTTCAAAATATATTTTACGAATATTGATGGCATTGCCGATTAATCCTTTGGCCACATACTGACCGGCCACTGCCATCCCTTTATCAATGGATTTGAAAGTGGAGATAAACCCATTGGCAGCGTCTATAAATTGTTTTTCTGTGGCACTATTGCTGGCATTTTTTGCTTTCTGCAAACTGTTTTGTGCATTGGTGTATGCAGCTTGTGATTTGGCTGATTCTTTTTTTATGAAATCAACCAGCTGTTTAGCTACGGCATCCTGCAAAGAATTATTAAACACGGCTTTTACCCGGAATCCACCGGATGCACTGAGTTGCTGGGCTTCCACTTCGAGAGAAGCACCGAGTGTGCCACCGGCAATGGAACCGGCTACTTTAAATTTTGCTCCCTTACTGCTAACGTTGATACTCGTTTTAGCGGTAACACCTAAAACCGTTATGCTGCCGTCAATTAATAATTGCGGATTAGAAGTATTCAATTGCAATTTTGCTTGTGCCTTATTGCCTTGTTCATATCCTTTCAATGCAAACCAGGTAAATCCGCCGGAAGAAAAATTTATAGGATCGACCATAGCTTTAAAACCGAAACTGCGATCAGAGATTTTTAATTCGGCTGTTGCGGATAAGCCACCCAGTTTTAAAGTGCCACCGGCCAGGATACCTCTTTCGTAGTATTTATTATTGGGTTTGTACGTTTTACTTTCGGGAATAATTTGCAGGTAAGCATTTTCCAAACCCCAGTCGAGCCATTTTCTTAAAGTACCGGAAATATGTGCATTGGGTTGAAAGGCATCTACCAAACCAATGATGGTAATGTTTTGAAGGTTGACATCCAACATGGAATTGAAAGGATTGGCAATGTCGAGGTTGGCAGTAAAAGAACCACTGATATTTTTTTTGAAATCAGGATTGATGCCTAACCGTGCATCGGCAGTAATGCCAAGTGAACTTAGAAAGATGGGCGATTTAGGACTTACACCTACACTGAACCCAAGGTGGCGTAATCCAAATCCTTTGACACCAAAAGGTTCATTCCATTCAGGTGGTTCCACTTCCATATTGGCATCATGCTTGGCATATACGACTTGGGCATTGGCTTTTTTCAAAGCTTCCATCAGGAAAAATGAACGGAGTTGGACATCGGTAGGTGAAAAATCAAAACCGGCATTGAAACTGAGCAAATCGCCTTTAATTTTGGCTTCAATAGTACCACTGAGGTTGAAATTGATTTTGCCCCGGCTTGGCCTGAAACCCAGTCCAAAACTTACTTGTTTGAAATAGACATCATCTGCCAGTTTTAAATCTGCAAAATGCAAAGCCGCAGCCATATTAAAATTCAGTGATTTATCTAAACTGCCATACAAGTCAAGGTCCGGTTGACCAAGAAAACGTCCCAGTTCATTACCGAGGTTGATATGTGTAAAAACATTGAGGCCAACGACGAGCGGTGGCAACGGCCCTTTTCTGTTTTGCAATGCCTGTAAGGAAGATTCCATTTGGCCTCCATAATCAGAAATCACCAATGCAGTGCCTGATAGATTGATGCCATCCAACAATCCCAGGCTGGTACTTATGGATGAAAATTTAAATGACGACGGCGGAGCGATGCCAATCATAAATTGCATTCGGCCACCGGATTTTTTTCCCGGCGACATGTGCAGTTCTACTTCACCAAAACTACTGTTGGCTACTACCGAAAATATTTTTTGAAAGGGTTTGACAGAAAAATTCAGTGAGTGCAAACCCAGTGAGGATATAGAAGCCGGCATTGTGTTGACAATGGAAGCAGCACCTGCACCTTGTAATAAGTTTTTTAATGTCAGGTTTTCAATGGCACCTTTAAATTCAATGTCTTGTTTATTTGTAGATAAAGTGGTGGTTAAAGAAGTAGTAATACCACCGAGTTTCAAAGCCCCTAAAAGGTTGCCGGTAATTTTTTGTTCCGGTGTTTTGGGATTGTCAACAATCAATTCAATACTGGCTTTGTCTAAAATCAGAATGCCATCGCCCATAATACCGAATGGGCGACTGTTGGAAAAAGAAGTCGCTAATTGGACAGGTTTCGGGCTTTTTTCTGTCATTTTTATTGACACATACTCGACCCGAACGCCAGCTTGAGTGGGGAACCCGGCAGGCATATATGTTTTTAATCTTCCACCGGTTAAATTGTCTAAGTCAGTAAAATTTACTGCAACGGCAGGAGGGAAAGTTACTTTCAGATTGCCGGTATTGTATTCGGCATTGAACGTGCCGGTGAGTTGCAGATTACCCTTGCCAAACATGGAAACAGGCGCCGAAATTTCCTTTTCGCCGCCTGCAGTTGTGGAAACAGTAATGGAGCCCACTGACGATGATTCATTACCCATAACAGCATGAAATGCTGATTGAATAGTCGAAAGGGCTTTCTGTGAATCGGCATCCGTTTGAGCAAATACCGGTAACGACAATAAAAAAACGAGGACGGCAAAAATTATCTTTCGCCAGTAGAATTTACTTTGCATTGTGTGCAGTTAATATGGTTGACAAATTGCTGAAAGAATACAGCGAAAGACATCAAAGGGACGAGCCGAAAAAAATGAGAATTAAATATATATTTTTTTTATAGGAATGGCAAATTATTTCAATCTGAATAAGTATTTCAGAGATATATTTATTTATTAACAATTTTATGGCCGATATATACCTTTGCGCTATTAATTTGCCGAAAGATTTTTGTTGCAATATAAAAACATAAATAGCTGAAACAGAAACTAACATACATCTTCATTTTTTTATCTTTTTTATTTGTTTTACCTGTGAAAGCGCAGGAAATATTGAAGAATATCGGAAATAAAGTAAATCGGGTACGTGGCACAGGTAGTGTTATAGGCCAGGGCAGTGATAGTTTGCGCCATCGTAATAAATTTGAAGATTCTATTACGATATATTACAGTTACCTGAATCGTACCAATCGGCAGTTATTGGATTCTACTATTGATGATTTTGTCAAACGGTATCCCATTCCAGCCACATTCATTTATCTCGGTAATACGGGCAATGCGACAAAGTCATTATTATTTTCCCCGAAAATGCAAGCCGGATTTGACGCCGGTTTTCATGCATTTGATAATTATATTTTGCAAGCCGATAGCGTAAAGTTTTATAATACGACAAGGCCTTATTCGGAAATCAATTACCAATTGGCCAGTCGTGCAGAGCAAATTATTGATTTGGTACATACGCAAAACATTAAACCCGATTGGAATGTTGCCGTCAGGTATCGCCTTATCAATGCGCCGGGTTTTTTCAAAAGCCAAAAAACCAATCACAATAATTATTTATTCAATTCGCTATTTGCTTCGCACAACCGACGGTATAAAAACTATTTTATCATTATGGGCAATAGTATTCAATCCGGGGAGAACGGTGGCATGATTGATACGATTAATTATTTGAATCATCCGAATAAAGCCTATAACGACCGTTTCAATATACCTACAAAAATTGGCGGCGATGCAGATTTTTCCACCAATTTCTTTTCTACAAAAATTCCGACAGGCAATAAATACAGTTTGTTTGCGGTGTATTTACGACAACAATATGATTTGGGTAAGAAAGATTCCATAGTGTCAGATTCTACCATCATTCCATTATTTTATCCACGAATAAGGTTCGAACATAGTTTTTCTTATAACCGTAATCAATTTGTTTTTGAAGACAACCGTGCTGATTCGGTTTATTATAAAACTTATTATGACACCACATTAGCACAAAAAACAGACACTTTCCATTTGCAGGAAAAATGGAAAATACTGACAAATGATTTTTCAATCTATCAGTTTCCCGACTCGAAAAACATTGAGCAATATATTAAACTGGGTATTACGATTCAAAATCTTGTGGGAGAATTTTCCGGTGGTAAAAATAATTTTTATAATCTTTCTGGTCATGCCACTTACCGCAATAAAACTAAAAACCAATTGTGGGATATTGAAGCTGACGGCCGTTTGTATTTTACAGGTATGAATGCCGGTGATTACCAAGCCTCGATCAGTTTGCAAAGATTGTTGAGCAATAAAATTGGAAGCCTGCAATTGGGCTTCGAAAATACGAGCCGTACACCTTCCACTATTTATGACAGCCGCAGTAGTTTTTATTTGATGAAAACGCCCACTGATTTTAAAAAAGAAAATAATACACATTTATTTGCCAGTTATATATTGCCGTCATTTCGTTTGAAGTTGAGTGGTCATTATTATTTGATGAATAATTATACGTATATCACAAATTATTTTGAACTGAACCAGGAAAGTACCTTGTTTAATGTTTTGCAAATCGCCTTGCAAAAAACGTTTAAAATAGGAAAACATTGGAACTGGCATGCCGATGTTTATTTTCAGCAAGTTGTGGGCAATGCGCCGGTTCATATTCCGGCCATTTTTACCCGGCATCGAATAGCGTATGAGGGAAACCTCGGGTTCAAGAATTTACACATTGCCATGGGCGCAGAATTGAAATACCGGTCCAACTACAAAGCCGATAATTATTCACCGGTTTTGGGGCAGTATTTTTACCAAGATAGTTTGGTCATTAAAAACAGGTTGCCGGATATAGCGGCTTATATCAATTTCAGAATCAGGCCGTTTAAAGCATTTATTCGAGCCGAAAACCTGAATACAGCCAGGTTTGCCAAAGGTTTTGCGTTTACCGGCAACAACCTAATAGCGCCGGGATATGCATTGCCTGGTTTGGTTATCCGGGTTGGCGTGTATTGGAGTTTTGTTAATTGATAGAAGAAAAATAAAGTTCAATAGGAAAACGTTATCAAATTTTAGTTTTTTTATTAAATTTGCCTCATCTATGAAGAAGTTGCTTACAGCTTTTACCCTTGTCTGTTATTTGGCAGTAACCTGCGGCTTTGTTATAAGCCAGCATTACTGTATGAATAAGCATACTGCTTCGCAACTTTTTATTTCTACAAAAGATGTTTGTGATAACTGTGGCATGCATAAGCAAAATGCCAAGGGATGTTGCAGAGATGAAGTTGTCATTGTCAAATTGGTACAAGACCAAAACAATAATCAGGTCAGTGCTATTGAATTTTCTTTGCCTGATAATTTAATTTTTACACCTTCGGCATTTATGACGGCCAATTTCGAAAATGGTACACCTGCTTACAGTTTCCAAAAATATTTACCTCCCGACCTTTCGGATCAGGATGCTTATTTGCAACATAATGTTTTCTTGATTTGATACCTTTCCTATTTTAAGCATTCGCCACCTTGGGTGGTTCATCATTTCACAATTCAACAAAAAATTAATACAATAATTCATTAAAATAAAATAATATGAAATCGATAAAAATATTTTCACTGATTGCTCTTTTTTCAGCATTCTCTTTTGCTGCAGTAGCTCAAAGTGAAACCCAAACTTTTGATGTTTCCGGTAATTGCGGTATGTGTAAAAAAACCATTGAGAAAGCTGCAAAAGATGCTGGCGCAACAGAAGCGGTTTGGAATAAAGACACAAAAAAGATAACCGTAACTTTTGTCAGCAGTAAAACCAACCTGGCAAAAATTCAGCAAAAAATTGCTGATGCAGGATATGATAATGCGGGATTCAATGCCACTAACGATGCCTACAATAAATTGCACCAATGCTGCCATTATGAAAGAACTTCTATGGATAGCAATAAAGCCTTGAATGCAGATAACGTAAAAGTCAAAGACAAATCTTGCTGCCAGAAAGGTGAAAAAGCAGATAAGGTAAAAGTAAAAGACAAAGAAAAATCCTGCTGCCAAAAAGGCGAGAAATGCGATAAAGAAAAAGAGAAAAAACAATAATTCATTACTGAATGTACTTCGGCGAAAAGCCGAAGTACATTATAATAGGTTATGATTAAAAAAGTAATTTCTTTTTTAGTGTTGTCTTTGTGTTTATTGGTTTCCGTTTCTTTACAGGCACAGCCTCATTTTGGAGATACAGCAACAGAGATTGCGTTGCCATCTGTCAATGGCGATACGATAACATTATCTTCCCTTCGTGGTAAAGTGGTATTAGTGGATTTTTGGGCTTCATGGTGCGGGCCTTGCAGATGGACCAATAAAAAAATTGCCAAGGTATATAATGCATATAAGGAGAAAGGGTTTGAGATTTTTGGCGTTTCTGTAGATGAAAATAAAAAAGCCTGGTTAAAAGCCATTCGGAAAGATAAAATTTCGTGGATACAGGTCAATGACAATAGCGGCCGGGAGTCAAAGATTGCGGCAGATTGGTCTGTGTATGCTATCCCTACTTCTTATTTAATCGGGCGGGATGGAAAACTAATAGCCATGGATTTGAGTAGCAAAGAACTGGAAAAGACATTAAAAAAGATATTAGAATAATCATAGCCGGAAAATTTTCTGGATATGAAAAAATATATATTCTTTTGGCTGTTGCTGATTGGATCTTCAGCATTAGGCCAACAAACAATAAAAGAAATCACTAAAACGGATTCGTTTTTTGTGGCCGGTGAGTGTGATGAGTGTAAAGAAAGAATTGAAAAAGCGGCTATGGGAAAAGGCGTTACTAGTGTTTTTTGGGATGAAGCAAAACAACTCCTCACACTGGTTTATAATCCTCAGCAAACTACAGCTCGAAAAGTTGAAAGAAGAATTGTCAACGTAGGGCATGACACCAAAAACTTTACAGCAGATAAAGCAACATACGAGGCTTTACCGGAATGTTGTCATTACCGGGAAGCACACGATGATGATGATCATGAAAAAGAGAGTGAGAATGTTGAAAATAAAGTAACGGGGCTTGTAGTGGAGCAGGATGCAAAAGGAAATTTCAGCCCGTTAAAAGGTGCTACCATTTTAATCGAAGGACAAAAAGAAGGTACAGTTTCAAATGAGAATGGATTTTTTACGTTGATAGTAAAGGATTCAGTAACATTAATCGTGAGTTATGCCGGCTTTACTTCCAAAAAAATTACTGCCAAAAAAGGACAGCAAGTCAATATCATTTTGGATAGTCAAATGGAATTGCAGGAAGTAAAAGTAACATCGGTGAGGAGCCCTTCATACATTTCGCCACGGTCGGCTATCAGAACAATGGTGATGACTGAAAAAGAATTATTCAAAGCAGCCTGTTGTAACCTAAGTGAAAGTTTTGAAACAAATGCTTCGGTTGATGTTTCCTATAGTGATGGCGTTACAGGTTCCAAACAAATTCAAATGCTTGGTTTATCCGGTATTTATTCTCAATTGACAGTAGAAAATTTACCCGGGCCGAGAGGAATTGCTACACTTTGGGGATTAAATTTTATTCCCGGTACATGGGTAGAAAGTATTCAATTATCGAAAGGAGTGGGTTCTGTTGTCAATGGATTTGAAAGTATTACAGGGCAGATAAATGTAGAATTGAAGAAACCCCAAAATGCGCCAAAGCTTTTTGCCAATGCTTATATCAATAACATGGGCAAAACTGATTTTAATGTAAACCTGGCCAGAAAAATAAATGACAAATGGTCAACTGCTTTGTTGGTACACAATGCATTTATGCAAAATAAAAATGTGGATTTTAACAAAGATGGATTTCGGGATATTCCTACCGGTAATTTATTTACCATATTGAACCGTTGGAAATTTAGCAGTGGGAAAGGAGTGGAAGCACAAGCCGGCATTCGATATTTATCGGATAATAAAGTAGGAGGCGAAACGGCTTTTTCACCTTCCAAAGATAAATTGACAACTAATCATTACGGACTGGGCCTCGATACAAGAAGAATAGATGCCTTTGCCAAAATTGGCTATGTATTTCCCCAAAAAAGATATAAAAGTTTTGGATGGCAATTCGCTGCGTATGACCATCAACAAAATACCTATTTCGGACAAACGATTTACGATGCCCGGCAGTCCAATTTTTATTCCAACCTTATTTATCAATCAATCATTGGCAATACCAATCATAAATTCAGAACGGGTGTCAGTTTCGTAGCCGATCATTATGATGAAATGTATAAAACAAATCAATACAAGCGCAATGAAAATGTGGCCGGCGCATTTTTTGAATACACCTATAGTTTTTTGAAAAAACTGGATGTTATTCTTGGTATTCGCGGCGACCACAATAATTTGTATGGCTTCTTCTTTACACCGAGAATTCATGTACGTTACCAACCGGCTTCGAGAACAGTTATTCGCTTAGCTTTTGGAAAAGGGCAAAGAACAGCCAATATTTTTGCTGAAAATGCCGGTGTATTGGTCAGTTCCAGGACAGTTCACTTGCCGGTACAAATGCAAGGCAAAGCCTATGGCCTCGATCAGGAAGTAGCCTGGAGTACAGGTATTTCATTGGATCAAAAATTCAGGTTGTTTGCAAAGAACGGATCGATTGGTTTGGATTTCTACAGGACAAATTTTAAAAACCAGGCCGTTGTAGATCTCGATAAATCTACAAGAGAAATTAATTTTTACAACCTCGATGGTAAATCTTATGCCAATAGTTTTTTGGCGGAAATAAATTATGAACCCATACGTCGTTTATCCGTACGGTTGGCGTACAGGTATTACGATGTTCAATCTACTTTCGATGGGAAGCTTTTAGAACGTCCTTTTGTATCTAAACATCGGGGTTTTGCAAACCTGGCTTATGCTGCAGGCAAATGGAAATTTGATTACACGATAACTTTTAATAGTGCCAAAAGAATTCCAACCACTGCAAGTAACCCACCGCAATATCAATTGCCAACCTATTCACCATCATTTGTGTTGATGAATGCGCAGGTGAGTAAATCATTTGGTAATAAAAATCCTTTTGAATGGTATTTGGGTGGTGAAAATCTTACAAATTTTTACCAGGACAAAGTGATATTGGGTGCCGACCAACCCTTTGGCCCTTATTTTGATGCATCAATGATTTGGGGACCCATATCCGGAAGAATGTTTTATACCGGAATTCGTTTTACAATTCCTTAAAAAAATAAGATAAAATAAGTTGCTCTTTAATTGGGGCAACTTATTTTTCAAAATAGCAACAATTGCCGCCTACCCATTCTTTGTCTTTATTATATCGGACGCCAATCATTTTTCCTTTGCTCATTCTGCCAAGGTTATTGGCAGCTACAGGCCGTTTGGCATTTTCATCCCAGAAATAAAACATTCTGATTTCTGCTTTGGCGGGTACATCCGGCGTAGGAATAATATCGGCATATTGTACTTTGCGTTGCAAAATCCAGTTTTCAGGATCAGCAATATTGTCCAGGTCTTTTTGTGTTACATCAATGACAACACCTTGCCCGGCAAATGAAAACAAAGGTTTCAATACATAATTCTCCAAATCGGAAGGCACTTGTTTTACTTCGTGCAAAAAATAAGTTTTAGGAACATACGGATGCCGAATAAACGGTAAAGTATATTTGCTAATCCTGTAAAACCAATTGGGATGTGGACACCATTCCACTTCCAATTCTTCCAAAAGAATTTTTCCTTTTTTCTGTACTTCTTCCGACTGCTGATGTAATTCATCGAAAATGACACGGTTGTAAATTCGTTTGATTCGTATTTTTTTGCCCTCATGCATATAGAATAATTGTTTACCTTCTTTGATTACTTCTGTCAGGCAAATAATAGGAATGCCAAGATATTCTTTGGTGCAAAAAAAGTCAATTCTCGTTTTTTGTTGAAAAGGAAATATTTCAAGCAAGACCACATTTTCCGGTGGATAATTGTTGAGAATTATTTTTTTTAATTGTTCAATATAAGTTGCCCGGTTCAATCCGTTCAGGTAACAGGAAAAATTTTCTGGAATTTGAAAATGTTTTCGGTACATGTCATCTAACAGGATTTCGTAGGCAAATAGAGAAGGGAAACCCTGCATTTCTATGAGTTGAGGTTCATATTCTCCATCTGCATTGATGCAAACGCCAAAATCGAAAGCGATAAATTGCGTATGTTCATTTTCGTTAGGCACTTGAAAATTACCGGGAATGGAATTTTTAGTAAGGCCTTTATATTTTGGGTCAGTAATAATATCAATAATACTTTCGCAGGCATCCAATATTTTATCATTGAAATCTTTTGGAATAAAAACCGGCGTTTCCGCTACTCTGAAATCCAATTGACCCGGATGTGCTGCTTCCAGTTCGTGAATAAAAGCTTCATATTTTTTTTGTAAGAATGCATCATTATATTTTTTGCGAAGCGAAGGTATCATGCTGTTTTATTTTTGTGTGTTGACTAAAAATAAGAATTTTTAGCATAAAAAAAACCGGTCATTGACCGGTCTTTTATCAGTGAAGTATGATTTTAATCTTTGATTTGTCTTTTCGGTACTTGGTTGATTTCTGCTTTTTTTAAAGGAACTTTTGTATTAACCGGCATTTTTTTCAATTTCGGGTATTGCTTGGCGATAACCCAGGAAGCTCTTCTTCCGATGTTGCTGCTGTTATATTTAATCCACATAAAACCGTCCATACCCCAATTGGTGCCCCAGGAGTTTTTGATCAGCCAGGCACCTTTATAATCATCCCAACCAACTAATACAACTGCATGGTTAGAACTTGGATTCGCATAATTACTCGGTGTGCCCATATAAACGCCATTTGTATAATTCTGAAAAGTGCTGTTGACAAGTACACTAACTGACAATGGACCATATTGGCAAAGTGCAGCTTTTATTTCATTGACGGTTGGAATCTTACTGATATCGCCATCACCTCTTACAACACCCCAATCAGTGGCGTAATAATTTGTACTGGGTGTGCCGCCGGGGCAAGGCTGATTGACACCCGCATCAGGTGAAACGGAGTTTCTTTCCAGGTTTTTATTATCATCTACCATCCATTCAAAAATTTTATAAGAAAGGCCTCCGCTACAATCGCCCACCACGCAATTTTCTGCATATTGTTCTGAAGCATCAATGGTGTAACCGTTTATCTTTTTAAAACTGGCTTCGTATGCACCAATGGCTGAATAAGCCCAGCAATTGCCGCATTGTTGATTTTTTACCGGCGTTACATAGCCCATACTTCGGGCATCATACGTTTTATTATTAGCAAAGCAACCTTTGAATTTTATTTTGGAAATGCCGGGAAAGTAAGGACTTAGTTTCCTGGTTTTTAAATAATTTTTAATTCGCAAAACTTCACTTTCAGGAATTTCATTTTTGTCGCCTGTAATTTGTGCCAATGGTTTATTACTGACTGAGGTAAAGCCGACATTGAATTGTAATTTTTGTTGTACAATGAGTTTTCGTTGATTGGCCAACTCTGCTTTTAATTGCGGTGTTGCATTGACTTCACGCAGTTTGTATTTCTGCGGTAATTGGATAATGGGTTGTGACCATCCAGTTTCTGCAAATGCAAAACTTAAAAGTAAAATGGCAAACTTGAATTGCTTAAGTTGTTTCATGATGTTTGGTTTAATGGTTAAAAAAATTATTCTATCGTAATGGTAAATGTTTTTTTGTCAGCAGGTTCTTTATCTTTTTCCCAAGGGCGGCGATAAAGAAAATGAATCGTTACGACACCTTTGGCCAAACCGGTAAAGCGAAATACTTGATTTTCTTTGGCCCCTTCTTTTTCCTGAGGTTTTGACATGACGAAGGAAGTGTCAATAGAAAGATAATTGGTAAAAGATGAATCTTCCAATGCCCAACTGTAACCGGTTCCCATAACGGCTTCCAATTTTATATCTAATTGCTTGCCCACTTTAACGACAAGGCTGTCTTGCGTACTATCATTCGATGAAGTAGTGCCACAGGAATAAAATGCGAGAAGAAGAATAAGTTGTTTCATCTGATGTATTATTAAATATGAAAAATCAGACTAACAGATGTACTTAACCAAAGTTGTAATAGGGAGGCTTATGGTTGCAAGATATTATTTTTTTTTGCCCCGAAAAATAAAAAAGTAGCTTTTAGTTATACACACTGAACCATAAATGTAATAAGTCTTATGAAATCAATTAGTTATTAGCAAGTTGTTGCTTCTATAGCAATGGATTGATTCAAAAAATTGGGCAAAACGATGGAGGAAGTCAGTTCTATTTTGTCAGGGTCTTTGAGTTGTCGAAGCATATTGTCCAGTTTTTCCTGGCCATGATTTTCAATAACGGTTTTTCTTTTTTCATCTGTTTGCAAATACACCGACATACCGGTGGCATCTGCTTCAGGATGAAACTGTGTGCCGATACTGCAATCACTGAAACGAATGCCCATCAGTGCTCTTTCATAGGGAACATGAGGGCGGCTTTTTTCAATACACAGAATTTGGGCACCACGTTCTTGCAGCAATGCATGATTGGGTTGTATCACTTGAAAATCTCTGCTGTCCACTGCATAAAAAGGATCTTTCAATCCTTCAAAAACAGGTTCATCTTTTCCGGGTTCCAACATGTGTACAGGAAATACACCGAAAGAAGTGGATTTGCGTTTACATACCAATCCGGCATTATAATATCTGCAGGCTAATTGAAATGAATGACAAATAAAGAATATGTGCTTTTTCTGTGGTGCATCGGGGTTCGCATTCCAACGTTCCATATTATCGAGCCAATGACACCAGGCGATATCCCATTCTTCGTAGCGACTACTCAATGGATTGCCGGGGCCGCCGGAAGAAATATAAATATCATACGATGTATCAGGGAGTTCACAGCGTTGACGTACATCAAATTCATCAGTTTGTACCGTCAGTTGATTCGCTTTTTCCCATTCTTTTAAAATATTTCGAATGCATCGCATGCCTTGGTTGGCATGTCCGTCGTATAAATCAAGTATAGCTACTTTTACGGATCTTTTTTCCTTCCAACTCATTCAACAAACATAATGATTTTTTATTCTCTACAAGGGGTCATTTTACCAGTGAATTACCCACAAATGTGGATTAATTAAAGCTAAATTTGAGCAGTAAATGAAAGTTTTTCAGTAATGGACATTCACTATTTATTGTAATTCGAAGACTTTTTCTCCACCCAAATAAGTGGATAATACTTTTGTAGCTAATATTTTTGTAGGGCTTGCCGTCATTAAATCGGTATCAAGGATGACAAAATCAGCAAATTTGCCGGCTTCAAGACTGCCTTTTTCATGTTCTTCAAAATTGGCTTTTGCTGCCCAAATCGTCATGCCACGAATAGCTTCTTCTCTAGTTAAAGCATTTTCAATATGAAAACCATTTTCGGGCCACCCCTTGGCATCTTTTCTGAAAACAGCTGCATAGAATGTTTTAATGGGTGAAATATCTTCGATGGGGAAATCGGTACCCAATGGAATCCATCCATTTTCTTGTAGCAATTGTTGATTGGCATAGGCGCCTGCTTCCCTGATTTTTCCCAATCGCTCAGTTGTCCAATACATATCGGAAGTTGCATGTGTGGGTTGTACCGAAGGAATAATTGAATTGTCGCCAAATAAATGAAAATCATGCCGGTCCAAAACTTGTGCATGCTCGATTCTCCAACGACGATCGTTTTTGCCTTTTAAATACCTTGCGTAAATATTCAACATCGTACGATTGGCACTATCGCCAATGGCGTGGGTACACATTTGCCAACCTTTATTGTATAACCAATTGGCCACAGAATCATAATGTGCCAATGTGCTTAACAGAAAACCAACACTCTCGGGTTTATCATTGTACGGTTGGAGTAAGCAAGCACCGCGGGAACCCAAAGCTCCATCGGCATATAATTTAAAGCCTTGCACGTGTAGATAATCCGTTTTTATTTTCCCATGTTTGGCAGCATAGTCAAAATCTTTTTTTGTATCGGATAATAGAATATATAACCGCATTTTTAAAATGCCTTCGTCCTGTAGTTTTTTGATAAATTCTATTGCACTATAAGGTAACCCGCAATCGTCAATGGTCGTTAACCCAGCTGCGAAACAATTTTTTTGGGCAGCGAGCAATGCTTTTTTAATGTGTGTTGTATCGGTAGGAGGAATTTTTTGACTGACCAAGTCAATCGCATTGTCCACTAACAGGCCTGTCAAATTTCCTTCCATACTTTCTATTACGCCTCCGGCAATTTTGTCGCCGGCTTTGATATTGGCTAATGCTAAAGCAGCAGTATTAACAATAGCCGCATGTCCGTCAATTCTTTTTAAAAAAACCGGCCTGTCGGGAAACAGTTCATCTAATTTTTCATTGGTAGGAAAAGCTTGTACAGCCCAGTCATTCTGATCCCATCCACGGCCAAGTATCCAACCATCGGGATGCGTGGCTGCAAATTGTTTTGTTTTTTCAATAACTGCATCCCAGCTCGATGTGCCTACCAGGTTGACTTGTTGCAAACTGAAACCATAATTCCAAAAATGAGCATGGGCATCAATCAATCCCGGATAAATAAATTTTCCGGTAGCATCTATTTTATTTTTTGCATCAAATCTTTTTTCAAGTTCTTTAGTTGAGCCGGTGGCTAAAATTTTTCCGTCTTTTACCGCCAGGGCTTCTGCTGTGGAAAATGAATCATCAACCGTATAGATGGTCGCATTAGTCACAAGCAAATCAGCCTGTTCTTTATTTTTACAAGCAGTAAGATTGACCATAAATATTAAAAATAGAGAAATGAATAATAGTTTGTTCATCCTTGAAATATTAGCAAATTAAATTTGATTACGCACCTGCAATAAACTGGCTTTCGATAAAAGAAGTTACGTCTTTCAGGTTTTTTGTTTCTTCATATTTGGCCAATTGCCTGTCGGCACCGGTTCCGGTTTTCAAAATATTGATAGCATGCAGAACCTGCTCCCTGCTTCCGAGATGATCCAATACGGGATCCAGGAAATCCAGCAACTCGTATATCAATGCACGGGTGTTCACCTCTTCCTGTTTGCCAAAATCAATTAAATATCCATCAATGCCATATCGGCTGGCCCGCCATTTATTTTCGTTGATCAATGCCCGTGAGTATTGAATGAAATTTAAATTCTTGGAACGTAACATATATATCCTGGCACAGATAGCCTGGAAAATGGCCGCAATGGTAATGGTTTCATCTATGGTCATGGGTACATCGCAAATACGAAACTCTACGGTATTGAAAAAAGGATGCACTCTCAAATCCCACCAGATTTTTTTGGCGTTATCAATACAATTTGTTTTGATAAGCAGTTTGACATAATTATCATAATCTTCAATACTTTCAAAAATGCCGGGAATACCTGTTCGGGGAAATTTATCGAAAACCTTAGTCCGAAAAGATTTATAACCCGTTTGCCGGCCTTCCCAGAATGGGGAATTGGTGCTGAGTGCAAAAACGTGAGGCAAAAAATAGCGAGTTGAATTGGCAATATGATTGGCCAGTTCCCTGCTTTCCATGCCAACGTGTACATGCAATCCAAAAATTAAATTACTCCTTGCCGCTTCCTGCAATTCGTTTACAATTTCACTATAGCGGGCATGGTCGGTTATCAATTGACTTTGCCAATGACTGAAAGGATGTGTACCCGAGGCGC
Source organism: Chitinophagaceae bacterium (assembly GCA_020437365.1). Classification (GTDB taxonomy): domain Bacteria; phylum Bacteroidota; class Bacteroidia; order Chitinophagales; family Chitinophagaceae; genus JJ008. The sequence goes on along the minus strand of JAGQWM010000009.1, from coordinate 16,254 downwards.
CAACGGTCAGTCCCATATCATTGGCTATTTCATAAATCGTTTTTCTTAATAATGAAACATCTTTATGCGCTTCTTCTATATTGGCACAAATATCTGTTCCTACTTCAACTACAGCCTGGTGCATTTCGGCTTTTACTTTATCCTTTATTACTTTTTGACCTTCCTGCACAATACGCTGGTCATGGCCCATGAGTTCGAAAGTTTCTTTATCAAGCACCATATATTCTTCTTCTACACCGAGTGTAAAACTTTTGTAGTTGAGCATGCTGTTTTTTTTACAATGAATTTAGGTCAGCGACATTTTGTGGCTGCTTCTTTTTATATATTCTCCCCAAGTCAGGTTGTCGGCTCCATCTTTACTGGATAATGCTTTTTCAATGGCATAATTGGCAGCCGTTTCTACAACCCATTCAAAATTTTCATCACCCACACTGGCTTTTTCTGCATCCGGCGCAGGATTGCAAAAATCAATTGCGTAAGGAACATTATCCCTGACGGCCAGTTCTACCGTATTAAAATCATAACCGAGGTAGGCATTTATTTTTAAAACAATTTCTGTCATTTGTTGTAATCGTTCCTGCGAGGGTTTGAAATCGGCTACATATCTCAAGTGATGTGGATTGCGTGGTTCATAAGACATGATGCGTACATATTTGCCGCCAATACAATAGCATCTGTAATATTCTGTAAACTGAATTTCTTCCTGCAGCATCATCACCAGTTGTTCAGTTTCTTTATGTTTTTCAAAAAAATCTTCGGGGCTGGTTAATTTGTAAACACTTTTCCATCCGCCGCCGGCAAAGGGTTTCATATACGCCGGGAAACCTGTATAATTAAATATAGCATCCCAGTCGAGCGGATAAGTAAGATTAGAAAAAGATTCTGCAGATGTATCCGGTGGTAATTCGTTGGAAGGTAAAATGGCTGTTTTAGGAACCGGCATACCAATTCTTGTCATGAGGCAATTATTGAAATATTTATCGTCGGCACTCCACCAAAATGGATTATTGATAACAGCGGTGCCCGTTACCGCTGCATTCTTCAACCAGGTACGATAAAATGGAACGTCTTGTGAAATTCTGTCTATGATAACTGCATAACCACTGAATTCGCCTTGCATCGCTTTGCTGATTTGTACAGGTTCTGCTACAATGCCGGAAACTTTTTTACTATTGACTCTCTCGACAAAAGCCTGTGGAAATGATCGTTCCTTGCCAAATAAAATGCCGATTTTTTTCATGTTGTGTATTTAAAAGTTGTGATTAAAAATGCTTGTTTTGTAAGTTGTATCTTTTTTCAAAAGTAAAACCCGCTATCAATATAGCAAATAAATTATTGAATTGATGCTTCTATTAGTGAAAGGTTATAATTCAAATCAAATCGTTTTTATTCCTTAATTTTGCGCCCATGCAAATGGCCCATGTTACCCGTATCCTTTGCGATAAAACGACGTTACCCTCTGTCTATTTAGGCAGAACCGTTACGATTGACTTTTATTTCCCTCAACAATTGAAGGAGTCCACTTCCGTGAGTTTGTTATTAATCAATGATGGCCAGGATTTGGCCAAGTTGGCATTTGCACCAATGCTTGAAAACTTATATGCTACCGATGCTGTTGCATCACCTTTATTGATCGCAGCCATCCATTGCGGCCCCGACCGCAAGAATGAATATGGCGTAGCCGGTGTGCCTGATTTCAAAGGGCGTGGTGCCAAAGCCGGTGCTTATACTTCATTTGTTTTTGAAGAATTAATTCCTTTTATCAGGGACGAATTTGAAATGATGTCTTTCAGCGAAAAAGCATTTGCCGGATTTTCATTGGGTGGCTTATCGGCGTTGGACATCGTTTGGCATCACCCGCAAGAATTTTCAAAAGTGGGTGTTTTTTCCGGTTCACTTTGGTGGAGAAGTGTGGATCAGACGGCTAAAAAATACGATAACCAACAACACCGGATTATGCATCAGCAAATCAGGAAAGGCAGTTTTGCACCTTGGTTAAAATTCTTTTTTCAATGTGGTAGTTTGGATGAAAAAATGGACCGGAATAAAAATGGAGTTATTGATTCTATTGACGATACTTTGGATTTAATAAAAGAACTGGTGGCAAAAGGATATCAAAGAGAAATAGCTATCCGCTATGTAGAAATCAAAAACGGGACACATAGTGTAGAAACATGGTTCCAGGCACTACCAATTTTTTTAAAATGGGGTTGGGGCGATATGACTTCCGAATTAAGTCATTAATTTTTTTTCTTTCTGCTATAAAAAAAGAGGTTGTTTTTTGAACAACCTCTTTTTGATTTATTATACATTAAACAATTAGAAACTCAAACGAATACCCAATTGGCTTGACCAACGGGAACTGTTGAATACACCATCAGAAAGATTAATTAACTCTTTAAAGTTTTTAGCCGGTGTAAATCTATATTGTGGTGTCAGATTTGAAGAGCTGACATACCCTCTGAAATCGATAATATTGATTTGATCGTTGCTGGCGAAGTATTGTTTTCCCCAATTTCTGCTCAGCATATTGGTGAAGTTAAATACGTTGTACGTCAATTGCAACTGGTAGGTTTTAGCACCCAACTTAAGATTGAAATCCTGTTTCAATTTCAAATCTATAACATTGGTAAAAGGTGTACGTGAACCATTTCTTTCGGCATATTGGCCTCTGCGTGTACTTAAATATTTATCGTTCATGATATACTCATTATACGCTGTTCTTTGATCATTGGGAGATAAAGAACCATTTTGTTGGAATACCATAGTTGCCAATTCTGCTTCTGTCGGTACATAAATCAAATCATTGGTTTCGAAATTATCATAATCTCTTACCATTCCTCTGTTCATGATATAGCTGAAAGGACTTCCGCTTTGGCCATTGTACACCAAGGCAACTGTTGTAGCCATTTTACCTTGCCAGTATTTAAATTGTTTGGCCACATAAATGCTGATTCTATGACCGAGGTCGAAATCACTGGTTGAACGGCCAAGGAAGTTTCTGCCATTTACAGTTTCCATATATCTCCACTGAGAACTATTTTGAGAACTTGTTCCTTCATTTACCACAACTGAATTACCGTAAGTATAGTTGGCGTTCAAAGCCCAACCGTCTGCAAAAGCTTTATCTATAGAAGCGGTAATAGAATAAGAGAATCCTTTTTTGCCTTCATTGTTACTTAATAAGAAAATACCTGTATAAGGATTACTTCCGTCAGGGCGCAAAGGAATTGATTTAACAAAACTACCACTGAGGTCATATACATTCCTGTTATCAGGACCGATGGCTGTTTTTGTTGGAGGTAAAATGTTTACATTCTGATAATAAATTTCATTGATGTTGTGGGTATATACACCTTCTAAAGTGGCTTTCCATCCATTACCTAAATCTTTATCCAATGCCAATGAAGTCCTGAATACTTTATTCATTCTGAAATCATCTGCAATCAGGTCAATCTGACCGGAGGGAATCGGAACGTTGATGCCGAAATCAGCAGCAGTATATTGATTAAATGGATCAGGCCTGAAAGCAACATTACTTTGAGAAATTCCTGCAATGCTGATACCATTATTATTATACACACCACCCGGCCATACCAAAGGAACTCTTCCGGTAAACAATCCCAAACCACCACGTAAAGTCAGTTTTTCTTTTGGCATTTTATACTCGAAGCCCAACCTCGGATTCAAAGACCATCTGGGCTCTGAACTTTCTCCGGAACGGGCACCGTGCATATTATAGTATTGCGAAATAATAGCGAGGGCTGTATCATTGAAGAAATCGTCGGTTTTTGGTTTGGTAAGGAATTTGGTAATATCCGTTCTCAAACCAAAAGTTATGGTTAATTGATTATTGACTTTAACTTCATCATTGGCAAATAAAGAGAAACGGCCGGTTTTGAAATCTGCAGCTGCATTCACTGATTGATCTCCGGTTTTTCCCGGATCCAATAATGAATAAGACCTTCTGTATGTACTTGCCAATCCTCCAGTCATGAAAGTATTGAGGTCATCAAAAGTATATGAACCATAATTCTGACGAATGAAAATATTTTCTGAAGTGCTGATTTCATTATCTGTACCTACTGTAATGGTATGTTTGTTTTTATAAAATTTAAATTCATCATAGATAGCGTAGTTCTTTTGGTTCAATAAATTAGCAGTAGAAAATTCTTCAGTACCAAATACCAATCTGCCGGAACCATCATTAATTGTCACCCTGGGGAAAGGATTGCCAATTTCACCACGGTTGTCTTCCACTTCAGTAAAGGTTAACAATAACCTGTTGTTGGCATTATTTTTAAATCTTGAATTTAACTCCAAAGAGCCGGATTGTGTTTCAGTGGGGAATGAATAACCATTATTGTAAAAATTAATAGTTGAACTACTACTTCTGCTGGTATTATTTCTGAATCCTTCATTGTAGCGATAACTCGCAGTTAATTTATTTTTGGGATTAATTTTCCAGTCAATTTTTACAGCTACCCTGTTGGCCTGTACTTTCTCGGGATTGTCTAAGTATCCACCCGGGTCATAGCCATAAGTATTTTTCAGATAGTTAGTCAGGTTGGCTATATCAGCTTCAGAAGAGTTGCCTCTGTATCCGCCGGTATAAGGTTGCGGTCTGATGTCTCTTTGAATTTCTCCATTTAGAAAGAAGAAAAGCTTGTTTTTGATAATGGGTCCACCCAATCTAAAACCGGTTGTTTTATCAGAAAATTTATCCAACTTGGTTGCATCAGCTTTAGCAACACCCGGTGTTTTTCCGGTTGTGTTTTGGTTCCTGAAGAAATAATAAACTGAACCTTTAAAGACGTTGCTTCCGCTGCGTGTAATCGCATTGATACCACCTCCGGTAAAATTACCCAAAGCAGCATTGTAAGGAGAAATTACCACCTGAAACTGATCAATGGCATCAATAGAAATCGGTGCAATACCGGATTGTCCGCCATTGGTACCGGATGCTGCCAGTCCAAAAACGTCGTTATTAACAGCGCCATCTATGTAGAAGGAGTTGTAACGATTGTTTTGTCCGGAAATAGATACACCACCATCGCCGGTAATTTTGGCTTGTGGTACATATCGCAAATAGTCCGACATATTTCTACCCACCGTTGGCAGATTGTCCATTTTGTCTCTGCCGATTGTGGTTTCCTGTCCGCCACTGGATTGCTTAATTTTTTTGGTTGTAGTTACAACCACCTCTTTCAATTCTTCAGCATTGGTTGACATGGTGAAGTTTTGTTGACTTGTTTCGCCCAACGTTAGAAATATATTATCCCGGACAATTTTTTTATGCCCGGTAAATGTTATTTCAATAGTGTAAGGCCCACCGGGAGGAACATTGGCCAATTCAAAGCGGCCACCATTGCGGGTGGTACTAGTGTAAACATCGCCTGTAGCTGTATTTTTTACTGTAACAGTGGCACCGTCAAGACCTACACCGTCAGTAGATTGTACACTACACGAAATGTTACTCGTTGTTACTTGTGCTTGCAGGGCAAAGCCGGATAGCATCCCCAGCAGCAAAATCGGTAAAATTCGTTTAATCATGATATTATAGTTTTATACACGGGCAAAGAAAGGGATATTTATGTTAAAAAAATTGAGAAAATATTAACATAATTCTGTAATTTATGCAGACTTTTTCCAAGTCATTGGATGTTATTTTTTCCAATATCAGAAATCCAAATGACCAATACCTAAATGCATTGGTTTACTTTTGCCAAAATGACAAAAATGTTTCATTCCATAGAAAGTGCAATTGCCGACATCAAGGCCGGAAAACTCGTTATCGTCGTGGATGACGAAGACCGGGAAAATGAAGGTGATTTTGTAACTGCCATCAGCAATGTAACTCCTGAATTGATCAATTTTATGAGCAAAAACGGCCGTGGGTTGATTTGTGCCGCCCTGCCCGAAAAAAGATGCGATGAACTCGGTTTGGAATTGATGGTCAATAATAATACAGCACTCCATGAAACAGCTTTTACCGTATCGGTCGATTTATTAGGACATGGATGTACCACGGGTATTTCGGCACAGGACAGGGCTAAAACATTGCAGGCATTAATTCAAAAAAATACAAACCCGGCTGATTTGGGAAGGCCCGGACATATTTTTCCCCTGCGGGCAAAAAACGGTGGCGTACTTCGTCGGGCAGGACATACTGAAGCCTCGGTAGATTTGGCCAGACTGGCCGGTTTGGAACCCGGTGGTGTGCTTGTAGAAATTATGAATGACGATGGTTCGATGGCTCGCCTACCGGAATTGATGGCTATAGCCGAAAAATATGAATTCAAAATAATTTCTATCAAGGATTTAATTGAATACCGTATTCATCGTGATTCACTGATTGAAGAAATCGTTCGGGTGGAAATGCCGACGAAATATGGCGATTTTACTTTGATTGCTTTTACAGAAAAAAATTCTGCCAATGAGCATCTTGCACTGGTAAAAGGTGAATGGAAAGAAGATGAACCGGTATTGACCCGTGTTCACTCGTCTTGTTTTACCGGCGATATTTTAGGTTCTCTTCGGTGCGATTGTGGCGAACAATTACAAACGGCTATGCGGATGGTAGAAAAAGAAGGAAAAGGTGTCATTTTATATATGAACCAGGAAGGCAGGGGAATTGGATTATTAAATAAATTGAAAGCTTACCGATTACAAGAACAAGGCATGGACACGGTGGATGCGAACCTGCATTTAGGTTTTCAAATGGACCAAAGAGATTATGGTATTGGTGCACAAATTTTGCGTCATCTCCATATACATAAATTAAAATTGATGACGAATAATCCGAAGAAAAGAGTCGGGTTGATAGGTTATGGTTTAGAAATTGTAGAAAATATTCCTATCAGGGTTAAAGCCAATCCGCATAATGAAAAATATTTGCAAACAAAAAGAGACCGGTTGGGTCACGAAATTCTGGATTAATCTCTTTCCCGAATGGAGTCGTCATTTACAGGCGTTTCTTTTTTTTCTGTCATATCTGTATTGGGTTGAGTAGTCGGTTTTTTCTTCTTCTTTTTCTTTTTGAAAATATCACTCAATTTATTAAAATCTTTTCTGTACGATAGGCTGCCACCGAATTTTTTATTTGACTTTCCACTACCATTAATGGTTTGTGTCAGGTAATCATTATTTTCCCGATAAAAGAAAGATGCACGAATGGTGCCGGATTCATTGATGAGCCATTCCAGTGTAACATCGGGCAATAACTGAAAACTGTTGGCTAAATCATTCTGTTGCCAATCGGCATCAAATCCTACGCCGGTAGAAACGATAAACCGATTATTGAAGAAAGAACGCCCAATGGAGAAATTGACATTGCTGCCCAGGTTCAATGCCGTTTTATTATTCTGGTCAATAATGTTTTTATTATAAATAGAAGTGTTTAAAGTGATATTGTATTTATCATTTTTCAAAAGCTTGGTCAGAATTTTATTGATTTGATCATTCAATACATTTAATAAAATGCCGGAGATAGTATTCACGACATTATTTTTTCCCGCCACATTATCGGCCAATTCACTTGGAGCAAAGCTGTTGAAGACAATCAGGTAAGTGACCTGTCTGTTCAATTCATTATTATTTTTTTCTAATTGTTGAATTACCAGCGACAATTCCGGATCGGTGGCAGCTGCACTGGTCGATGGAAAGTCTAATGAAAAACTAATATCAGGTTGAAATAATTTATTGGTCAGTGAAGCCACAACATACACATCGCCGCGGGAAGTCGAAGCGGAAGTATTTACTTTCAGTAAACTGGCCAATGGAGCGAAGCTCACTTTTTCGGCTGTGTACATGGCATCGAATTTTATATTGGCATCATAGGGATCGCCATTCCATTCTATATAATTGGTGCCACCTTTTTTCAACACAAATGGTTTTTTGAAAAATGATTGAAAAGTGAAAAGATAATTTCCTTCTTCAATATCGAACCGTCCACGGATAGACATTGGCTCCGATGTACCTGTTTTAATATTTAAAGTCCCTTTTCCCTTGCCTTTGATTTCATCTCCGGTCAGGTCATCGAGAATTACTTTTACCGTCAACATCGGGTTAGCAGTTACATCTACGTCATATACAATATTGGTCGCACTGGAAGGATATATCGGTTCTTCCATTTCCTTACCATATTTTCTTTCTACCAGAAAATCGGCAATGCCGGATTCCCGGCTGGATGTGGGTGGCAATGTAATGTTACTATAATCCTGTTCAGAAGCAGTTGCATTAATCGACATATGCATATCCGATTGCGGCCCGGTCAATTTCATTATACCCGTTCCTTTTACATTACCATAAAATTGTTCATTGTCTTCAAAATTGGTATTTAAAAGTTGTACCGATCGGTTGTCAGCTGCATCGGTTGTATGTGGTTTTTGAGTGGAAATGGTCAAATCGTAAAACATGTCTTTAAACGATTTATGATCAATGCCTCCTGAAATATAAATAGGATTTTTAGTCACCGTATCTATTAAAACGACGTCATCTAAGTCAATTCGTTCAGGCGTTAGCGTTATGTCTTTATCTTTTATTTTATAATAGCATTGTGTAAAATTCACTTTCAACCCGGCATCTTTCAATCTGCCGTTGACGGTAATGGCAAGGTTTTTAAAATCGCCGGCCAGTGATATATCGCCGGTTAGGTATCCATTGATGTCAGAAAACAGATTGCCAAGGAATCTTTCCAACACACTAATTTGAAAAGTTTTTGCCTTTAAACTGATTAAATTGTTTTTGGCTGCCAGCGAATCGTTCAGGTAAATATTGGCATCGAACCCGAGGTAATTTTCTTTGTTCACTGTGCTGCCAATGATTTTTAATAAATGTGTATTCTTGTGATAGGATAATGTGGATTGCACTTCGCCGAGCGAATCATTATCCAGCCGCAGGAATTTTGTATTGATATCATCCGACGTAATATTCATTTTGCCGGTTGGGTCTTCCACATTTATATTTCCTGATAACAATCCTTCCAACCGGTTTTTAGGCAAAAACAAAGGGCCGAAATCGCCGAGATTTATTTTTGTTAATTTAATTTTCAAATCGTTCCAATCACCGTTTTGAGATTTTTCTGTTTGCAAGGCAATACGTTGGTCGCCTTCACTTAATTGCAGTAAGCCACTGGCCGGTGTGTTTTTCCTGAAAATCAATTCGCCGCTTTTGTCAATCGTCCAGGTTTTACTATTTAATGTAAATGTAGAGGTGTCGAATTTTATTTTTACACCATCGTTATATGTTATGACTAATGCATTCAGTTCGGCCGTATCGATAGCTTTGCTGGCACTTGATTTTATTTTTACAAATGAAGAATCATTGCGGGCATTGATGGAAAAATTGACCATCGGCACTTTCAGGCTGTCATTGATATGAATATTGTAGGCTTCTCCATTCACAGCTAAAGAACCAATATTTCCAATGGCTTGTACAGTAACATTGTCAAAATTAAATTGCCTGAATTTTAACTGTGGAATATTGGCTTGCACATTCATTGTGTTTGAAGCCAGGTTGAAATTTCCTTTGAAATGGCTATTATTAAATCCGTTGATTTGGGGCGAAACCAATTGTAAATAATCATCTACCGCATTGGTATAAACATCAAATTGAATATCCTGATTTTTGGGCATTCGATCTGGTGCTTTGATATACGCAGGATAATATTTGTTGAGTAAATATTGAAAAGCCTGCGGCAAATCGGTCAGGCTAAAATCGCCGGTAAACTTTCCATTGAATTCGTTGGAAACAAGATCGAGTATTCTTCCATTCGCCGTATCCGTTGAAGTAATAATTAAGGAATCAAATGGAATTTTAGTAATGCCTTTTTCTATGACACCATTCCTGATTTGGGCACGGCCCACAAAATTGTCAATACTATTACTGGTGAAATTAAAATTCAGTTTTCCCCGGAAGCGTAAACTGTCATCCGTAAAATGTAGATTTCGGAAATCGGCATGTTGCACATCAGCTGTTAAATCAAATTTGGGTGCAGGCCCTGTAAAATCTATTAAGCCATTCAAATCGAAAAAAGCATTTTCATCTGTTGACGAGGCATAGCCTTCAAAAAGTTTCTGTTCCAGTTTACCATTCACGTCGATATGCTGGTATCGGTAACCGTTATAATCGATGAACTTAATATTTCCATTCAATAAAGTGTTGACATCTTTTGAATAAAATCCTTTTCCTTTGATGGTGCCTTTCATGGAAATTGCACCCAGCTTTTCATTGTTGAATAAATCGCCCAGCAAAAAATTATCCGTAGCAATGTTTCCGGAATAAACAGGTTGTTGTCCTTTGGGCAATTTCATATTCAGGTCGGTAACCAAAGTGCCTTTATTGGTACGAATAGTTCCGAACGTTACAAAGTCACGAATGAAGCCGGTAAAGTTTCCTTTGAAGTTGATAGATGTTAGTTTTTTTATATCCGGTGTTTTCAATTGCCGTATGGCCGGAAACATAGTAACTGCATCTGCATAAGAAGTGCTAAAATCTTTGGCCGAAAAATCAATAAAAGTTTGTTGTATAGCCGGCAATCCTGTGAGCGAAATATCACCTTCAATGAAAGTGTTATTGCCGGTTTGTATTTGCATATTGTGGCCGAATATATTGTCAACCGAACCTTTTACATCGCCACTTAAAATAATTTTTTTCTTCCATGATTTCAGGGCCGGGGCAAATATGGCAATGTCATCGCTATCAACATGTGTGTCAATAAAATTGGCCGACATTTTTATTTGATGAATGTAGTCGTCCATGTCTTGAATGTCGCGGTACGACATGGCATAATAATTCCGAATAATGCTGTTATTCGTTGCTAATTCCAAATTGCGGAATGCCATGATTTGTGGTGTCACCAAAACATCGGCATCCATATTTTTAACTATTAATCCGCTTCGTTCTTTGGCTTTCAATTGCATTTTGGCTACCAGGCTATCGCCTTGTAACACTGCATTTTGAAATCGGGCATTGATATCGGTAAATAAAATATGTTTCCCATCGAAATAATCAAATGCCGCCCTGTCAGTTGCTTTGTCGGCTTTAAAAGTTCCATCAAGTAATACAAGGTCTTCAATTTTAAAAACCGTATTGCCCATTTTCCAAGTGGATGCTTTTTGTACATCGTTATCCATGTTTTCCGATAGAGGATTAGGCGGTTTACGGCCATCATATTTACTGATATCGACAATAGGTTTTTCAAGTAGCAAAGATTTTAAGATAAATTCATGACCTGAAAATTGAAGGTTGCGGGCATTCAAATTCATTTTCCCAATTTGTACTGACAAGTCTTCTCCAAACCATTCATCTTTTTTCAGAAAATGAACATTCTTAAATGCCAATTCTTTCAAGCGAAAAGAAATACCTTTTTTCTTTTTTCCGGATGAAGATGCAGAAGGAGAGAGGTAATCAAATAAAAATTGCTGGCTCCAGATACTGTCTTTTCTTTGAAATTTTATCAGCGCATTTTCCAGGCCGACATATTTCAACTCGGCTCTTTTTTTAAAAATAAACCAATCGGTGATACGCAATTTCAAATCGCCGGCATATAATAAAGTATCCTGGTGTTGGTCTTCAATCAAAACACCTTCTAAGTGCATTTTGTTGAGCAAGGAAAAATCAATATGCCGGATACTGACTTTTGTATGCAAGGCTTTGGACAATCTGTTGGTGATTTGTTTGCCAATCCAGTTTTGTCCAAAAGGTGTTTGTATGAAAATATAAACCGCTGCAATAAGGAGCAGCAGGGAAATAAAAAACCACTTTAGTATTTTTTTAAATCTCCTCAGGTTCAACTATTTAAACTGTAAAAATAGGCAATCGAACTGGTAGGGCAAATTCAATACCAACTATTTGTAGCGTTGATTTTTTATTATGAAGTGTAAACCCGTTTGACAGTATAAATAGAAATACCGGCAATGCTCAATCGCATGTTAAATGCATGATGGTGTTAACAAAATTTTAGAAAAAATTACTCGATGTTACGAGTGTCGAGTACGATTTTCTTCCGATTAAATAATTTGCTGAATTGCAAACCAATCACCCGGTGTTGCACGGCTGGGCCACCATCGGTATTAATAATGTTGGCCAGGCCCAAGGTATATTGTAAGGCTACTGAAAATCCGCTTTTAGATTCATAACCAAACAGCCCTAATATATTGGCTGAATAACGGCCATAATCTGCAAACCCGAATTTTATTTTTCGATCAACAGTGGGTTTATTCACCCGGTTAAATTTTTCGTTGCCAAAAATCTGAAAATCCAATGAAGGGCCGCCTTTGATAAAAAAATGAGAGGGGTTCGTTCCCAAATCGATTTGAATAAGTGCCGCCACTTCAATATTGTGAAAGCGGGTATCGTTGTCCGTTGCTGCTGAGTCGGGTGGAATCGAAACATGATCAAATTCAGCTTTATAACCTTTCATGCTATAAAATATTTCGGGAACGAAATAAATATTTCCTTCAAATGGCACTTTCATCAATGCTCCAAGCTGGAAACCGTATTTATATGTGGTTTTTTGTTTGTAGCCGGTAATATGGTAACTGGCTGTACTGGCTTGCGGGCCGCCAAGTATGCCAAATTGGGGTTGGGCTTTTGAAACGGAAAAAAGAAAACAGGTCAATAAGATTGTCAATAGAATTTTCATAAGCAAGTGTTTATGCCTCAAAATCAGTGTTTTAAATAAAATTAATCGAAGAGTTTGTTCAGAGGATTCAACCTTGCAAAGCAAAAATTGGGTATTGGAAAAGGGCTCAAAATAGAAAGAATATCCCGTGAATTCAAATCAAAGTGTGATATTTTTTTAAAGTAAATTTTTTATCTGAATTTTTGTGCTGGGTCTTTGATTTTGGCTGTTTTATTATAGGCTTCCGAAGCTCCTTTGGCAATGGAAAGTGTTTGCCAGTTATTGCTTTTAATGATTTTAGCGATATACACAATTTGGCCCACATGATAAGCGTAATGCGACAATTGTCTTTCAATGGCATCGATAACTGACAGTGGTTCTTTCCTGATTTTTACCGATGCTTTTAAATCTTTTTTCTTTAACGTTTTTAAAGTATTAAATAAGCAATCCCAGCCTTTTTCCCAAAGTTCGATATACTGCAATTTTGACCATTCATTTTTTGCAAATTCTTCGTCTCTTTTTCTCCAGTTCTTTTCTCCATCAGATTTTAAAAAATCAGTCCACCGACTGAGCATATTGCCCGACAGGTGTTGAATGAGTGTGCCAATACTATTGGATTCATCATTGGGTTGATAATTAAAATCCCAATCGTTGAGTTGGGCAAAACTTCGATCGCCCAGGTCTTTATAATTCCGAAACCGGGCAATGGTACTTTTCATAAATTCTTTGCTAATGGCACTCATGGTTTCATTTTTTGATTAATAACCTTCGGCAGCATCGTGGCCACGATTGTCGGCAACGGCTTCAAATTTGCCATCCGGCAATACTTTTATAATTTCTGTTCTTCCGATATCACTTCTTTCATGAATGGTATAACCCATTTTTGTTAATGAATCACGCAGTGTTTGCGGAAAACTTTTTTCTACATCAATTCGGTCAGGCAACCACTGATGATGAAATTTGGGTTTGTACACAGCATCTTCCGTAGATAGACCAAAGTCTAAGATATTGACAAGCGTCTCAAAAACCTGCGTCGGAATGGTAGTACCGCCGGGTGTGCCTACTACAATATAAGGTTCGTTATTTTTCAGAACAATCGTTGGCGTCATTGAACTCAACATTCTTTTGCCTGGTGCAATAGCATTGGCATCGCCACCTACAGCGCCAAACATATTGGGAACACCGGGTTTTATACTGAAATCATCCATTTCATCATTCAGGAAAAATCCGCCACCACCCACAACTGTTTTGCTGCCAAAACTTCCATTGAGTGTTGTGGTAATGGAAATGGCGTTGCCTTCATTATCAATTACGCTCAAGTGTGTGGTTTCATCGCTTTCTTTTTGTGTAACAATGCCCGGCTGGATGACTGTGCTGGGTGTAGCTTTTTCCGGGTCGAAACTTTTCATTCTCTCTGCTAAGTAAGATGAATCTGTAATAGCCGCTACAGGTACTTTGTAAAAATCTGCATCGCCCATAAATTTTGTACGGTCGGCAAAAGCTCTTCTTTCAGCTTCCACCATTAAATGAACGGAAGCCGTAGTGAGAAATCCCATTTCTTTAATTTGCCGGTTGGCAATCATGGTCATCATTTGATCCAATAAAACGCCACCGCTGCTGGGCATGGGCATTCCGGCAATGGTATATCCTTCATACTGAAATACATGTGGCTTTCGCTGCTTGGCTTTATAATTTTTCAAATCTTCAAGTGAAATGATTCCGTTCGATCTTTTCATTTCTGCCACAATCAGGTCAGCTGTTTTTCCTTCGTAAAAACCGGCTGCGCCTTTATCCCGAATTCTTTTTAATGTATTGGCTAAATCTTTTTGTATCAATGTATCGCCTTTGTGCCAGCCATTTTCTTTGATGAAAACAGTAGGTTCAGTATTATATTTTTTAAACCTTTCCTGGTAATTATTAAAATAGGCGGCTTCATCTTCTGTTATTGCAAATCCAAATTCGGCTAAATCAATTGCCGGTTGAATAAGTTTTTCAAATGGTAACCTGCCATATTGATGCGCCATAAACATGCCGGCTACAGAACCCGGAACACCGGAAGATAAATGACCATGTTGGCTCCAATCTGTTCGTGGATTGCCATCTTTATCAATATACATGTCGCGGCTGGCAGCACCTGGAGCTTTTTCTCTGAAGTCGATGGCGATTAAACCTTCCTTTTTCATTTTACCAACTAAAAAACCACCACCACCTATATTACCTGCACCGGGGTATACGACAGCCAATGCCAACTGTGTTGCAATGGCAGCGTCCACAGCATTTCCACCGGCTTTCAAAATAGCAACACCGACTTTGCTCGCCAAAGGATGTGCCGATACAACTGCCCCTTTTTCAGCTATGACTTTTTTGCTGCTGGTATAATTGAATGGATGAATGGATTCCACTACCGAATTTGATTTTTGTGATTGACAGGAACTCATGAAAAGAATAGAAAGTAAAAATAGAATGTAATTAGATTTCATTATGACGTATTAAACAATTAAAACTACTAAATTAAGTATTTCAACAAATAAAAGGCCATCCAAATTGATGTACCTTCATTATCTTTCGGCAAAATAAATCAGGCTATGCTAAAAAAAATATTCACCGGATTTTTGATTTGCATTTTTATGCTCAATGCACAGGCGCAAATTCCATCACCCGAATCTTTTCTAGGGTATAAAATTGGGAAAGAATACACACCGCACTGGAAGATTGTTGACTATTTTAAAAAACTGGCAGCCACTGCACCCGAAATGGTAAAGCTGGAAGAATACGGCACTACGTATGAAGGCCGGCCGTTATTGCTGGCTTTTGTGTCTTCACCGGAAAACATGAAAAACCTGGAATCCATTCGAATGAATAATATACGGCTGGCCAATATGGCAAAAGATAAAAGAGCACCAATGGAAGATCAAGCACCGGCCATCGTATGGTTGAGTTTTAATGTGCATGGAAATGAAGCATCCAGTTCTGAAGCCGCTATGATGACAATCTGGGCATTAGTTAACCCCGAAAATAATACATCCAAAGCCTGGTTGAAAAATACAGTTGTTGTCATCGACCCATGCTTAAACCCGGATGGAAGAGACCGCTATGTAAATTGGTATCGATCGGTAAAGGGTAAGTATGCTAACCCGCAATTAATGTCAAGAGAACATGACGAACCTTCGCCACAAGGAAGAGTAAACCATTATTATTTTGACCTCAACAGGGATTGGGTGTGGCAAATACAAAAAGAAAGTGAGGAAAGATTAGCGGCATACAACCAGTGGTTGCCGCAAGTGCATGTTGATTTTCATGAGCAATATTTTAATAACCCTTATTATTTCCCACCGGCAGCAGAACCTTTTCACGAAGTGATAACGCCCTGGCAAAGAACTTTTCAAAAAATGGTAGGACAAAACAATGCCAAATATTTTGATAAAAACGGGTGGTTATATTTTACCGGCGAAGTGTTCGACCTTTTTTATCCATCTTACGGTGATACATACCCTTTATTTAACGGTGCTATTGGTATGACCTACGAACAGGCGGGACATTCCCGTTCCGGCACGGCTGTAATAACAGATGATGGAGATACGTTGACACTTTTCGAAAGGGCCAACCATCATTATACGGCGGCACTGAGT
>JAGQWM010000099.1 GCA_020437365.1 Chitinophagaceae bacterium | reverse complement strand
TGCTTCGGATATATTTTGCAAGATCTCAAAGGCAATAAAAAAATCATTCCTTTATTTTTTTATGGTGGCCTTGGTGGTGCAGCGGCTTTTTTACTGGCGTATCATTTTATTCCATCACTGCAATCGCAAATACCAATTGCTACTTTGGGCGGCGCATCTGCTTCTGTTATGGCGGTTGTCGTGGCCACCACAATTTTATCGCCGGGTTATCGTTTATTTCCTTTGCTCAATGGCGGCATTCCGCTTTGGGTTTTAACGATCGTTTATATTGCCGCTGATTTTTTAACCGTTTCCATCAGCGATTCCGCAACACTCATTATTCATTTTGCGGGAGCCGTAGTCGGTGCCGTTTATATTTTATTATATAAAAAAGGAATCGACTGTGGCAAATGGATGAACCGGTTTTTTGACTGGGTGACCAATCTTTTTAATCCCGATAAACCGAAAAAAGGCAGTAACATTAAAAAAGATCTTTTTTACAAGGCTACAAAAGAGCCTTTTACCATCACGCCAAATGTTACGCAGGAGCGTATTGACAACATCCTGGATAAAATAAATCAACAAGGTTATCATCAACTCACGGAGGAAGAAAAAGATGTATTGAAAAGGGCGGAAAAAGAAGGTTTATAATTCTTCATTTTTCCCGGCCAATGAAACGTCTCCCATCATTTTTATTTAAATTGCACCAATGGCCATCAAATTCCGTATTATAACAAAACGGTTTTTTATTTATACAAATATTGCGATGGCAATCCTGTTGCTTCTATCCTGCCTGGCATCTTATTTAAATCCGCAAAATTGGTGGGTTATTACTTTTCTCGGATTAGGTTTTCCATTTTTATTATTAATCGTATGTCTGTACCTGTTAGTTTGGTTGATTTTACAAAAACCAAGATTGGCTTTAATTTCCGGTATTGCCCTTTTATTAAGCTTTAAAAGTATCAGCGTTTTTTTTGCTTTTCATCCTTTTACGCATTTCAACGAGAAAAAAGAACCTGGTTCTATTCGCATCGTTACCTGGAATGTGGCCCGTTTTATCGAATTGAAAAAAAACAATAACGAAGGCAGTGGCATCCGAAAAAAAATGTTTGCACAACTGAAAGCGCAAAACGCCGATATATTGTGCCTGCAAGAATTTCATACCGCTACCCGTTCCGATTATTACAATAATATTTCAGCTATACAGGAAGAATTGCATTATCCCTATTACAATTTTGTGTACGACCTTGATGGCGATAGTTTATATTATAGCTCCATTATTTTTTCCCGTTTTCCGATTGTAGATAGTGGATTTTACCGATATCCAAGGCCTACATTGCCCGAAGTATTGTTACAAGCCGACATTGATATTGGCCACGATACGATTCGTGTGTTTACCACGCATTTGCAATCGGTACAACTGCGCAAAAAAGATTATGAAAAAATTCATAAGATTACTGAAGTGGAAGACAGTTTGGTTTCCAATTCAAAAAATATTTTATCGAAAATAAAAGTCGGTTTTACCAATCGGAGCATCCAGGCGAATATCATTTCCAATATTCTTGGTGATAGTCCGCATCCTGTCATTTTTTGTGGCGACCTGAATGATGTCCCCAATTCCTACACGTATTTCCAGGTTCGGGGCGATTTGCAAGATGCTTTTCTGAAAAAAGGATTCGGTATTGGCCGTAGTTTTTCCGGCTTATCACCTACTTTGAGGATTGACTACATTTTCGCCGACAGGCATTTTACGATTCATCAATTTAAAAGAACAGTAAAAAAACTTTCTGACCATTATATGCTCACAGCTGATATTTCTCTCAAACATTCCTAAGCAATACACTCGTTCTCCGCTATCAAAACATTATTTTTGTAGCAAGCAATTGCGATTAATGTATTTTTATGAGTGATTTAAAAATATATAATTCATACAGCAGGCAGAAAGAAATTTTTAAACCCATTACCGCCGGCCATGTGGGTATGTATGTTTGCGGCCCTACCGTAAGTGGCGAAAGCCACCTCGGGCATTCCCGCCCTTATATCACTTTTGATGTAGTGAACCGTTTTCTCACTCATCTTGGTTATAAAGTTCGTTACGTAAGAAATATTACCGATGCCGGACATTTTGAAGAAGAAGGAAGAGAAGCGGAAGATAAAATTTCGAAGAAAGCAGTATTGGAAAAACTGGAACCCATGGAAATGGTGCAGAAATACACCAATCTTTTTCATTGGGCAATGGCACAATTCAATACTTTATCGCCGTCGATAGAACCTACTGCAACGGGACATATTGTGGAGCAAATTGAAATGATAAAAAAAATCATAGCGGCTGGTTATGCTTATGAAAAAAACGGCTCAGTTTATTTCGATGTAAAAAAATATGCTGCCGAATATGATTACGGAAAATTGAGTGGCCGAGTGTTGGATGATTTATTGGAAACCACCAGGCTACTCGAAGGGCAGGATGAAAAAAATGACAAAGCCGATTTTGCTTTATGGAAAAAAGCATCGCCGGAACACATCATGCGGTGGCAAAGCCCGTGGGGTATTGGTTTTCCGGGTTGGCATATCGAATGTTCTGCAATGGCCACCAAATATCTCGGTGCCGAGTTTGATATACACGGCGGTGGCATGGATTTATTGTTCCCGCATCACGAAAGTGAAATTGCCCAAAGCCGAATTTGCAATCATGTAGCACCGGTTCGTTATTGGATGCACAATAATATGATTACCATCAACGGAAAAAAAATGGGCAAGAGCTACAATAATGTGATTAAACTAACGGAAATGTTTAGTGGCCAACATCCATTGCTGGAGAAAGCGTATCACCCAATGACAATTCGTTTTTTCATTTTGCAAACACATTACCGAAGTACACTTGATTTTGGCAACGAAGCCTTGCTGGCAGCCGAAAAGGGTTTGAAAAGATTGTGGGAAGCGTATAGTAAATTATCCAATATTGTTTACGAAGAAAATAAAAATGCATTCGACAAAACGCTGGATGATAAAATTCAAAAACTTATCAACGAGCTGACTGACTTCATGAACGATGATTTCAATACTGCCAAAGTTTTGGCCAATTTATTCGACATTGTTCCGATTATTAATTCGATGTATGATCAAACAATTCCTGTCGCCGCTCTGTCGAAAAAAACTTTTGATTTTTTACAAAAAAATATGAAGGAATGGATGGAAAACATTTTGGGATTAACCAGTTTCTCCGATGAAGATAATGACAAACTACAAGGCGTTATGCAATTGCTCATCGATATTCGCAAAGAAGCCAAATCAAAAAAAGATTTTGTAACCTCTGATAAAATTAGAAACAAATTGCAGGAATTGGGCATTACACTCAAAGATGAAAAAGGCGGTGATATGAGCTGGCAAATTGAATAAATTATTTTCTATTATGCATTATTTGCCTCATTTGTCCAAAGACAAAAAACTAAAAAAACTGTTGCAACAATCCGGGCCGTTTCAGTTGAAAAAACGAAACAACATTTGCCTCTATCTCTGCGCTTCCATTATCAGCCAGCAACTTTCTACCAAAGTGGCCGATGTTATTTATCAAAGATTTCTCCATTTTTACGGCACTAAAAAACCAACTGCTTCGCAAATTGCCAATACCACAATTGACAAACTTCGCTCTATTGGCCTGAGTAATGCTAAAGCCAATTATGTAAAAAACGTTGCACAATTTGAAATTGAATTTGGATTGGATGCAAAAAGATTACGCAAAATGACAAATGAAGAAGTTGTAGATCATTTAATTGTCATAAAAGGTGTTGGTAAATGGACGATTGAAATGTTGCTCATGTTTGCACTTGGCAGAGAAGATATTTTTGCAGTGGATGACCTCGGCATTCAAAATGCGATGGCCGAATTGTACAAAATGGAACACTTGGATAAAAAAGAATTAAAATTGGCCATGCAAAACATTTCAGACAAATGGAGCCCATACCGTACTTATGCATGTTTACATTTATGGCATTGGAAAGACAATGCACCTACGCCTCGAAAAAAATCTTCAAAAGGAAAAAATTAAATTAATTTTTGAAAGTAACATGTTCCATGGTTGATAACCTTTCATCATCTATCACTGCGCCCAATCCCGGTGTTTCCGGTACGATAATCACTCCATTTTCTTTGTATTGAATACCGCCAGTTACAGGATCTTCCCGAAACATTAATGCAGTATCAAAATCGAAATGAACAATAGCGGGACTACATAAAGCAAAATGCGCAAAGGCAGACATAGCCAGCCTGGATTCTAACATGGCGCCTACCTGCAATTGAATTTGAGCAGTTTCTGCCAGCTTTACTATTTTTAATGCTTTGAAAAGACCACCCGATTTACAAAGTTTTATATTCATGTATTGGCAAGCATTGAGCTGAATTAATGTTGCCGCATCATGTTCATCGCCACAGGATTCATCGGCCATAATCGGAATCGGGCTTGCTTTTTTTACAGTTGACAATTGCATAAAATTCCAACGGGCAATCGGTTCTTCACAATGTTGAATACGCAAAGGTGCTAATGCTTGTAAAGTTTCAATCGCTTCAGCTACTTCCCAACCCTGGTTGGCATCAATACGCAAGGGAATATCGGGGCCAACGGCATTTCGGATGGCTTTCATTCTTTCCACATCTGTCTTTCCATCCAAGCCTAATTTTACTTTAATGGCAGGATAACCTTCAGCCTGGATTTGCAAAGCCTCTTTGACCATTTGTGCCGGGTCGCCAACACTTACTGTATAATCCGTAACAATTGTTTTATCATTTTTTCCACCGAGAAAAGCAAACAAAGGCTGGCCGGCCGCTTGCGCCGCAATATCGTATAAGGCCATATCAAAAGCACTTTTTACCGCTGTATTTTTATAAATGATTTTATCCATCAAATGGATACAGGATTCAATATCCAATGCACTTTTTCCGAGTAAAGCTTTCGCAAAATATTGACCTACGATATAACAAGTTTCCTGACTTTCACCATTGATGGGCATATACGGACTACATTCGCCAAAGCCAATGATTCCTACGCGGGTCGTAATTTTTACGATGAGATTATTCGCCACTTCATCGGCACCCAGCGAAGTGATAAATGGTTGTTTTAAAGGAATAGAAAGTTTGTACAGTTCTATGGCATCAATTGTCAATTGTTTCATCATTTTTCTGTTAAAAAATTAAAGATAAAGGCAAAATATT
>JAGQWM010000098.1 GCA_020437365.1 Chitinophagaceae bacterium | reverse complement strand
CCATCTGTGTCCATCTGTGGCTTTAGTGTATTCGTGTAACCTATCTGCCGACAAGCAGGTCTGTGGCTTAAATGTATTCGTAGCTACAAAAAAAACGCAATGCCCGATTAAGAAAAAACCAAACATTGCGCTATATACTTACTAACCCGTATAGATTACACTTCTTGCATTTCTTTTATTTTGACTCTTATTTTCTCCTCAATCTCATTGGCCAATTCAGGATTATCGACCAATAATTTTTTAACAGCTTCGCGGCCCTGTCCCAATTTATCGTCATTATAGCTATACCAGCTACCGCTTTTTTGAACAATCCCAAGATCGGTACCCATATCAATGATTTCGCCGGTTTTAGAAATTCCCTGGCCGAAAATAATATCGAACTCTGCGGCGCGGAAAGGCGGTGCCACTTTGTTTTTCACCACTTTTACTTTGACGTGGTTGCCGATGGCTGCATCGCCGTCTTTTACCTGTGCCTGGCGGCGAATATCGAGCCGGACGGACGCATAAAATTTCAAGGCATTGCCGCCGGTAGTGGTTTCGGGGTTGCCGAACATAATGCCGATTTTCTCTCTCATCTGGTTGATGAAAATACAAATGGTATTGGTTTTGGAAATGGTAGCTGTCAGTTTACGAAGTGCCTGGCTCATTAGCCGGGCGTGCAGGCCCATTTTGCTGTCGCCCATTTCGCCTTCGAGTTCACTCTTGGGCACCAGTGCAGCTACGGAGTCAATGACTACAACATCTAAGGCGCCGGAAAGAATCAACCGGTCGGCTATTTCCAATGCCTGCTCGCCGTAATCGGGTTGGGAGATTAATAGATTGTCCACATCTACACCCAGCTTACGGGCATAGGCGCTATCGAAAGCATGTTCTGCGTCGATGATGGCACACATACCGCCTTTTTTCTGTGCTTCGGCAATGACGTGTGTGGCAATGGTGGTTTTACCGGAAGATTCGGGCCCGTAGATTTCGACTACCCGGCCGCGGGGAAGGCCACCGATACCGAGTGCTACATCGAGGCCGATGGAGCCGGTAGAAATAACGGGTTGTTCGGCCACGGCTCTTTCGCCGAGCAGCATGACGCTGCCTTTGCCATAATCTTTTTCCAGTTTATCCATTGTGAGCTTCAGTGCTTTGAATTTTTCGCTGTTGGGAGAAACTGTTTCTGTTGTTTTTGATGATTTTGCCATATACTAAAATTATGTTTTTATTTTCTGTGCACCCAAATTTATATAAACTTCAAAACTAAATCATTTAGCAATTAAAAACTAATATTTTGGGGAAAATATTTTGATTTTTTTTGGAAAAAGCGAAAGAGGAGACTTTTTTCGGGGTCGAAAGGAAAAAAATATGGTAATACTGTTGGCGCCTTTCAGTTATTCATTTTTTCAATTATATTTATAGGTAGTTAATTCAACAAACCTTATCTGCCATTTTCTGCAAACGGGTAAGGTATGTAAATGTAACCGGCACAAAAAACTTCTGTGGCCGAGGTGCACGAAGTGCAATCGTAAGAACATCATGAAACCAATAATAAAGCTATCAACTTTCATTCACCGGCAGAAAGAATGCATTGCATTACGCTATCCTTATAATGCGGTGCTGAATCAAAAAGTCAGGAAAATTTCCGGGGTAAAATGGACACAAACACATCGTTGCTGGTATTTGCCTTTCGAAGAAAAACTTTGTAAAAAAGCCATTCAGGAAATGGAAAAATTTGCCGAGGTAGATACCGGATTATTGCGGACATATTTACTCCAAAGAAAAAATAAAAAGCAGGACAGTATGCCGGTCAAAAAAACTGAAAAACCGGAAACGCTTCTTCCCCACAAGGAAATAAAGCCGGGTGATACAATATACCCGATCAATGCACATGTACTGGAGGATATGCAGGAACTACTTTTGTTGAAAGCTTACAGCCCTTCTACGGTTCGCACCTATATCAATGAAATGTCGCAATTATTAAAAGCCTTGGGTACTTTGCATGCAGATGATTTACAACCTGAAAATCTGAAAAAATATTTACTGTATTGTGCGGAGAAGCTTGGTTTAAAGGAAAACACATTGCATAGCAGGATGAATGCGTTGAAATTTTATTATGAACAAGTGTTGGGGCGTGAAAAGTTTTTTTGGAAAATACCGAGGCCCAAGAAACAAATCATTTTACCGAAGGTTTTGAGTGACGTAGAAATAGGCCGGATGTTCAAATCGATTACCAATTTAAAACACAAGGCGATAATGTTTACGGCGTATAGTGCGGGATTAAGGGTGAGTGAAGTAGTACGTCTTCGTATCAAAGACATTGACGCTTCCCGGATGACCCTATTTATTGAGAGGGCGAAGGGCAAGAAAGACAGGGTTGTCAATTTGAGTCCGATTTTATTAGACATCTTGCGTGTATATTTAAAAAAGGCCCGGCCGCGGCCACGAACATATTTATTTGAATCATCAGTGGTGGGAGAGCCGTATAGTACAAGGAGTGCCCAGGCTATTTTTTCGATGGCGAAAGAAAAGGCGGGGATACAGAAGAATGTAAGTTTTCATTCGTTGCGGCACAGTTTTGCGACTCATTTGTTGGAGAAAGGTGTAGATATAAGGTATATTAAGGACATTTTGGGGCATTTCAATATAAAGACGACGGAGCGGTACACCCATGTTTCGCGGCGCCAGTTGGTCAATATTGTAAGTCCGTTGGATGATTTATTTTCGAGGGAAATATTGTAAATTGTATTTACGCAATTGACAATACAAAATACGAAAGGAGTAAATATTGATAATCAAACGATTAAAAAACTGCTATAATTGAGACTTGTTCGTCAATTATAGTGTTAGCGGTAATTTTAATAGACACCTCTCAATGAGAAGAAAAACGATAATTTTAATAGGTTTCATTGGACTTAAATTCTTCCTGCAATACTTTCTATTTAGTAGTGACTATGAACTGCACCGAGACGAATATTTGCATCTTGACCAAGCAAATCACTTGGCTTGGGGTTATCTTTCGGTTCCACCCTTTACTTCTTGGACATCTTATTTTATTCAATTACTTGGCAATTCATTTTTTTGGATTAAGTTCCTTCCTGCCTTGTATGGGGCATTGACAATTTATGTTGTTTGGAAAGCCATAGAAGAATTAAATGGAAATCTGTTTGCATTGATTTTAGGTGCAACTTGTGTTTTATTTTCTGCACTTTTGCGACTAAATACTTTGTACCAACCCAATTCTTTTGACGTATTAAGTTGGACTGTTTTATACTTTATATTGCTGAAATATATCAAAACGGATGATACAAAGTGGCTGTATTTAGCAGCAATAGCATTTGCAATCGGCTTTTTAAATAAGTATAACATTGCTTTTCTATTAATCGGACTTGTACCTTCATTGTTGATTACTGAGCATAGGAAAATATTTTTAAAACCTACTTTGTATTTTGCCATTTTAGTAGGCTTGGTTTTAATCTTGCCTAATCTTGTTTGGCAATACAATAATAATTTCCCAGTCTTTCACCATTTAAAAGAATTGGCAGAAACTCAATTAGTAAATGTAAATCGATTTGATTTTTTGAAGAATCAGTTGCTCTTTTTTATGGGTTCACTAATAGTAATTTTTGCATCATTTTATGCTTTGCTTTTTTACAAGCCTTTCAACAAGTATAGACTATTCTTTTTCTCTATCCTCTTTACTTTAATAGCTTTTATTTATTTTAAGGCAAAAGACTATTATGCCATTGGTATTTACCCAATTTATATTGCTTTTGGTTCTGTTTATATTGCAGACATTTTAAAAGACGGTTGGAGAAAATATTTACAACCAGTTGCAATTGCTGTACCCATACTATTATTTATTCCAATTTATAATGTTGCGTTTCCGAATAAAAGCCCAGAATACATTGTTCAGCATTCAGAAAAATATAAAAAGTTGGGTTTGTTACGTTGGGAAGATGGCAAAGACCATTTAATACCACAGGATTTTGCAGATATGCTTGGTTGGAAAGAATTAGCCTTGAAAGTTGATAGCATATACTCAAAAATACCGAATAAAGAAAAGACACTAATTCTTTGCGACAACTATGGACAGGCAGGAGCAATAAATTATTATACACGACAAAAAATAAAGGCAGTTTCATTCAACGCTGACTATATAGAATGGTTTGACCTTACTAAAAGCTATTTGAACTTAATCAGAATTAAAGAAGTAAATCAAACAGATTCTGAACTTAAAGAAACATCTCCTTTTTTTCAAAATTCAACTTTTGCAGACTCAATAACTAATCAATATGCAAGAGAGTTTGGGACAGGAATATTTGTCTTTACAGGTGCAAAAATTGACATTAGACAAAGAATTAAAGATGAAATTGCCGAAAAGAAAAACTACCGCTAACAAGGGTTTTGCGTCAGGCGGGCTGACGTGCAAACTTGGAGCTTTGTGCTTCTAATGAACTAGTAATAAATTGAAACTTTGTGCTCCGAAACCCGCCCGAACGCAAAGCCCGAAACCGTTAGCTGCAAATTAAACCGACACCCTAATGAAGGGAAAAGTCAAATTTTCATTAACCATATTGTTACTTGTGAGCTTTATACAAGCAAAGGCACAAAGTTTTGAAAAGCTGATTAACGAAAATAAAATAGACACTTTTGCTTTTTATAAGACGCCTAGTTCGATTATCACATTCTTATTTTGGACAAAGCAGAATAGATGCTATTTAAGTAAGGAAGTTTATAAACAAAAAACTAAAGTAATTGAAACAGTAAGTACGGACACATTTTGCCCTCTTTCATTCTATCTTTTAAATGACAAGGAAATTGACAATTCCACAATAAGACCATTTACTTATTTAAAAAGTTCTTCAACAGCAAAGCAAGACACTTTTACCTTAAGCATTGCCCATAACCCAAAATACGAATGGACAATTTATCAAGGACAAGGATTTAAAACAACCAGTTTAAAAGTATTTGATTTATGGGAAGGCTCAATTAAAAACGAGACAAACATTTATTTCGCTTATAACAATTCCCAACCAATTGCAACTTTCTTTAAAAAAACTGAGGAACTACTGCATCAAATTGGTTGGACGAAATAATCTGCAGCTAACATTGGGTTTTTTGCAAGTTGGGCTTCACAAGCAAACATCAACTAATTGCAAATCCCAGCAGTTGTTCGGGCTGGACATTATAAAATACCAGCACAGAAGCAAGCCCTGGCCGTAGGACAGAAATGGCCGTCCAGCCACCTCACTAACGCTTAGCCACATACGTTGGCGGCCACGAATGACCGCCTTTGGCGCCAGGCCCGATCGTTTTTCCCCGGACTAATTAAATGATAACAAGAAAGTTTTATTTTCATTGTGGCTAATCAAACGGCTATAAACTTTAAGATATGAGTATTCCAAAAACAATATATCAAACCTATAAAACAAATAAACTA
>JAGQWM010000097.1 GCA_020437365.1 Chitinophagaceae bacterium | reverse complement strand
CCGAAATCAAAGCGTCCACACACAATGGCTCCACCACCCTCGCTGATTTCGGAGGCCGGGCTACCCTGCTAAGTCTAATTTGTTTTAAAAGATGTTTTAAAATGCTTTTTATGTGTTGGCTATGCAACCATTTTAAATTTTTCGCCCTTGTTGGTCTTCCGAGCCCTTAGAGCGGCGTGTTATTTTTTGCTGAACTCCAACGATGGTAAAGGAAGGTTTATCTCAGCAGGAACTGGCAAAGACTTTAAAAACTTCCCACTCTGTTATCGGTCGTTATGAACGTGATGAGATGAGCCCTTCTATTGATGCAGTAAAAAAGATGGCTGCTATACTTGATACAACCGTGGGTCATTTACTCGGTGAGAGCAACGAAGGAAAAACTTTAAAAGATACCACCATGCTTAAAAGGCTCAATGATATTTCTGCTTTACCTGATAAAGACAGGGAACACATTTTTTACACTATTGACGGACTTATAAAATCTGCAAAGCTGCAAGCTTTATAAAGTACAAAAGCCCCGTGAGGGGCTTTTGTACTTTACTTTATAGGATGACTTTTAATATACTGTATCGTCAGACAAAAGAAAGCTACTGTAAAAACTATATATCCAACTGCAATTAAAATGTTTTTACTCTTCATTTCTTTCCATGCAGGTAATAGTTTTTCCTCAATCTTTTTATAGCGTTGCTTGTAAAATATCAATAATAGATTTATAAAAACAACTGGAGATAACATCAACATGATATAAATCTTTTTAGCAGAGAAAACTGGCATCCCCATAAATTCAGTTAGTAATGCTAAAATCGTTATAACATTAAACCCAGTTAAAATTGACAAGATTAATGCTGTTTCAGCTCTTGGGGTTTCTCTTTGAATAGAGAACATATCATCTAACTTTAGCAACATTCGGTAAAATGTATAATAAAGCCTATCGTAAAGTTTCATAGCTAATATTTAAAATCACTAAAGGTCATAATGTTTAACTTTCGCATTTCCGCTTTATTTTTTTCAACTTCTATATAGCTTTGTATTGCTGCAGGCCAGCCAATGGTAGCATCAATTGCAAAATATAGCCCCGATATTACCCAGCCGACACCAGGAATAAAACCTACTCCTGTCATAGCTGTATTAACTGTCGCTTTCCCATAAATAGCAGTAGCGTTAGGGTCATTATTTAAAAAGGCTTTAAGCACATCATTTGCATCTGAAAGCACACTTAAGACTATAACAACCTTACCACCAACTTTAAGATATTTTGCAAATTTGGTTGTTCGTATAGCTACTCTTGCATTTTTAGAATAATTAGCAATATTGCCTAATTCTTCTGCTGATTTATTAGAACCCCATTTTGTATCAAATATTGATTGAACGTTCCCTTGTGAAGTCCTATACATCCAGTCACCTTTATATTTCAAGTTTAGGTAACTATCGGCTCCAAGTGCACCCCAACCCGCAGCTGTCATCCATGATTGCCAACCATTTGACCCAGCAGGTTTTTTACTTGAAGTAACTACCACTTCATCTAAAACTTTAGGTTTATCGGGTGTAGAGGTTTCTTTATGTACACTATCTTGCAATCCTGTTGGGTCATTAATTGATATAGGATTATTACTTCCAAAAACGTAAGGTGAGTTATCATAAGCAAATTCAGACAATGGGTCTATTTGCCAAAACCTTCCAAGCTGAGGGTCTAAACCTCTAAAGTTAGTTTCATAAAGATTAATATCTAAGCCTGTATTTAATTCCGTACCTGCATTCCACTTCATTTTATTCGGCACCATTCCTGCTGCCTTTGAAGATATTCCACTCATCGTCAACCCGAACGGGTAATAATACTCAAAGAACTTTTGATAGTTAAATTTAAGAATTCTTATTTATTAAAAGCTAATAAATTATTTAGACTGAAAAAAGTAAGTAAAAGCGAAATAATTTGTTGGTGTTTTTGCTAATGCACATGGCAGTAAACAATACCAACAAAGGCGTAAAACTGATAAGGTTTTGTTTCTACATCAGCAGTGCTTTACTTATTCTTTTTCTTTGCCGCTTGTACTTCTTGTTCTTTTTTTCTTGCCTCTATTTCTTCGGGGTATTCATCTGGCCAAATATCTGGAGTGGCTAAAATTCTCCCAACATATCTTGAGCACCCATATTTTTTTCTAATACGCTCTGCAACCATACCCCCAATAATGGCTCCGATTGATGCAATCATTATAGACAACCATGACAAATTCTCGTTTTTTATATAAATCACTAATCCAATACCAGCGCCTATAATAAAAGGGGATAGAAAAATTGTCACCCAATAAAACACTTCAATAAGGGCATGAAAAATTTTTTGCATGGCATTTTTTTTTACTGATCTCCTATGATATATTCTTTTATGGCTTCAATATTTTGTTGATAGTAACCATTCATTGTTTGAAGATTATTAATTTTAGAATGTATTCCTTCTCAGCCACGTTGCATGTCACCACGCATCGAGAAAGCCGCAAAAAAACATTCTCTAAAATGAAAATCAGTATAAATGTAAAATAAATTTCCGTTGTTTACGCCTTTGCTATTATTGTTTGTTGCCTTGTCGTTAGCCAAAACACCAACAACCGAATTCTTTTTTACTTTCTTTCTTTTGCTTCTCCAAAAGAAAGAAGCAAAGAAAAAGAGCCCGAAATCAATGCGTCCACACACAAAGGCTACACCACCCTCGCTGATTTCGATGGCCGGGCTGCCCTGCTAAGTTTAATTTGTTTTAAAAGATGTTTTCAAATGCTTTTTATGTGGTGGATTTGCTCCTATTTTAATTTTTTCTCCCTTGTTGGTCTTCCGAGTCCTTTATACGACCTTTGTCGGTATTGTGTGCTACCTTGTGCATTAGCGAAAACAGCATCAAACGAATTTAACTGATTTCCTACAACTCCTGCTGTTGGTCTCTTGCCCGTGCACTATGCCTACACGCAAGACCAACAGCGGCGTGAAACTTCGGACAACGGGGTTACATCATCTTGACAAAATAAACAAAAAGTAGAAATATGTAATAACTGTCACTATACAATAAACGATTTGAATACTACGCCATCGGGTTAACTGGGTAATACTTTTATTATCAAATTTTCTAGCAATAATTTTATAATTGAACCTTTCCATTCGTATATATCGGATATAGTTAAAAACGATGAAACTAAAAATAATAAAAATGGTTAGGCTTTTAGAGACATTAGTTGTACCAAAGTTATCTACTAGTATCTCATATATAAATATTAGCGATAAAATATTTAGCGACTGAAGGAGTGATAAAAAACAAACAGATTCAAACTGGGGCTCTTTTCCATATATTTTATCAAAAACCTTGTATATCGAGCTATACAAATAATCAAAAAAAATGAACATATGATTTATTAGATTTAGTAATTTTTCGCCATTGTTGGTGTTGCGTGCAGCCCTCTGTCTTGCAAAAACACCAACAAACGAATGTAACTGATTTCCTATAAACGCCTGCTGTTGGTCTCTTGCCCGTGCACTATGCCTACACGCAAGACCAACAGCGGCGTGAAAAAATCAATAAGCAATGAGAGTAGTAACATTTATCACTTCGCCAATTGTATTGCTTGTAATGCTTAGCATGAGTTCATGCAATAAGTACATAGATGCTACAAATGGTAGTACTTCGATTGAACAAGGTTCTTTAAAATTTTATACAGACAGTAATTTATTTACTTTTAGAACAAACGTTGTTGCGACAAGAGACAAGGAGAAAGTTTATCCTAAGTTTTTTGAAGTTAAACTACCTAAAAAAATAAAGTACAATGAATTTATCAACTCAACAGATTTTGGGTTTTACTATGATAAGGGGCAAGTTATTTTTATAAAAATGGAACTTGAACCAAAGACACAAACTAAAGACACAACCTATACTCCATCACAACACGAATTAAAACAGCTTATTCAATCTGTTTTAAAAACAAAT
The DNA here is from genome assembly GCA_020437365.1 of Chitinophagaceae bacterium. GTDB lineage: Bacteria > Bacteroidota > Bacteroidia > Chitinophagales > Chitinophagaceae > JJ008. The sequence goes on along the minus strand of JAGQWM010000097.1, from coordinate 1,522 downwards.
GGTGGCAAGTATGATATAAAAAAGATACCTGCTCATAAAAAAAGAAGAAATACCATTCTTATAAGAGGTGAGGCAACCATTTTACTTTTTAATATAGTTGATGATAATTACAAACAGTTTTTTAATAATGTAGGCAGCTTTAAGTTTATCAAATAACTGAAGCCCTTTCGGGTCCTTTTTCATTACACTTTTTTCAGCTTCTTACTTGTGGAATGCAGTTGAGCGGTGGTAAGATAATTGTCAACCACTTTAAGCAAAGCTTCCCTGTCATCACCATGCAACTGTTCAAGAAGTTCTAAACGATGAAGCATTTTTTTATCCTTCACCACAAAAGAAGAAGCACCCACTAAATAATCCAACGACACATCAAGGGCATCAGCAATTTTTGCAGCCACTTCCACAGAGGGAGTATTCTCATTACATTCATAGCGACCGATGATGGCCGATGAAGTGCCTACAGCTTTAGCCAGTTCGTCCCTGGATAAGTCTTTGTCTTTGCTGTGAAAAAAAACCCTCTGCGAAACTTTGCTCCTTAGCGTCTTTGCGGTAAAAAAAAATCCTCTGCAAAACTTTGCGCCCTTGCGGTAAAAAAAAGCCCCGCATCAACGAGGCTTTAATAAAAATGTTATCTTGATTTAAAATGATTTCTTGTTTTCTTCTGAAGTCTGTGCCTGTGCTATATTCCGCTGGCTTATCATATCATCCATCACTTTGACAGCCTGGTTCAGGTATATATCTGTTTTCAGATAATCTAACCATTGTTCAAATCTTTGTTGTTTGTTTTTATCATCGGCCCAACGATTGGCTTCATTGGGTAATGCAGATACATTCATTTCATTCCTTAACTTTTGCAAAGCATCCATTTGTGCAACAGTCGCATTAATTGCTTCCTGATCTTTACGGTACTTTTTTAATTGCAAAGAAGCCGGTAAACTGTATTGTTTGGCCAACCATGCCGCATCATTTTGAATAATGTTGAAAGCCGGATCATTTTTCAACCTGAGCTCACTCAAATGTTGAATCGTTTGTAAATTATAACCCGGATTCCAGGCAGTATAATCTGCTTTTTTTATTTCATCCCAAGGCAAGGCATCGGCATCATCTTTTTCTCTTACTTTCAAATATTCAAGATTATCAGGCAACACAATATCGGAACTTACCCCTTTCAACTGTGTAGAACCGCCATTGATTCTATAAAACTTTTGTAAAGTAAGTTTGATGGTTCCCAATTCTGCATTGGATAAAGAAAATCCGTTTTTATCAATCCCAATATTTCTTTGAACGGTTCCTTTGCCATAAGTAGAAGTGCTGCCGATAATAACACCACGGCCATAATCCTGAATGGCTGCCGCAAAGATTTCAGATGCCGAAGCACTCAACTCATTGACCATTACTGCCAGTGGGCCATCGTACAATACATTCCTGTTTTTATCTTTCAATTCGCTGGCATTATTATCCCGATCTTTTACTTGTACAATCGGGCCTTCTTTGATAAATAAACCGGCCATTTGCACCACATCGT
>JAGQWM010000096.1 GCA_020437365.1 Chitinophagaceae bacterium | reverse complement strand
AATAAACATTACAACGAAAATTTCGATTACTCTTATTCCGGTGTCGAATTGTATTTGGTCAATGGTATAATAGTCGTCGGCGATATAGCCAAAGGCTCTCCGGCCGAAGCAGCCGGCCTTAGAGAAGGCGACCAGGTGCTGGGCGTCAATAAAGATTTTTCGCAAAACCTCAATGCGTATAAAATTGCTTTACAAGCCGCCAAAGAAAATGTGAAGTTTTACATTCAACGCAATGGCGATTTAATAGATATTGAATTCAAAATACTCAGTATCATTTAAAGCTTTTCCTTGCCATAAACTGTTTTTCCGATAATTTTACCAAATGTATCGGCTACCGGTACTCGATTGTTGCTTTCATGGCATAAAGAAGAATTGATATGATAGAATTTGAAAAATTTACACTGGATAATGGCTTGCGGGTAATTGTACATCGGGATGATTCTACGCCGATGGCGGCTGTCAATATATTGTACGATGTAGGCGCCCGGGATGAAGACCCCGAAAAAACAGGCTTTGCACATTTGTTCGAACATTTAATGTATGGTGGTTCCATCAATATACCTAACTACGATGAACCTTTGCAAAGAGCCGGTGGCGAAAACAATGCTTATACAACCAACGACATTACGGATTATCATATTCAACTACCGGCCGAAAATTTAGAAACGGCTTTTTGGTTAGAAAGTGACCGAATGTTATCATTGGCTTTCGGCGAAAAAAGTTTAGCGACTCAACGCAAAGTTGTGTGTGAAGAGTTTAAAGAATCCTATTTGAATAAACCTTATGGCGATGTTTGGTTCAAAATGCGGGAACTGGCATACAAAAAACATCCATATCGTTGGATGACGATAGGCAAAAACTTATCGCATATAGAAAGTGCTACATTGGACGATGTTAAAAATTTTTTCTTTAAGTTTTATCGCCCGGTCAATGCCATTCTTTGCGTAGCCGGAAATGTAACAGTTGAAAATGTAAAAGCCTTGGCACAAAAATGGTTTGGCGATATTCCCGCCGGTGAAAAATACATGAGGAACCTGCCACAGGAACCTGATCAAAATGAAGAGAGAAAACTGGAAGTAAAAGCCAAAGTACCCATCGATGCTTTATATAAAACCTGGCATATAGATGAACGCCTGAGCCGCCGTTATTATATTGTTGATTTACTTTCAGATGTTTTGAGCGGCAGCGCTTCTTCCCGGTTGTTTCAAAAACTGGTAAAGGAAAAACAAATTTTTAGTCATTTGCAATGTTACCACATGGGCAGCATCGACAAAGGCTTGCTAAGCATCCAGGGGAAATTGATAAAAGGCATTTCTATGGAAAAAGCAGAAAAAGAATTGTCTATCGTTCTCGATAAAATGGTACAGAATAAAATAGATGAAAATGAATTGCAAAAAGTAAAAAACAAAACCGAAAGCCTGATTTTGTTTGAGGATATGAGTATTCAAAACAGGGCCAATAGCCTTGCTTACTTTGAAGCGTTGGGCGATGCCGCCTGGATGAATTTTGAATTGGAAAAATATCATTCAGTCACCACGCAGGATATACTGGAAGAAAGCCAAAAAATTTTCCGGCCGGAAAACAGCAATACAATTTATTATTTAGCTGAAAATTAAAAATTGCAAACAAAAGAAATGTTAGACAGGAAACAAACCCCGAAGATTGTAGATGCTGTGGATATGCAAATCAAATTGCCGCCGTATCAAAAATATACATTGGACAATGGCGTTGAGATTTTTTCCATTGATGCCGGCGAAGATGATGTAATGATGATAGAATGGGTTTTTACCGCCGGCGTTACACAGGAAGAACAAAAACTTGTGGCAGGTACGACCAATTTTTTATTGCGCAACGGCACTACCAAGAAAAATGCATTTCAGATCAATGAATACTTCGATTATTATGGTGCTTATTTGAACAGAAGTTGTTATTCAGATACAGCCACCATTACATTGCATACCTTATCAAAACATGTAGATAAACTGTTGCCCGAAGTGCGGACATTGATTACTGACTCAGTAATGCCGGAAGATGAATTGGCCATTTTCAAACAAAACCGAAAGCAACGGTTAAAATTAAATTTGAAAAAAAGTGATTTTATTGCCGGCCGCCTTATCGATTCCTATTTATTTGGCGAATCACATCCTTATGGACGATTCAGCAGCGATGAAGATTTCGATGCATTGGAAAGAGATGCTTTACTTCGTTTTTATGAAAAATATTATCAGCAGGGAAAACTCAGGATTTTTGTGGCGGGAAAGTTGCCGGAAAATATTAATTCGTTATTGAACACTTATTTTGGTGATTTGCCTTTCGGCGATATAAAAGTCAAAGAATTTCCCATCACGCCAGCCGTTGAAAAAAAATCAAAAATTATCAACGACCCGAATGGCATACAAAGTTCAATAAAAATAGCCCGGTTGTTTCCCACTAAACGGCATCCGGATTATGCAAAAGCCTATTTATTGAATACAATTTTAGGTGGTTATTTTGGTTCGCGGCTGATGATGAATATCAGGGAAGACAAAGGATATACTTATGGCATTTATAGCATGTTCGCCAATTTGAGGCAGCAATCGGCATGGATTATCAGTACCGAAGCCGGCAAAGAAGTGAGTGATGCCACCATTGCAGAAACCTATAAAGAAATGAAAAGATTGCGGGAAGAACCGGTGAGTACCGATGAATTAAACCTGGTGAGAAATTATATCATGGGACTTTTTCTCGGCGACCTGAATGGGTCATTTAAAATAATAATGCGATGGAAAGATATGATCTTGCACCATCTCGATGAATCTTATTTTTATCAATTGATACAAACCATTCAAACCGTGTCGGCAGAAGAGTTACAAGAATTGGCACAGAAATATTTACAACCCGAAGATTTTTATGAGTTAGTTGTCGTGTAAAATCATTGTACTACACTGAAAAATGAATTGCACATTATGAATTTTGATAGAAAAGCACTTTCCGATAATCAGTTATTGGATTTTTATAAAAGCTTATTGTGGCCCCGGCTGATCGAAGAAAAAATGCTGGTTTTGCTCCGGCAGGGAAAAATTTCTAAATGGTTTAGTGGTATCGGGCAGGAAGCCATTTCCGTAGGAACAACACTAGCCTTACAACCCGATGAATGGATTATGCCTTTGCATAGAAACCTGGGTGTGTTTACCACTCGTAAGATGCCTTTGCAAAAACTTGTCAAACAATGGCAAGGAGCACAAGATGGTTATACCAAAGGAAGAGAAAGAAGTTTTCATTTCGGCAATAAAGATTTTCATATTTGCGGGATGATTTCTCATCTCGGTCCGCAACTTGCCATTGCCGATGGAGTGGCATTGGCTTACAAATTAAAAAAAGAAAATAAAGTATCTGTTGCCTTTTCCGGCGACGGAGGTACCAGCGAAGGCGATTTTCATGAAGCACTCAATACAGCAGCAGTCTGGGACTTGCCGGTAATTTTTATCATCGAAAATAACGGCTATGGATTGAGTACGCCGGTTTCCGAACAATACCGTTGTATCAATTTGATTGATAAAGCCAAAGGTTATGGCATTGAAGGAATAAAAATAGATGGGAATAATTTTCTGGAAGTGTATGACACAATTAAGGGTGTTAGAGAATATTGTATCGCCAATCAAAAACCTTATGTCATTGAGTGTACAACTTTCAGGATGAGAGGACACGAAGAAGCCAGCGGTACAAAATATGTTCCCAAAGAATTATTTACACTTTGGCAACAAAAAGATCCTATAGCAAATTATGAATCCTATTTAGAAAGTATAAACCTGATAGATAAAAATGAAATTGACGCCATACATCTATCACTGAAAGAAACAATTGAAAAGGAAATCGCTATTGGTATGGACATACATCCCATTTTTATAGATGCAGAAACGGAGCAGGATGAAGTGTATGCACCTTATATAACTTCGGCCAAAAAACAAACTGGCCAGGCAACTTGTCAACTCATCGACAATGCAGCCATTTACAGCGATGCAAAATATACAACGTCCACAAGCGATGAAATACAACAACTTCGTTTTGTTGATGCCATCAAAGAAGGGTTACAGCAAAGTATGCAACAACACGCCAATTTAATTTTGATGGGGCAAGACATTGCTGAGTATGGTGGTGTTTTCAAAATAACGGAAGGTTTTGTTGAAGAATTTGGTAAAAAAAGAGTTCGCAATACGCCGTTATGCGAAAGTGCTATTGTTGGTGCTGCATTAGGATTATCCTTAGAAGGTTTTAAAAGCATGATGGAAATGCAGTTTGCTGATTTTGCTGCCGTTGGTTTCAATCAGATAATCAATAACGTCGCTAAAATTCATTATCGGTGGGGACAAAGTGCAGATGTTGTCATTCGGATGCCCACGGGTGGCGGTGTAGGTGCAGGCCCTTTTCATTCGCAAAGTAATGAAGCCTGGTTTGTGAAAACGCCCGGGTTAAAAGTTGTGTATCCTTCTTCTCCTATTGATGCCAAAGGATTGTTGATTGCAGCTATCAACGAACCCAATCCCGTTTTATTTTTTGAACATAAAGCCTTGTATCGTTCGGTGCAGGGAAATGTGCCAAAATCATATTATGAAATTGAAATCGGCAAAGCCAAACATATAAGAGAAGGAAATGAAATTTCTATTATCACTTATGGCGCCGGTGTGCATTGGGCCGATGATTATGCAGCCGAACATCCGGAAATAGATATCGACATTCTTGATTTACGTTCTTTATCGCCACTTGATTATATGGCCATCCGCGAATCGGTACAACGAACCGGACGAGTATTGATTTTACATGAAGACACATTAATCGGTGGCGTAGGTGGTGAAATAGCTGCCTGGATTGCCGAAAACTGTTTTGGTTTATTGGATGCGCCGGTTATGCGTTGTGCCAGTTTGGATACGCCTGTACCCTTCAATACGGCATTGGAAAAAAACTTTATGGCCAAAGCACGGTTAGATGAAACAGTTCAGGCATTGGTGAATTATTGATAAAAAATATTTCGTATAATCATTTACGTTATTTTATTTATTCAAAATGATGATACAACGCCATCCCATTCCTGACACCGGTATGAACACTTTTGTCAACCGTAATGGCACCGTTCACAATTACATAATGAAAGCCTGTGGAATACGCATGAGGTTTTTCGAATGTAGCATTATCAATCACTTTATCGGCGTCAAAAATGACAATATCTGCGGCCATGCCCTTGCGTAACAAACCCCTGTCAGTCAATTGAAATTTCTGCGCTGGCAATGACGTCATTCTGCGTATGGCTTCTGCTAATGAAAATAATTTTTTCTCTCTTACATACCGGCCTAATACACGGGCATTGGTACCGTAACCACGAGGATGCGGCATGCCAAGGTTTAAAACCCTGATGGTGGCATCACAAGCAAACATATTATACGGGTATTGCATAATCCGTTGCACATCTTCTTCGCTCATACTGTGAAAAACGGCACTGGCGCCACCGTGCATCATTAAGTCCATGACGGTTTTCGTTTCTTCTACGGCTTTGTGTTTTCTGCCTTTCATCAAATTAATTT
>JAGQWM010000095.1 GCA_020437365.1 Chitinophagaceae bacterium | reverse complement strand
CGAAAAAATTAAATATTTTTCAACGGCAATTCTATCGTAAACGTACTGCCTTTGCCCATAGTACTTTCGGCTTTTATATGGCCTTCATGTGCTTCAATCATTGTTTTGACATAACTCAACCCAAGCCCAAATCCTTTGACATTATGCACATTGCCGGTGTGTGCCCGGTAAAATCTTTCAAAAACCCTGCGGAGTGTTTCGCGGTTCATACCAATGCCATTATCTTCAATTCGCATAACGAAATTTTTGGCAGTAGAATGTGTGCTGAGTTTGATATGTGGTGGCGTTGCTTCTTTTGCATATTTCACGGCATTATCAATGAGGTTATTGATAAGATTGAGCAAATGCACTTCATCGGCCGCTATCAAATCATTTTTGGCATTTAAAAATAAATCAACTTTTCCTTTTTTATCTTCCAATTGCAGGTTAAAATTATCAACTACATCATGTATAATTTGATGCACATGAACCGGCTCTAAATTTAATTCCACTTCTCTTTTCTCTAATTGCGAAGCTTTCAAAATTGTTTCGACCTGCCGGTTCATTCGTTGATTTTCTTCTTTGATAATACTGCTGAAATAGCCCATCTTTTGTGAATCGGCAATTACTTTTTGATTACGCATAGCATCTACTGCCAATGAAATAGTGGCAATCGGTGTTTTAAATTCATGCGTCATATTATTAATGAAATCGTTTTTGATGTCGCCCAATTTTTTTTGCCGCAACATCGTACGAACCGTAAGATAAAATGCGGCCAGGATAATAATGGTAAATAAAACCGACGCCAGGATTCTCCATTTTAATGAATTCAATACATAACTGTTGATATTAGGCAGCATAACAATCAAAACTTCATCGGGAGAAAGATTTTCGCCGGCAGAACCACTGGGTGGAATCAAGGGATAAAAAACCTGGCTATTATTCACCGTGTCTTTATAAAATTGTGCAAATTTGGGTGTCTTTCTTTCAAAATAATTTTCAAAACCATTTCGGCCCAACATGGCAATTCCGAATTCATAGTTTACATTTTTCAAACCGATATCGAGAAAAGCCTTGTCCAGTTTTTTCTTTATTTCTTCTACACTAAATTGCTGGCTGACCGTATTGGGTGAAAATAAATTCAACGAAAAATTATCGGCCAGGCTGTTTCTTCTGTCACGCAAGCTGTAACTTCCTTTGTGTTCTGCTAAATCTGCACCCACCGTTTCAATGGCGCCTTTCAGTTTTTCTTTTATTTGTTCCTGGTTCAGCAGCACCATATTTTTAATCCAGGAGATTTGGATTACAATAATGCCTATCAATGAAAGACTGATCAGCACAGTAATTATGGTAAAAATTCTTTTCACAAATAAATTATAATATGAAGATAATTGAATTCAGGATGGAATACATTTGGCAAAAATACATTTCTCTATTGCATTTACTTCATTTGAACCGATGCCGGCAATATTTTTAACTAGTTTTTTTAACTATTCGGACATTTACCATTGGCTCTTGTCAAATAAAAAACATTTTCTTATTGCTGTTTAAAATAACAATTAAAAACATTAAATTGAACTATGAATAAATTATCCTCCGGCGTATTATTGATTGCAGACCCATTTTTGAAAGATCCGAACTTTCTGCGGTCGGTTGTTATTTTATGCGAACATAATACAGAAGGAAGTTTTGGATTTGTACTCAATCGCCAATTTAAAAATTCTTTAGATGAATTGATTCCAGAATTGGAAGGACATAAAATTCCGGTTTTTTATGGCGGGCCGGTACAAATGGATTCTTTACATTTTCTGCATCAATATCCGCAACAGATACCCGGCGGACAAGAAGTAATTCGTGATGTTTTCTGGGGTGGCGATTTTGCTGCTTTGGTAGAATTTTTGAAAAAAGGAAAATTCGATAGCAATAAAATCAGGTTTTTTGTTGGCCATTCCGGCTGGACAAAAAATCAATTAGCGGATGAAATGGAAGAAAAAACATGGCTGACTGTCCGGGCCAATCAACAATTAATCTTTCACAAAGATTATACGGCGCTGTGGAAAGACTCATTGGAACATTTGGGTGGCGATTATAAAATCATGGCGAACTTTCCCATTGACCCTCAATTAAATTAATCTATTACACACAAATATTTTTTTATGAAAAAACTGCTTTTACTACCTGCTTTTTCGCTTTTACTTATGACATCGGGCTGTAGTGTTTTAAAAAACCTTGGACTCATTCCTTCTCAATTAGAAATGGTAATGGGACTCAAAGAAGCTCTTTCGCAAGGACTGTTTAAATGGGCTGATGCATTTGCCGATCCCAATGGCAATCCCATTGTACGGTTTGCTTTTCCGGGCGATGCACAAAAAATTGAAAAAACATTGAGAGATGTGGGGCTTGATAAGGTCGTAAACCGTGTTACCGGAAAATTTACCAGTGCCATGTCATCGGCGGTACAAGTATCCAAGCCTATTTTCTTTGATGCCGTGAAGCAAATGAGCATAAAAGATGCTGTCAATATTTTAATCACTGACAATACACATGCTGCCACCGATTATTTTAAGAATGCCATGCAGCCAAGCCTCATCACGGCATTCCGGCCTATTGTTGACAGTACCATTCATATAGAAGGTGCCGATAAAGACTGGAGCTCCATTACAAATGTGTATAATAAAATTCCTTTCATCAGTAAACCACTGGAAACCAACCTGACTGATTTTGTATCGGCACGGGTTATCGACCTGATGTTTATGATGGTGGCCAATGAAGAAGCCGGCATTCGTACAAAATATGAATTAAGAAAAACAGATTTATTGAAAAAAGTTTTTGGCTACGCCGAAGCAGAATTGAAAAAAAGACATCAACAATAAAAAAACCCGCTTCAAAAAAAGCGGGCCGTAATGTTGTTTTCATTATTCCGAATCGACTGATATAATTTCAGTCGGTTATTCCACAGGTGTGGCGTTTTCCACTAATACGATAACGTTATTATTCAACACTTCTACAAATCCTCCGAGGATTGAATATAACGCAGTGTTTTGTTGTTTATTCTTCAATATTTTCAATCGTCCCGGTTTGATAGCACTTACCAATGGCGCATGTTTGTCCAGCACTTCAAAAGAACCACTGATACCGGGCAATTGTACGCCGTACACTTCGCCGCTAAATACTTTTTTTTCGGGAGTTAAAATTTCTAATTTCATTTCGGGCATTTATCAATTAGCCTGTGCCATTAATTTCTTTCCTTTTTCGATAGCATCATCTATGGTTCCCACCAGGTTGAATGCTGCTTCCGGATATTCATCCACTTCACCATCCATTATCATATTGAATCCCCGAATGGTTTCTTCAATTGGAACCAATACGCCTTTCAGTCCGGTGAACGCTTCTGCCACATGGAAAGGCTGCGATAAGAAACGCTGTACTTTCCTGGCACGGTTTACCACTTGTTTATCTTCATCACTCAATTCATCCATACCCAAAATGGCAATGATATCTTGTAATTCTTTATAACGCTGCAACATCAGTTTTACGTCATTGGCACATTTATAATGCGCATCGCCTACCACTTGTGGTGTCAAAATTCTTGAGGTAGAATCCAAAGGATCCACCGCAGGATAAATACCCAAGTCAGCAATTTTACGGCTCAATACGGTTGTAGCATCGAGGTGAGCAAAAGTTGTTGCCGGTGCCGGATCGGTCAGGTCATCAGCCGGTACATACACTGCCTGTACGGAAGTAATGGAGCCATTTCTTGTAGAAGTAATTCTTTCCTGCATGACACCCATTTCTGTAGCCAAAGTAGGTTGGTAACCCACAGCCGAAGGCATCCTTCCTAATAAAGCCGATACTTCGGAACCTGCCTGCGTAAAACGGAAGATGTTATCGACGAAGAAAAGAATATCTCTTCCTTTTCCTGTGCCATCACCATCCCGGTAATATTCGGCAATTGTCAATCCGGATAAAGCCACCCTGGCACGGGCGCCGGGAGGTTCATTCATTTGTCCGAATACAAATGTGGCTTTGGAATCATGCAATTCGTCCATATTCACTTTACTCAAATCCCAACCACCTTCTTCCATACTCTTTTTAAAAGCATCGCCGTATTTCATAATGCCTGCTTCAATCATTTCACGCATCAGGTCATTTCCTTCACGGGTTCTTTCCCCTACTCCTGCAAATACTGATAAACCGGAATACGCTTTGGCAATATTATTAATCAATTCCTGGATCAAAACGGTTTTACCTACACCTGCACCACCAAACAATCCTATTTTACCACCTTTGGCATAAGGCTCAATCAGGTCAATCACTTTAATACCAGTATATAATACTTCACTGGCAGTACTTAAATTTTCAAATGCAGGCGGTTGGCTGTGAATGGGTCTTCCTCCTTCTTTGCTCACAACAGGTAATCCGTCAATCGGGTCGCCGGTTACATTGAACAAACGTCCTTTAATGGATTCACCTATTGGCATGGCAATGGGTTTGCCGGTATCGGCTACTGCCATGCCTCTTACAATACCTTCAGTTCCGTCCATGGCAATGGTACGGACACTATCCTCACCCAGGTGTTGCTGTACTTCCAGTACCAGCGTATCACCATTTTCTTTCTTGAGTTCTAAGGAGTTATAAATTTCAGGGAGCTGTTTGTCGAACTGCACGTCTATTACAGCTCCGATGACTTGTTTTACTTTTCCAAGATTTGCCATATAATCTATTTATTGTGAGGGTTATTTTCGAGCCGCAAAGGTAAGGGTGTAGCACCTTATTATGAAAAAAGAAAGAAGAAAAAAATATTTCGTGGAAAAAAGGTGAATGAAGCAGTTTTTGCAGAATATAAACGGGCAAATACAGCGGCCGGAAAGCTGTTAATTGTAAATTTTCGTTATTTGCAGCATGCAATTGATAGAAGTAACTACGCCAAAACTGGAAAAAGAATTTATCAGGGTCAATGTACTCATGCATAAAAATAATCCGGCGTATATCCGTCCTTTGGATAAAGACATCAAAGCAGTGTTTGATAAAAAGAAAAATAAAGCTTTCCAAATGGGCAATGCCATCCGGTGGGTTTTGAAAAATGATGAAGGGCAACTCATTGGCAGAATTGCCGCTTTTACCAATAAGAAATATAAAAATAAAGGGGATGACCTGCAAGTTGGCGGTATTGGATTTTTCGATTGTATCGACAACCAACAAGCAGCAGATATGTTATTTGATGTAGCCAAACACTGGCTGTTGCAAAATGGTATGCAAGCGATGGACGGGCCTATCAATTTTGGTGAAAGAGACCGCTGGTGGGGATTGATTGTCGAGGGTTTTCAATCTCCATTATATTGTATGAATTATGCATTGCCTTATTATCAAAAACTATTTGACAATTATGGTTTCAAAGAATTTTACGGCCAGGCCTGTTACGGATTGGACCCCACAAAAGAATTGAGCCAAAAAACCATTGAAAGACATGCCAACATTGCCAAAGACCCGGATTATTCGGCTCGCACCTTAGAAAAAAAACACCTGGAAAAATATGTAGAAGATTTTGTTACCGTGTACAACAAAGCCTGGGCCGGTCATGGTGGATTGAAAGAATTAAAAAAGAGACAAGCCATGATACTGTTTCGCAAAATGAAACCGGTGATGGACGAAAAAATTCTTTGGTTTGCGTATTATAAAAATGAACCCATTGCTATTTTTATCAACCTGCCTGA
>JAGQWM010000094.1 GCA_020437365.1 Chitinophagaceae bacterium | reverse complement strand
TGATCAAACATTTTGTAGAGAAATTAATTGGCTGGGAACCCGCATTGAGTCAATCTATTATTATTACCGACCAGCTGAAAAGTTGTGATGCGTACATTGCTACCGGCAGTAATAATTCTTCCCGTTATTTTGAATATTATTTTGCTAAATACCCGCACATCATCCGCAAAAACAGGACTTCGGTGGCTTTGCTTACCGGCAATGAAACGACAGAGGAACTGGAAAAACTCGGTGATGATGTGTATACATTTTTTGGATTGGGCTGCCGCAATGTTTCCAAAATTTTTGTGCCGGAAAAATATGATTTTAAAAAACTTCTAGATGTATTTAATAAATATGCACACCTGGCCGAACATCATAAATACAAAAACAATTATGACTATAACCTGGCATTGCATATCCTGAACAAAAAATATTATATGACAAACGGCTCTATTCTTTTAATTGAGGATGAACAACTCTTCTCTCCCATCAGCCAGTTGAATTATTCGTTTTATTCATCAAAGGAAGACGTCATGGCCTCGTTGGCAAAGAATGCAGATTTACAATGCATCGTTGGCGTGGGTTTTATTCCATTCGGGCTTGCACAAAATCCTTCGTTAACCGATTATGCCGATGGTGTGGATACGGTTTCATTCCTGACAAGTTTATGACAGAAAGAAGCCAACAAAACTTAGCCCAAAAAAATCAGCATTTTTTTTTAATTTTATATCGGAGCAGAAGTACGAAGGTCTTAGTAAATATTTGTTAAACTCGTTTAAAAATGAGTTTTGTTGCTGTACAGTTTGTTATTTTGTACAGCAATGGCAAATCAAACAACTTCAGAAATGCCAGATTCTACAACTATACTAAAAAGAAAGAATACTATGAAACTTAAACAAATTTTGCTGATTGTAGGCATTAGTGCCTTATCAGCACTCACCAGCGTATGGATTTACGGAAAAGTAACTACTCACCAAGGCGGTTATGCCCAGTCAATCAACAGCGGCCATTTTCCGGCTAATTATGCAGGATTTTTTGATGGAGATAACACAACGGGCGGGCCGGTAGATTTTACCAAAGCGGCCAACTCGGCAGTACCGGCAGTGGTACATATCAAAACAAAAATTCCGGCCAAAGAAATCAATAATAAATTGCCTCGCAGCCGCAACAATAGTATGCAGGATTTATTGGATCAGTTTTTCAACTTCGGGCCTCAAATGCCTATGGTACAACCTGAACAAAGAGCTTCGGGCAGCGGTGTTATTATCAGCAATGATGGCTACATTATTACCAACAACCACGTTATATCTGACGGTGGCGATGGCGTAGCTGACGAAATAACCGTTACGCTACATAACAAAAAAGAATACAAAGCGAAAGTTATCGGCCGTGATCCGAATAGTGATATTGCCGTGCTGAAAATTGATGGTAATAATTTCCCCTTCCTTTTATATGGCAACTCCGACAATTTACAATTGGGACAATGGGTATTGGCAGTCGGTTATCCATTGACGTTAGAGACAACTGTAACGGCAGGCATTGTAAGTGCTAAAGGAAGAGATATTGGCATCAACGGCCGGCAGGGTTCAAACCCCATTGAATCTTTTATTCAAACAGATGCTGCCGTCAATAAAGGCAACAGTGGTGGCCCGCTGATTACAACAGATGGAGAACTGGTGGGAATCAATTCAGCCATCTATGCTCCTACCGGAACTTATGCCGGTTATTCATTTGCCATTCCGGTCAACTTAGTAAAGAAAATTGTAAACGATTTGATTGAATACGGCGAAGTAAAAAGGCCATACCTCGGTGTTTCTGCCAGCCAGGAACATATAGATGCTGCCGATGGTGCACATATCGATGAAATAGCCCAAGACGGTGCAGCCGCTAAAATTGGATTGAAATCCGGCGATGTCATTACAAAAATTGACGGCATACCCATTCATTCCTGGTCAGAATTGACAGCCAATGTATCATCTCATAACGCTGGCGATAAAATTAGCATCACTTACAAAAGAGATGGTAAAGAATATGAAACTTCAGCGGTGTTGTCAACTAAGCAAGGCACTTATAAAAATTTATTAGCCGGAATAGATAAAATACTCGGCGCAGAATTGGAAAACATTGATGAAAAAACCGCCAAGGAAAATAATATTGAAGGTGGTGTACTTGTGAAAAAAATTACACAAGGTGGTGTTATCAGTAAAACAAGAATGGACGATGGATTTATTATCACCACTGTAAACGGAATGGATATTTCCAACATTTCACAAATGACAGAAGCGATTAAAAACCTGAAAGGCGAAACGATTCAACTCGAAGGCATTTATCCGGGTTATGATGGCATTTACCGGTATCCGCTCAATATGAAATAAATTTTAATTTTTCCTTTTTAAATAGAAAACCATCACTTTTGTCGTGATGGTTTTTTTTATTGTTTTACATACAAAAGAAACCCCCAAGCAGGCAAATGAAATGTTCTCTGTTTTGTAAAATCAATTACTGATCCGCTAAATATATTTTGAAAACTTCCCACTACATTTTTATCCAATATTTCTCCTTCCAAGTCTTTCGCAGAAAAATTTATCAACACAAAAACTTCGTTCATTGCTTTGCGACGTAAAAAAGCCATGCAGCCTGCCGAGGTTTTGATACGAAAAGTTTGTACGTTGCCATCACCACCTCGCAACGCCGGATTATTCGTATGTACATTCAATAATGTAGTATAAAAATCTGCCAGTGCACATTCATCTTTCCAGTCAATACAATCTTTATCAAAAAATTTTAATCGCTTTCGGTTGGGTAGTTCCTGTCCCGAATACATTAAAGGAATACCATTCCAGGTGCAACTAAACACGGCAAGGGCAATGGCCATATCGCCGTATTTTTCATACTCCGTTCCATTCCAACTGTTTTCATCATGATTGGAAGTAAACCATGTCCGCATGGTGTGGTCACCGAGGTCGTCATATTTTTTTAAACAATTTAATAAATCGGCTTGCTTTAATTTTCCATCATAAAAATCTTTTGTTTGATGCATCCAGTTCCAGGTATAACTGGCATCGAACACTTCGCCGTATTCCGGATTGTCCAGTTCATCATATTCACCGAACCAGAATAAGGGTTTCACGGCATCTATTTTTTTTCTTGCTTTTTTCCAGAATTGCAACGGTACCCAAGCGGCCAGGTCGCAACGAAACCCATCAATTTCGCAATAGTCAATCCAATATTGCATGGCATCTATCATGGCTTCCTGCATGGCAAGATTTTTATAATTGAGTTCGATAATGTCGTGCATGCCTTTCGGCGTTTTAAAATCATTGGTGGCAGCATCCATATTATAAAACTCAGGATGCTCTTTTGTCCAGCGATGATCCCAACCCGTATGATTGGCGACCCAGTCAATGATAATATTACAACCGACATCATGTGCCTGTTGAACTAAATTTTTTAAATCTTCTACATCACCAAATTCAGGATTTACTGATGTATAATCGGAACAGGCATAATAACTTCCCAAGCTACCTTGTCTTATTTTTTCCGAAATAGGTGTTACCGGCATCAACCAAAGCGTATGCACACCCATTGCTTTGAGCCTTGGCAAATGTTTCGCAAATGCATGGAAAGTACCTTCGGGTGTATATTGCCTGATATTAACTTCATAAATATTGGTATAGTGTGTCCAATCTAACGGAGTAAATTCATGTATCATATTTCAACATCAATTAAGTAATAATTCGAGACAAAAATATGTCTGTTTTCAAAAGATAAAAAAGTAATTTTTTTAAAAATTTTTGACAAAATTTTCCCTTTATTTTTTTGGGGATGCTTTTGCTCCATCGGAGTAGAACTTTGGTAATACCAAAAGTTACGTACGCAAGTAACACTCAAGCTCTGGAGGAGCGACATCTTAAAACTACTTCAAGATTTAGAGCTGACATATCAAGTTAAAAATCTCTTCGAGTTTAATGGATACATTTCATCGAATTAAAACTGACGCCCCGCTGGGGCTTAGCTTTTACCGTTGCTGATGTTACCAAAGTGTTGGCCGTACCGGCCTAATATTAAAAATGCTGAAATACATAAATAAAATTATAGCTTACGAAATTTTTATGCAATTTTATAAATCTTTGTATCAAGACATCATTGCTCCATTGGAGCAAAATTTTGGTAATACAAAAGTTGCAATCGTTATAAGACCTAAGCTCTGGAAGAGCGACATTTTAAAATTACTCTAAGATTTAGAGCTGGCTTATTATGAAAAATATCTTTTTGATTTTTTTGATTAACATGGATTAAAACTGCCGCCCCGCTGGGGCTTAGCTTTTACTGTTGCTGATGTTACCAAAGTGTCGGCCGTGCCGGCCTTGTATTAAGAATACAGGATTTCATAAAAATGAAACCTCATCTCAGGAAAACTAATTTAAAACCCAAAAGCCCGAACTTGGTAACTTTGCAGTATGAAAAAATTTGATGTACCCATCATCTACCGAAGCCCATTAATTTCAGCAATTAAAAAAAAGAGAAAGGAATGGGATAAAACGGAAAATAATGCTTCGCAGCAGGGAAGGGATTTTGCTCCTACGATGTTAGATTTCGGCCCGGTACAAATATACCTGGCCCGTTATTTCGGGTTTTGCTATGGTGTGGAGAATGCCATTGAAATTGCTTTTAAAACAGTAGCAGAAAACAAAGGCAAAAAAATTTATTTGCTCAGTGAAATGATTCACAACCCGCAAGTGAATGCCGACCTGCAAGCACATGGTATCCAGTTTTTGCAAGACACCTATGGCAAACAGTTAATTCCTTTTTCTGCAATCCAACAAGATGACATTGTACTGATTCCGGCTTTTGGCACCACGTTATTGATTGAAGAAAAATTAAAACAAAAAGGTATTCAAACTGAAAAATATAATACGACTTGCCCCTTCGTAGAAAAAGTATGGAACAGAAGCGAAGCGATAGCCAAAAAAAATTATACTATTGTGATTCATGGTAAACCCCGGCATGAAGAAACGAGAGCCACATTTTCACATGCAGCCAACAATGCGCCTTCGGTTGTTGTAAAAAATATGGATGAAGCAAAAGCATTGGCACAGTATATAACCGGGCAAAAAGATGAAACGGCTTTTTTGGAAGAATTCAAAAACCAACATTCCATAGGGTTTGATATTCACAAAGATTTGAAAAGGATCGGCGTGGTGAATCAAACGACCATGCTGGCCAGCCACACACAGGCTATTGCCGATTATCTGAAACAAGTGATGCTGAACACTTTTCCGAACGATTCTTCTGAGGAGCATTTTGCAGATACGAGAGATACGCTTTGCTATGCAACCAATGATAATCAAACCGCAGTTTCGAATATGCTGAATACAGATGCTCATCTTGCAATTGTAGTAGGTGGTTATAATTCTTCTAATACATCGCATTTGGTAGAACTATGCGAAGCAAATCTGCCCACATATTTTATTGACCATGAAAATAAAATATTGAATAGTAAAACCATTCTGCATCATAATTTTCATACGAAGGAATCATCCATGACTCATCATTTTCTGCCGGAAGAAAACCCTGTAAAAATTTTACTCACCAGCGGCGCCTCCTGTCCCGATGCATTGGTAGAAGGTGTCATTAATAAATTAACCGGCTTTTTTAAAACCAACTGCACGGTTGAAGATTTGACTCACCGGTTTCGATAAAACTCATTTCGTATCTTAAAAACGATTATGCATAAACGTTGATTTACAGCTATAATTGATAATACTGTAAATAACACACAAGCTCTGGAAGAGCGACATTTAAAATTGTTTTCTAAGTTCAGGCTGGCTTTTAACCAAAATATCTCATCAAGTATTGTACACAAATCGCATCACATAAAAAACTATCGCCCCGATGGGGCTTAGCTCA
>JAGQWM010000093.1 GCA_020437365.1 Chitinophagaceae bacterium | reverse complement strand
CCTGTTAAAAATTGTACGACAAAACCGGCGGCATACTTAATGTTTTTTGCTATTTGTTTTTGTCTTTCCTCAGGAAGTTTTGAGAGATTTGCTGCATACATTTTAGCGATTCTTGGAATAGAATTTAAATAATATGGGTCTTCACCGCCTTCAAGGCCGTCTATATCTATAAATTTAATCGGATTGTTTGATGCATATTGATACGGTGTTAATTCAGGGTAATTACTTGTTAATGGATCCACCGATTTGAATCGAACTAACCGTGGGTCATATATCCTAAACCCATAATCATATTGCACCGGCTCTTCGGTATCTTTTTCCTTCCCGTTAAAGCCGTACCTGTAAGCATTTCCGGCGGAGTATTGCCTTCCCGGCATATCCATGCCGCCCGGATAGTAATCAAAAATCTTCTAACCATTGCCGGGCTTGCTTTCTCAAAGAACTACATAACTTCAAATTACGCTAAAAAACGTAATTTCTGGCGTTTTTACCATCTTTTTATTAAAAAAAATTATAGCAATGAATAAGCAAAACAGAAGTAAAGAAATGTTGTTCGAAACAGAGTATATACGTTTTATCCGTGATAGTTTATCGGGCCGCCGCCTGCAGCCAAACGGGAAAAGAATTTCGAAAGGTACCGTGGCCAATTACCGGTTTACTTTATCCTTACTGCAAAGATTTTCTAATGAAAAGCAGTTTTATTTGCGCTTAAAAACCTCCAAATGGCTTAATAGCAGGGAGCAGAGGGCAGAGCACAATTACTGGAAAAATTTTTATCGCCGGTTTACCAATTGGCTTTATGACGAGTGTGGGTGTTTCGATAATTATGTTGGTCAGAACCTGAAAAATATCCGGTCGTTCTTTAATTATATGAATAAAGAAAGAACAATACCTGTTGGCGGGTTCTACAAACTATTCTATGTACCTAAAGAAGAAATTGCCATTTTCCCCCTGCACCCCGAAGAGTTGAATTTTCTCATTTACGACAAAGATTTTGAAAATTCATTGAAGCCGAGAATGAAAGAGGTGAAGGATTTTTTTGTATTTGGGTGTACGGTTGCGTTACGCTTTTCCGATTTGAGCAGGCTGCGAAAAAAAAATATACGCCTCGTAGGTAATCAATATTACCTTGCCGTAAAATCTATAAAGACCTCAACGGATTCTTTAATAAAACTGCCGGGCTATGCGGTAGAGATTATACACAAGTACAAAAAACATAAAAAACAATTACTGCCACATTTCAATCTCACGAATATCAATAAGTATATAAAAAGGTTGCTGGAGGAGGCGGGTTTTGTGCAGCCGATACTCATTACCCGCAACAGGCGGGGCATACCTGTGCCGGTAAAGGGGGATAAAAACCGTTTTTGTGATGTAGGGAGTACACATACCATGAGGCGGACAGCAATCACTACAATGTTAAGCCTGGGAATGCCCGAGCAGGTAGTACGGAAAATAAGCGGCCATGCTCCGAATAGCAAAGAGTTTTACCGGTATGTGTCGTGGTCGCAGGGTTACCAGGACCAGGAAACCGAGAAAGTGTTTGAAAAGCTTGAATCGAAGAAACTGCTGCCTGCATAGTGGCCGTTGGCTTGTTGTTTTTCTGCACCCTTTCCTGAAGAGACAGTGCAGGCTTCAGGTTCGAACGATTTTATTGAAAAAATAAAAACCTTCCTACAAAAACCTATCCTTCACATCTTCAGTCGGTACCATACAACTTTCTTTTTTGCCGAACCATTTATATCTTCTCGCCGCAAACCATTTGTACAACGGCTGACTGATAAACGAAGGAACAATGATAAAACCATAATATACTTTTACCGGCCAGTCAAGATAACGGCAAATTCTGATAGCGGCCCCGGCATAAGTATATACTTTTTCATCGACAACCAAAATCACCGTGTCGGCATTTTTATCAATGCCGAATTTTGAAAAATATTCCCTGCCTTTGGCAGATTGAATAGGTGCAAATTTTAAGGCTCCTTTTTTATCATGGCGTATGGCAAAACTGACCATGCGGTTGCAGAAATTGCACACACCGTCAAAAAGTACAACAGGAGTTGTCGTTTTTAATGCCGTTTGCATACAGTAAAAGTATAGAAAGAAAAAAAGCTTTGAAGAATTCAAAGCTTTTGTAGCCCGTACGGGACTCGAACCCGTATCGCCACCGTGAAAGGGTGGTGTCCTAGCCCTTAGACGAACGGGCCGCTAAGGGATGTGCCGCTTCGAACCTTACCGTTCGTAACGGGCGGGCAAAGATAGCCTCGAATGGATTTTAAACCAAAAGTTTTTGCTTCCTTTATTCCTTCATTATTCACACCCTTTGGCAAAGGATTATCCAAATGCGTAACCTCTTTACAGGCTAAGATTTCGTACCTTCGCTGCTCATTTTTTAATTTTTAAAATCTTTAGATAATGAGCACCATTAAAGTAGCGATTAACGGCTTCGGCAGAATAGGCCGGCTTGTTTACAGGCAGATATATAATATGAAAGGTATTGATGTAGTGGCGGTCAACGACCTGACCAGCCCTGCAGTATTGGCACATTTATTAAAATATGATAGTGCACAAGGCAGGTTCGATGCGGATATTAAAGTTTCGGATGATGCCATCACAGTCAATGGCGACCATGTAAAAATATATGCACAAAGAGATCCTTCACAAATTCCCTGGGCGGCACACGATGTGGATGTAGTCATAGAAAGTACCGGCTTCTTTGCCGACAAAGAAAAAGCTTCGGCACACCTGAAAGCCGGCGCCAAAAGAGTGGTGATTTCTGCTCCGGCAACCGGCGACCTTAAAACGGTTGTGTTCAATGTAAACCATGAAATCCTTGATGGCAGCGAAACCATTATTTCCTGTGCATCTTGCACGACCAATTGCCTGGCTCCAATGGCCAAAGTGTTGAACGATAAATACGGAATCGTAACCGGGTTGATGACAACCATTCATGCTTATACCAATGACCAGAATACGTTGGACGGCCCCCATCCAAAAGGCGATTTGCGCAGGGCAAGAGCAGCAGCTGCCAATATTGTACCTAACAGTACAGGAGCAGCCAAGGCTATCGGTTTGGTTTTGCCCGAACTGCAGGGGAAACTCGACGGCGGCGCACAAAGAGTTCCGACGATTACCGGCTCATTGACAGAACTGGTAACCATTCTCGAAAAAAAGGTGACAGTAGAAGAAGTAAATGCCGCTATGAAAGAAGCTGCCAACGAAAGTTATGGCTATAATGAAGACCTGATTGTAAGTACCGATATCATTGGTATGCATTATGGCTCTTTATATGACGCTTCGCAAACCAAAGTGATGACGATGGGCGATAAGCAATTGGTGAAAACCGTAAGTTGGTACGATAATGAAATGAGCTATGTGAGCCAATTGGTAAGAACCGTCAACCATTTTGCTACATTAATCAGTAAATAAAAAATTAAATTTCCAACAAACCGTAACTTACAAAATAGTAGTTACGGTTTTTTTATTTTTAATACAGCAAAAATGACAAATTTCAGTAAGCATAATTTCAAAGGGCAAAAAGCATTGGTAAGGGTTGATTTTAATGTGCCGCTCAATGACAAACTTGAAATTACTGACGACAGCCGCATGAAAGCAGCAATTCCTACCATTCAAAAAATTATGGCCGATGGTGGTAAAGTTATACTGATGAGTCATTTGGGAAGGCCGAAAAATGGCCCGGAAGATAAATTTTCTTTAAAGCATCTTGTAAAGCATCTCAGCGAATTGCTGCAGGGCGCTACCGTACTTTTTGCCAACGATTGCGTTGGCGAACAAGCTTATTTGACGGCATCCATGATGCGGGAAGGCGAAGTGCTGATGCTTGAGAATCTCCGTTTCTATAAAGAAGAACAAAAAGGAGATGAAGCCTTTGCCCAAAAACTGGCGGCATTGGGCGATGTTTGGGTCAATGATGCCTTTGGTACTGCACACCGTGCACATGCATCTACGGCTGTTATAGGCCAATATTTTCCACCGGAGAAAAAGTTTTTTGGATTACTCATGCAAAATGAAATTAGTAGTGCCGAAAAAGTATTGCATAAAAGTGAAAAGCCATTTGCTGCTATTATTGGCGGTGCCAAAGTGAGCGATAAAATTTTGATTATTGAAAATCTTTTAGATAAAGCCACAGATATAATTATCGGTGGCGGCATGGCTTATACATTCATGAAAGCCCAAGGTGGAAAAATCGGTAATTCTTTATGCGAAGATGACCGGTTGGAAACAGCATTGCAGATTTTGGAAAAAGCAAAACAAAAAAATGTGCATATTCATTTGCCTTCCGATTCTGTAATTGCCGATAAATTTTCGAATGATGCCGATTCAAAAGAAGCACCGAGTAATGAGATTCCCAACGGATGGATGGGGCTCGATATTGGCAGCAAAGCCATCAACGATTTTGCCGCTATCCTTGAAAAATCCAAAACAATTTTGTGGAATGGCCCGATGGGTGTTTTTGAAATGACGAAATTTCAAAACGGAACGAAAGCTATTGCATTGGCTGTTGCTGCAGCCACACAAAAAGGAGCATTCTCACTCGTTGGTGGTGGCGATTCTGTAGCAGCTGTCAATCAATTTGATCTGGCGGCGAAAGTGAGTTATGTTTCTACCGGTGGTGGTGCCTTGTTAGAATATTTCGAAGGCAAACAATTGCCGGGTATTGCAGCCGTTGAGCAGTAATTTTTGGTGGTTTGCCGAAAAGAAAAGAATTCAGTATCATTACTTCTCTTAACTTTAAAGCTATTTATTTTACTTTTTTAAAAATTTAATAAAATGAAAGGAACTCGTAATGTCACATTACTCATCATTGGTGCTTTAGTCCTGATACTTGGCGTATGGGGCTGTAGTGGTTATAATGGATTGAAAACTGCCGATCAAGGGGTTAAAAAAGTCTGGAGTAATGTAGAAACGAATTATCAACGCCGGGCCGATTTGTATTCAAGTGTTATTAAAACAGTACAGGCTTCTGCCAATTTTGAAAAATCTACTTTAATTGCAGTCGTAGATGCCAGGGCTAAAGCTACACAAGTAAAAGTAGATATTAATGACCCGCAAACTTTACAGGCATTCCAACAGGCACAAGGTAATTTACAAAGCTCATTCGGCCGGTTGATTGCCTCTTTTGAAAGATACCCTGACTTAAAAACAACGAAAGCTTTCCAGGATTTTCAAACACAAATTGAAGGCACGGAAAATCGTATCAATGTAGCCCGACAGGATTATAATAAAGCCGTAGAAAAATTTAATTTGAAAGTTGTCAGGTTCCCCAACAATATGTTGGCCGGCATGTTTGGTTTTAAAGAAAAAGCCTATTACAAAGCCGATGAAGGTTCCGATAAAGTACCGGATATAAAATTTGATATTCAATAAACTTCCCGGATTATTCATGGCTGCATTTCTGAAAAAGAAAAATCGATTTTTTACAGATGATGACAATCACCTTATCGTAAAAGCTATTCGCCAAGCCGAAAAAACTACAAGTGGCGAAGTAAGGGTGTTTGTCGAAAGCCGTTGTAGTTGGGTCAATGCCATTGATCGGGCAGCAGAAATTTTTGACCGCCTGGAAATGGAAAAAACCGATTTGCGCAATGCTGTTCTTGTTTATGTAGCTATGAAAGACCGGCAATTGGCAGTTTTTGGCGATAAGGGTATCCATGAAAAAGTAACAACGGAATATTGGAATAAAGTAGTAAAAGAAATGTTGCAGCACTTCAATGCCAATGACTATGCCCGCGGCATTGCCGAATGTGTCATTCAAATTGGAGATGCCTTACACACCTATTTTCCTTATGATAGCGAAACAGATAAAAATGAATTGCCGGACGAAATAGTTTTTGGCAGATAAATGTGTATGAAAAAAATATTGCTAATACTCTCTCTGTTCTTTTCTTTCATTGCTGCTGCGCAAATTGAAGACGCTATACCAAAAAAGCCCAAC
>JAGQWM010000092.1 GCA_020437365.1 Chitinophagaceae bacterium | reverse complement strand
AAATGTATTAGAACCGGGATTTCTTCCCTGGCAGTAACCTCCACCAACTAAAAATGAATTGGCATCAACTGTTTCTTCATACGGCAAATAAAAGGAACTGGAAGGTTTGTATTTCAATTTGATAAAATTATGTTCGAACTGCCCTTGAATAAATAAAAAATTGACGGGATAAATTCTTGTAAATAATCCACCGCCATACACTGTTTGTTTAACTTTATCATCAAACTCCAGATAATCCCTTTGACTGGAGTAAATAAAATTTACGACAGCGCCACCATCAATAAAATCGGCCAGTTTATATCCAAAAATCGGATTGGCACCTAAAATGGTAGAGCCATTGAAAAAAGAAACGGTTACACTTCCACCCGTAAACAGGTTTTCTTTTTTGAATCCTTTTTCTTTTTCTTCTTTGTCTTGTGCCATCACAAAATGAATAGCAAGTAAAAATGGTATAATTAAAAATATTTTTTTCATACTGTTGATTTAAATAATTTACAATTGTTGTTGATCTTCCCAATTTAATTGCAGCGTTTGGCTTATTCTTTTCTTAGTTGGCAAATTGTATAATATGAAAATAATACATATTCCCGCAATGACAAATAACCTAAAATCACCCATTAATAAAACAACAATAGACGCTAACATGGCAGGGCCTTCACAAAGGGCTAAGAATTTAAAGTGCACTTTGGAGTATTGTTTTAATCGTTCTTCCAATGTTCCATTATCGGACGCTAATTTTCTTGATTTTTTTTGCAATATGTTAAATCCTAAACCTAAACAAACAAAAGCTATGCCTATTGCGAACCATCTGAATGCCGGGAATATTTTTTTATACTCCTGTTCAAGCATGGCATCGGATTGCCGTACGATAAAATAAATAACAGTGGCAAAAACGAATACGCTAACCGCAATGGCAATCGTTGTCATCTGCAATCCACGCAACTTCCCTTGAGGCTTATTTGTAAGATTTTTTCGAGTATTCACTGATCAAATATTTTGCCGGCGTTTAAAATATTATTCGGGTCAAATGCTTTTTTAATTTTCTGCATGATTTGCAAATTCACCTCTTTGAAAACAATATCCATATAAGGTTTTTGAATTAATCCAATGCCATGTTCACCACTGATTGTGCCACCTAGGTTTTTTACCAATACAAACATTTCACGCAATGCTTTTGTCATTTCAGGATGTTCATAACTGTTAGGAACACCTTCCTTTTTAATGCGAATATGTAAATTGCCATCGCCGGCATGGCCGTAACAAACTACTGCAAAATCATATTTTTCGCCGAGGGCTTTCACCCCTTTTATCAAATCCGGCAGTGCTGCCCTGGGCACCACGGTATCTTCTTCTATGGTATAACCTTTTAATTTTACGGCTTCGGCAACCCTTCTCCTGAGTTTCCACAATCTTTCTTTTTGTGTGGCATCTTCTGCAAAATAAATTTCTCCTATTTCATATTGCGTCAATAATTCGCCAATGGCTTCCATTTCCTGAAGTAAAACTTCTTTATTATTGCCATCCACTTCAATAATTAAATGTGCGGCCGTTTCTTTTGTTACGGGAATGATATTGTCGTCAATCATTTCGCTGACAATCTTCAACGATTCGATTTCCATTAACTCCAATCCGCTTGGTGTAAATCCGGCTTTGCAAATAGTGGCTACCGCTTCGCCGGCTTGTTCCAGGTTGTGAAAAGGAACCAACATCAACAAATCATATTTCGGTAATGGAATTAATTTCAAAACAATTTTTGTTACAAATCCCAATGTACCTTCACTGCCAACAACCAATTGGGTAAGATTATAACCCGTAGAATTTTTCAACACATTGGCACCAGTCCATATAATTTCGCCTGTCGGCAAAACCATTTCAAGATTCAGTACATAATCTCTGACCACACCATATTTTACGGCTTTGGGGCCACCGCTGTTTTCGGCAATATTGCCGCCAATAAAACAAGAACCGCGGCTACTTGGGTCCGGCGGATAAAACAATCCTTTTTCTTTGACGGCATTTTGCAAAACTTCCGTAATAACACCGGGCTCTACGGTAACCTGAAAATTTTTTTCATCAATGAAATGAATTTGATTCATCCTTTCAGCAGCAATCACTACGCCACCCAGTTGCGGTAATGCGCCACCACTCAAACCAGTTCCTGCACCCCTTGGCGTAACCGGAATTTTATTGGCATGACAAATTTTTAAAATGGCACTGACTTCTTCAGAAGTTTTTGGTTTCAACACAATCTCCGGAGGGTAATGCAGGTTTTCTGTTTCATCATGTGCATATTGATGTAAAGATTCTTCGTCAGTAAAAATATTTTCTTTACCGACAATCTTTGTAAATGAAGGAATGTGTGCTGTTACCGAATGTGCCTGAGTGATTTTATCCATATAGCGAAATAACTTATCTGTACTGTAAAAATCGGAATAATTCCGTAAAGACAAGATTTGAATTAATAGCTTTTAAAAGAAGGGCACATGGATTCACGCCTATTGCCCATGTAACGTTCTATAATGCCTTGTTTGACCAATGAAAATTCAAATGCGCCGCGGGTATTATTGTAATTACGTAGTGAAGATGTAGTAGCGTCATAAGTGAAAGTGAAAATAATATCTTTGATACCCACACCAATCATGGGAATAATAGCATCTTTATAACGGTAATAAGCACCTGCAATTAATATTTTATCACCATCGCCGGAAAGATTATAATGCGCATTGACACCACCGACAATTTCGTAAGATTTGGCTTGCAGTGATGCATAAATATTCGGATTGACAATGACCCTGTCGTTCAGTTTGAAACTGCCATTTAAAAACCCGGTATATCGAACCGGAATACGGTTATCGACACCGGCAGCTTCCATAAAAAATGATTCCTTAGGCCGATTGACATGCATTGCAGAAAAACCGGCATTCACATACGTTTTATTATCGGGGAAATAAGCATAGTTCAAGCCAACCTGAATGTCAACATAATTTACATTATTATAATCGAGTTTCGGTGATCCGCTTGAATGTTGTGCATCGAAAAATTTTCCATTCCATTGTCCGGGAAAAGTCAGGTTCGATGTGTTGATACTTTTATTGGCCCAGCCTACATTGAAACCCAAACTAACGAGGCTACCGGCATCTATCATTTGGTGATAAGCTGCAGAGCCGTAAATTTTTGTAGAAGTAAGCGAACCTGAACCCGCAACGTCCCGTAATATAACACCGCCAAATCCTAACCAACCGGTTTGGTCTCTATTTTGAAAGGCTTGCATATCGCCATACAAGCTCATCGTTTTATAAGGGAAATTGGTAATGGATGCCCATTGCTTGCGATAATTAACACCTAACCGATAATCGCCATCGGGAATAAAACCAGTATTGGCAGGATTGGTAAGCAAAGGAGAATTCATAAACTGCGAAAAGTGCAAATCCTGTCCATCTACTCCCATCAATCCGTAAATGACGGAAGAAATTGTCAATACTATGTGTTTTATTTTTTTCATATTAGCTTTCACAAAAACTTGTTACCTGATTAAAGTTATGTCTCCTTTTTTAGTCAACTTTTTCCCGTCGGTAAATTCTGCCTGCAACGTATAAACATACACATCCATTGGCTGAAGTACACCCTTCACCTTGCCATCCCAGCCCTGGTTTATATTATTTGATTCAAATACTTTTTGTCCCCACCGATTCCAAATCGTAAATGTCATTTTACCAATACCAAAACCTTTTACATATAAAATGCTATTGATATCGCCGGATTGTGGTGTAAATGCAGTTGGCACATCCACTAAAGGTTCAATCAGTGCTTCGACGTCTTTACAAATTGTATCGGAGCAGCCAATTTGATTATAGGCAATTAAACAAGCATTAAAAGTTCCTGTACTATTATATTGATGGTCAAAAGGTGCAGCAGAAGTTGTATTCAAACTATCGCCATCGCCAAAATACCACAAAAAACGAACAGCATCTGCCGAAGATAAATTTGTGAATGTTGTAGGCGTATTGACGATGGGCGGCACCGGAGCAAAACTAAAATCGGGTGTGGGCGAATCATACACATTGATGGTGAATGCTGCCGTTGTATCAGAAAGATTACATGTATTGGGATTGTATGCAATTAAAACTACATTATACACTCCTGCTACGCTATACAAATGTGTGGGTTCGAAATCGGTCGATGTATTGCCATCGCCAAAATCCCAGAGATAAGTTTGTCCCGCCGTTGTGGTATTGGTAAAATGTGCTGCGTAAGGCAAACAACCTTCCGGATTGGTTGTAAATCCAGCCAACACATTTTCTGCAACACTTAAAGGAACTTCGAGTGTATCGGGCGTATTGCAATAAGCCGTATCCTGCAAAATCAATTTTACATTATACGTACCAGGCCCTGCATAATTATGCATCACAGGAGATCCATCGGCTTCCACCGTAGGTGAACCATCACCAAAATCCCAAACAAAAGTTTTCGGCCCGAAAGGATGAGTAGGTGGTTCGAAACTCAGGTTATCGAAACGGTATTGGAATGCATTGCAAGGTGGCAGTTTTACAGGATTAAAATCTAATGTTGCTTCAAGGTTGCCTACTTTAATATTGATATAAGAAGTATCCTGGATATTACAAGTAGTCGAATCAATAGCAATTAACCGAACGAGATAAGTTCCTATATTGGTGAATGTATGTGAAGTATTAGGCACATTTGTTTTTACAATAGGTGTGCCATCACCAAAATTCCATTCGTAAGACTGTGCGTTAGCGATGGTGTCTATAAAATCAACCGTTAAAGGCACACAACCTGCTGTGTCTTTGGGTACGCCATTAATGGAAGATTGAATATTCGATTGCACACCCGCAAGGTTCATCGCTATTTTTAACATAGTAAGGTTGCAATCATTTGAATTATTAACTGTAGCATAAGCACCCGGTGTAGTGGGATATACCGGAGCTGTAGGTAATCCAAGTTTGCAATTACCACAAATAGCCTGATAGATGACTCCATTTTTATCGAACCGGCTGGTACCGCCATCCACATGGTCGGTTCCACCTTGTGCCGGTGGATTATTTTCTCCAAAAAAACTTCCAAATAGTTGAGAGGTGGCATCTCTTTTCAGTACAAAAAAATAGAAATCCCGTCCGTCAGTATTTGATTTAAAAGCATCCGGTGTAACTGGTAAGCCAGATGTTCCGGCACTTCTATAAATATTATTTGCATCTATCGATCCGATATAGCCTCCCCAACCGGAGATATAAACATTTTCGCATCTATCTACCAGGAATGCTACCGGAGAAATATTAGGTGTGGCAGAATTTGTACCAAAAACTGTAGAATACACATAATTGGAAAGGTCGGGAAGTAACTTGGCAATAAATTGTTTACCATTGGCACTGCCAAAAGTTGGTGTACCGGGAGTGATAAACCAATTGCCTGTTGTTTGTCCCATGATATAGGGGAAACCCATATTGTCGAACTGAATGCCGTATATCTGGTCAAATTGTGGCGTGCCAATATAAGTAGAGCGAATCATGGTGCTTCCATTATTGCTGATTTCAGCTATAAAGCCATCTATCTGTCCTTGATTCGTAACGCCAATTGTTCCGGCTGTATTGGTAAGCATATCACTACTCTCGGTTCCACCGGCCACATAGATATTACCGGTTTGTCCAATTGCTAAAACATAAGCAGCATCATTACCGCTTCCTCCTAAATAACTGGAAAATAAAACTGTACCCGCATCCGGTGTCAATTTAATAACAACTCCGTCTTGCAATCCACCGGGAGATGATTGAAAAGGTGTGCCTTTGGCAGGAAAATTATTTGATTGTGTACAGGAAGCTACATAAATATTACCTGCATCGTCTATGATAACTTCGCTTCTGCCATCATCACCATAATTTCTCTCTAAAGAGTTTGTCCCACTACGATTTGATTCAATATTTACGCCATCATAAGCACTGCCGCCAATGCGTTTCGATCCAATTAAAGCTGAGCCCGAAGCATTTAATTTTAAAACCACAATGTC
>JAGQWM010000091.1 GCA_020437365.1 Chitinophagaceae bacterium | reverse complement strand
ATTTTGATGATTTTGCTTTTACAGTTTTCATAAGTTCTGATGCAGCAACAACAGGTTTTATACCAACAAGACAATGAACATGGTCTTCTACTCTATTTACAATAATTGTTTTACAGTTGGCTTCATTTATTAAATTTCCAATGACTCCAAAAAGTACTTTATTCCACTTTTTGCTGATTACAGCTTCACTGTATTTTACTGCAAATACAAATTGAAGGTAGATTTGATGATATGAGTTAGCCATGAAATATAATTTTACTATTGCTATATGTGCCAAGCCTGCCTGCCGGTAGGCTGGCCTATGGCTCTTGTTCTCTTTCCATTTACTTTGCAACGGACTAAAGTCCGTTGTTACAATATGCACCGAAGCTACGCTTCTTCATTCTCATACAATTGGCAGTTGGATAATAAATGTTGTGCCCGCCTGCGCTGTCTCTTCACCAAAACGAGACTCCACTTTTATTTCCCCACCATGCGCCTTCACAATATCATAACTCAAACTTAACCCCAATCCCGTTCCACTACCGGTTGGTTTGGTGGTAAAAAATGGTTGAAAGATTTTTTCTTTAATGGCGTCCGGAATGCCACCTCCATTGTCAGCAACATGTATTTCAATTTTATCGTTGAGTTTTCGTGTTTTTATTGAGACTAATGGCTGATAGCTATCAGCTGATAGCTTTTTCCTCTCACTCACTGCATAAAAAGCATTATTGATTAAATTCAAAATGACTCTCCCCATATCCTGCGGCACTATATTTATTTTTTCTATCGAGGTATCAAAATCAGTTTCAAAATTGGCATTAAAAGATTTGTCTTTGGCCCGCAAACCGTGATAACTCAATCGGAGGTATTCATCGCATAAAGCGTTGATATCTGTTGGTTCTTTTTGCCCGCTACTTGTTCTGGAGTGTTGCAACATACCTTTTACAATGGCATCGGCTCTTTTACCATGATGATTTATTTTTTCTTCATTGGATTCAATATCATTGGCGATGATTTTTACTTCATCATAATTTCCTTTCTCAATTTCTTCTTTTAATTCTGCAATCATTTCTTTATTGAGTTCAGAAAAATTATTCACAAAATTCAATGGGTTTTGTATCTCATGGGCAATGCCGGCGGTCAATTCTCCTAACGAAGCCATTTTTTCAGATTGAATGAGTTGTGATTGGGTGGACTTAAGATCTATGAGTGTTTGTTGCAATACTTTATTAGTTTTTTGCTTTTGCTTGTTATTACGTAAAAGCACAAAAGCAACCAATAAAAAAACAGCCAGTCCTGCCAGTAAGCCGTACTTCACCAGCCTGTTCTGATAATCCTCCTTTCTTTTTGCGTCTTCAAAACTGCGCATTCGTTCCTTGAAGGCAAGGTTCTGAATTTTATTTTTATTGCTGGCGCTGAAAATCAGGTTATTTATTTTTGCCTCCATCTCGGAATAATAGTAGGCGCTATCCACCTGATTCATTGCATCAAAAAATTGCCGTAAATAACCTGCACCTGCAAGCTTTAGACCATTGTTTTTTAACCGAATTCCATAGGCAAATAAGTTATCCGCCTGCATTTTTGCTTCTTTGTATCGCTTTTCAGCTAACAGAAACGGGATATAATTGTTATAAAAAGCCAACCAATCCACAGGACGTTTTGTTGGATCAACAAGGGCAAGTGCCTTTGAAAAATACGTATCTGCCATTTCGGGCATCCCTTTTTGTGCATAAGCAGCTGCCAGAAAAGTAAAAGTTGTAAATTGATAGGAAGCATTTTCACCAAGCATTTTATATGTACGCTCCATTTCCTTTGCATAAAAATAGGCTGAGTCGGCCTGATTTGTAATCAATAAATACTGGGCCATATTAGCCTGGTATTGCACCAACATAAAATTGTACAATGCATTGGATGTATCAGGAAGGTTTTCTTTTCCCAATTGGGTAGCCTGCAATGCCTGTTCATTTTCCTGAAGGTCAAAATAGACAAGGGCCATATCAAAATACAAGGAACTTATCCTTCTTTTATCTTTTACTTTTTCTGCATAAGGGATTCCTTTATAGTAATATTCCAGGGCTGTGGTATTATCTCCATCGTTAACATAAAAATAAGTGCCTAACCAATTGTAGCTTATGGCCAATAACGAATCGTTATTTAGTTCCTGGGCTATCTGTAGCATTTGCATGGTAATGGAAGAATCTACAATTCCACCTTGCGTATTTCTTTCCAGATCCAGCTTATTAAGAATATCGAATCGTTCGATTGGTTTTGTAGTGGTTTTTAAAACAGTCATCAAACTATCTGAAAAGTTTGATTGTGCAAAACAAGAAAGGTTACAGAGTGCAATAAAAATGAATATTGAAAATACTTTTTTCATTTAATTTATTTAAGCAGGTAATTGAATGATGAATGTTGATCCCGCCTGCGCAGAAGCTTCGGCAGGAAAGTCCTGGGCTTCTTTTGTATCTACTTTCAATTCACCGCCATGTGCCTTTACAATATCGTACGCCAACGATAACCCCAATCCTGTTCCGCTTCCGGTTGGTTTGGTGGTAAAGAATGGCTGAAATATTTTTTCTTTGATGGCATCCGGAATGCCGCCACCATTATCGGAAACAAGTATTTCAATTTTATCGTTGAGTTTTCGTGTTTTAATTGAGACTAATGGTTGATAGCTGTCACCTAATAGCTTTTTCTTTTCACTCACCGCATAAAAAGCATTATTGATTAAATTCAAAATCACTCTTCCTATATCCTGTGGTGCAATTTTTATTTTTTCAATCGTCTCATCAAAATCAGTTTCGAAGCTGGCGTTGAAAGATTTGTCTTTGGCCCGCAAACCGTGATAACTCAATCGCAGGTATTCATCGCACAGTGCATTGATATCTGTCGGTTCTTTTTTTCCTTCGCTCTTTCGTGAATGTTGTAACATTCCTTTGACTATGCCTTCAGCCCTTTTTCCATGATGATTTATTTTTTCAAGATTTTGAATAATGTCATTTATAATTTCTTTTACATCATCCATATTTCCATTTTCCAGCTCTTCTTTCATTTCCTGGATTAATTCATTGCTGACTTCTGAAAAATTATTCACGAAGTTTAATGGGTTTTGAATTTCATGGGCAATACCTGCGGTGAGTTCTCCAAGACTTGCCATCTTTTCACTTTGCACTAACTGCTTTTGTGTGGCCTGCAGATTAGCCAATGCATTTTCTGCATTCATCCTGGCTTCTTTTATTTCCACCAGGTCCTGTTCTGCTTTTAAAGCATGGGCTTCAGCAATTTTCAGGTCGTTGAACCGGGTATAGGTTAAATTAAATACGGCGGCAAAGCGTTCCAGCAATTCGGTGGTGGATGCAGGTTGTTCATCCGGCGAAGCCATGCCTATCAATCCCTGCCCAAAATAAGCAATGGTTTGTACCCTTCGTTTTTGAGTAAGACCTTCTTTAAACGGTATTTTCATTTCATTGGCCAGGTAATGAAAATAATTCTGCAATTCGGTGCCTTCCATATCAATCGTTACGGAGGGTAACTTTTGCTCCCAACCCTCGTACATTTTCTTAACTGAATCATTCCTGCCTGTGTCTAACGTAAAATGAGACCCGATCTTAGTGCCGTCTTCATTTGTTGCCCACGCCTCAATAGACTTGTTTTCTTTATTTATTATTCCAATGAATAACCGATTGGGTGAAATACCAAGATTGATAAGTTGTTCAAAAATTACAATAGACGCATCTGCCAATTCATCCGACCTGAGCATGGCCAGCGTTCTGCTTCTTACTTTTTCCAATGCTGCTTCTATCTGCGCTTCTCTTGCCTGGGCTTCGGCTTTTTGCAAATCGAGAAAGCGAACATAAGTTTGTTGAAATACTTTGGAAAACCTTTCCAGTAAACTAATCGTTTCTGAACCAGGTTTTTTATGTGTAGTAACTCCAATGAAGCCATGAGAAAAATGCACACCCGAAACAAAACGGTGATCTTTAACACTTCCTTTTTTAAAAGGCATGCCTAATTCGCTGCCCATATATTGAATCCATTTATGTAGATTTTCACCGGTGATATCAATCATTGTATAATCATCCTGTTTTTGCCATCCTTGAAATAATTCGGCGACAACAGGCGAACTGCTTGTTTTTGCAGTAAACTGTTGAGATATTCTGTGTCCTTCCTGGTCAGTTATCCAAAGGTTCAGTGATTTATCTTCATCGTTGGCTATCGCAATATTAAAACGGTCGGGCGTTGTAGTTAAAGAACTAATTTGCTCAAATAACACAGAAGCAACATCACCCAATTCATCGCTGTTGTGCATCGCCATTGTTCTGGCTCGAACTCTTTCCAATGCTAATTGTATCTGCGCTTCTTTTGACTGCGCTTCTGCTTTTTGCAAATCGAGGAAACGGGTATAGGTTTGCTGGAATACTTTTCCAAAGCGCATCAGTATGCTGTTCACTTCGTGGGTAAAAGGAATGCCCTCATAATTTTCGATGTAAAGGCCTACGTTGTCCAACAATACCGTCGAAATGGCTAAGCCCTTAAATTTAAAATAGGTTTCCTTAGTTTCTTCTGGTAAATCAGGTATAAATTCAAAAAGGTCTTTATAGAATTTATTTTTTTCTTCAAAATCCAGTTGGTTGGTAAAGAAGTCTTGACCACTTTTTTTAGCTTTCTTAAAACTGTTCCAATGGGCACAATCAAAATAAGGAAGCCTAATCTGGGGAAACACTGCATTGTGGTCTGCCAACCAAATATGCATATCGTCGTTTTTCTTATAATCCAAAATAAATCCAGCATGTTCTATATGGATGTCTAAATGGATGAATTGATCGTATAACACTTGAATAACCTCTTGCAGTTCTTCACTTTTATGCATGGCCATACTGCGAGAACGTACACGTTCCAAGGCGGTTTCTATCTGGGCTTCCCTGGCTTGCGTTTCGGCTTTTTGTAGGTCGAGGAAACGTGTGTAGGATTGTTCGAAGACTTTGGCAAAACGTTTAAAGATGTCATTTTCATCTTCGGAGTAAGAGACTACTTTGTAATTTCCAATTGTTAGAAAAATATTACTCATCAATACTGTAGATCTGGAATAACCAGGTCTGCTTAAAATATAGTTTTTGGTATCAGCATCGAAAAAATATTTTTCAGTATACTTAATAATATGTTTATGCCAAACAAGGCTCTCTTCTTTTGTTAAGGTGTCTGAAAAGAAATCCTTTTTATGCTTTTTGGCTTCCATTACCCTATTAGGCATTGGGTCGTCTAAATAAGGAATGTTAAGCTTGAATGGATAAGTTTGAAAAGGCGTAGCCATCCAGAACTCATAGTCTTTATTTTTGTTATTAATTCCAAAACTAACATTATGAAATTTAATATCAAGTTGTTGTAATTGTTTTGAAATAACATTAATAACTTCAAGCAGCTCCTCACTTTTGTGCATGGCCATACTTCGAGAACGTACACGTTCCAAGGCGGTTTCTATTTGTGCTTCCCTCGCCTGGGCTTCTGCTTTTTCAATATCACTGTATCTTTTATAAGCCAGTTCAAAAACATTGCGAAAGCGGGCAAATAATTCCTGTTCTTCTTTTGTCAATGGGTAATAAGTTGAAATACCCAATGCTACTACTCCTAATGAGTACCAATAGTAATTTAACGAATGAGCTGTCAATAAATATTTATCAGCAAATTGGTTGGTGGTTTTTTGATAGGCATACCAGTCATTGAGTTTTTTCCCTTTGAATTGTTTTATTTCAATAGCTCCTTTTCCCTGCATCATTATTCGGGCAAAGTTTTCCTGTGTTTTGTGTGTTTTATAATTTACATCAGTAATAATGGTTTTATTGTGTTTTGTATAAAATTGGTAATTCATGTAACTATTCTTGCCGGGATAAAAGATGGCTGTTTGAATATTCCGAATTTCATCAATTCCTAATTTTTTTAACTGCTGAGAAATGGTTTTGCAAATCTTCAGCATGTCATCTCTTTTTTTCATTCCCATGGCCACAGCTCTCACCCTTTCAAGGGCTGCCTCAATTTCTAACTCATTATTTTTTTCTTTCAGTTCCTTTGTCCGTCTTTCAATAGCATCCCTGAGCTTTTTATTTTCAGTTTTCAATTCATTAAACCCGAATGCTTCTCCATCTTCGGTTTTTGAATCTGGATAAGATCCGT
>JAGQWM010000090.1 GCA_020437365.1 Chitinophagaceae bacterium | reverse complement strand
GCAATGGCCAGCATGAAGATTTATTTGATAAATCGTTTATAATATTTTCTGAAACAGCCATTCCTAAACTCACGTTTAACGAAGAAGATAATTTTGAAATTAAGATTCCCGCATCGAAAAAATATGCAGTTATTTACGATAAAACGATCAACAAAATATACTTTGTAGGCACTTCTGATGCAGTCAATGATATTAATGCTGTGAAAGCCAAAACTGAATTAAAGCCAGCAATATCTAATGATGATTATTTAGGTTATGGTTTTAGTTATTTGAATAATAGTTGGTCGGTTGATAGGATTAAAGAGAGTAAATACCTTACACCATTTTACACACTCGATTATGCAAATACACAAAATACACAACTGAGATTGCTACTTCCAACTAACGATTATGGCGGTTCAGGGCTTTGTGACCAAGGAAATTGTACTTCTGGTGGAAATGGCTCCAGTTCATGTTCCATAACTGAAGCCCCTTTTCATCAATCTTGTACAGTTACTTGCAATGCCGGTTTCTATGCTTGCTGCAATTCATCCTCTGTAAGATGTTATTGTTGTAAATATTAGTTGATTCTCGAGAAGGTCTTCCGAAATAGGATGTTCTTTTTATAGCAATTTTTATAAAACAGCGGCCAATTATTCACTCCCAAAAACATTACTTACGGCGCCTTCCAACATGGGGAATTTTTCGATGACATAATTTTTAATAGTGGCAATGGCTTGTTGGGCCTGTTCGTCGGTCAGCCCGGCTTCGGTTTTTAATTTGTCAATTAATTCCTGCATCATAAAATTTTTAAAATAAAAAAATGCCGATGTTCATGTATCGGCAGGATGGTTTTATCAGCAACGCTTACGCTACTTTCAATAAATTTAATTTGCTTTTGTCGAAATGCTTCTCCGCATACTCCAGGTCAAGGTGAAATGTTTTAATATCGGTAGAAGGCAATTCATACATCGCATCGGTGAGGATGCTTTCGCAAATGCTACGCAAACCACGGGCTCCTAATTTGTATTCCATGGCTTTGGACACCATAAAATCCAATACATCATCTTCAATGGTCAAAGCTATTTTTTCCAATTCAAATAACTTGGTGTATTGTTTGACCAATGAATTTTTAGGTTCCGTCAGAATGGCTCTTAAGGTGACAGCATCCAAAGGATTTAAATGCGTTACGACGGGCAATCGTCCAAGCAGTTCCGGAATCAATCCAAATGATTTCAGGTCAGTAGCATTTACATATCGCAATAAATTTTTCTTCATGTTTTCCTGCAACTCTTTATCTACATTGAAACCAATGGTATTGGTTTGTACCCTGCGGGCAATGATTTTATCAATCCCATCGAAGGCGCCACCGCAGATGAATAAAATATTCTGTGTATTAATTTTTATCAGTTTTTGTTCAGGATGTTTCCGGCCACCTTGCGGCGGAACCAGCACTTCGGTACCTTCGAGCAGTTTCAACATACCTTGTTGTACACCTTCGCCACTTACATCACGGGTAATGGAAGGGTTATCGCCTTTGCGGGCCACTTTATCTATTTCATCAATATAGACGATTCCTTTTTCGGCCGCCGCCACATCATAATTGCAAACCTGCAATAAACGGGTCAAAATACTTTCTACATCTTCGCCTACATAACCGGCTTCTGTAAAAACGGTGGCATCTACAATAGCGAAAGGCACATTCAAAAGGCGGGCAATACTTTTAGCCAGCAAGGTTTTTCCCGTGCCGGTTTCGCCAACCATGATGATATTACTTTTTTCAATTTCTACATCATTGTCAGGATTGGGGTCGCTATTTTTTTGTTGTAATCTTTTATAGTGATTATAAACGGCTACGGCCAACACTTTTTTGGCTTCATTTTGGCCTATGGCAAATTCATCTAAGAATTTTGTAATCTCCATCGGCTTCTTTACACTCAATTGGAAAGATGAATTTTTCTTATCGTTTTTATCGGTGAGTTCCTGCTCGATAATTTCACGGGCATGTTCTACGCAGTTTTCACAAATATGCCCATCCTGCCCCGCTATCAAAATCTTGACTTCGTCGCGGTAGCGGCCACAAAATGAACAATGTAAAGGATTTTTTGCCATAGTTTTTTTCAATAAGACGGTTTTACAAATGAAAGGTAACCCACAAAGTTATAAAACCACTTCAATATGAGTGGTTTTATCAGGTTAAAAATTATAAGATGTTGATAGTTAGCCTTATAGCTTGTCTGCAATTTTATCCGCAATGCCGTATTCTATGGCTTCTTTGGCATCCATCCAGAAATCACGGTCAAAATCTTTCAGGATTTGTGCTTTTGTTTTGCCACAGTTTTTGGCCAGGATGCCGGCACCTATATCTTTTACTTTTTTGGTTTGTGCCGCCCTGATTTCCAAATCGGTTGACACGCCTTGTACATAACCACCCAATGAAGGTTGGTGAATCATGACTTCGCCGTGTGGAAAAACAAACCGCTTTCCTTTTTCGCCGCCGCTGAGTAAAATACTGCCCATCGAAGCTGCCAGTCCCATACAAATAGTACTAACGGGACTTTCAATCATTTGAATGGTATCGTACATCGCCATGCCACTTGTAACTACACCACCCGGACTGTTGATATAAAATTTTATTTCTTCGCCGGGTTTGTCGGCATCTAATAATAATAATTTGCTGATGATTTCTTTGGCAGAATTATCATCTACCACGCCCCATAAATACACGGAACGTTTTTCAAAAAAATATTTCTCTAATCTTTTCTTGAAAGCACCCAGGTCAGTTTTGTTCGATTCATCATCATCCTCATCATCGGCTCTCCAATCGTTAATCAAAAATTTTTGTCGGTTCATATTGTAATTGTTTAAAATAAATGATTAGTCATCTTTTTTTTCTTTTCGCGGGTTGGTTAGTAATACTTCATCCACCAATCCGTATTCTTTGGCTTCAGTAGCCGTCATCCAGTTATCTCTTTCAAAATCTTTTTCTATTTGTGATAATGGTTTTCCGGTATGCAAGTTCACTACTTCATACAATTCTTTTTTCAATTTGCGGATTTCATTGACGGTGATTTCAATATCGCTGGCTTGTCCGCCGATGGCACCACTTGGCTGGTGCATCATGATGCGAGAATGTTTCAACGATGCTCTTTTGCCTTTGGTACCGGCTCCCAATAAAACACAAGCCATGGATGCAGCTACACCGATACAAATGGTAGCAATATCGGGACTAACGTACTGCATGGTATCGTACACACCCAAGCCGGAATACACACTACCACCCGGACTATTGATATACATATTAATATCACGGGACCTGTCGGAAGAATCTAAGAATAATAATTGTGCCGTAACAATATTGGCAATTTCGTCATTGATAGGATAACCCAGGAAAATAATGCGGTCCATCATCAGGCGGCTGTACACATCCATAACGGCTACATTCAACGAACGTTCTTCGATGATATTGGGCGTCATACCGGTAACCATTTGCGAGGCATAGCCATGCAGTGTGTTGCTCGAAATGCCATGATGCTTGACGGCATATTTTTCAAATTCGGAATTAAAAGTCATTAGTATTAGTTTATTTATTTACGGGTTCAATGGTCTTACCCGTTTCCAATTCATCAAATATCCGTCCAAATGCCAAAACCACAAAAAAAGATGACAACCCTGTTTTTTTTCGGACAGGATGGCGGTAAGCCGTAAAAAAAAGGCGAACCGGAAAAAATGCCCGATTCGCCATGCTGTGATTCGTTTCTTGCCGTATTAATGATGGCTGTGCTGATGGGCTTCAACCATTTTTGTAAAATCTTCGGCAGTTATTTTTTTCTCTTTAGGAGAAACTTTGGTGTCGGCCCATTCAAAGATTTTGCGGGATTGAATTTGCGTATAAGCATCTTCCACATATTTTCTGTCTTTCATCATTTTGTCAACGTATTCATCTACCCAAGGTTGATCATCGCTCAGATGGGTGCTGCCCATATAGCTGAATAATTGTTGCTTGGCAAAAAGTTTTATTTCTTCCGGTTGCACTTGTATTTCGTTCTCTGTAGTAATTTTTTCTGAAATCAAGGTCCATTTTAATTGTTGTAAGAAACCCGGAAATTCTTTGGCTACTTCTTCATCAGTTTTGGCAGGCGTTCCTTCTTTTTCCGTGCCTTGCGTTTTGATCCATTTCTTCAGAAAATCTTCGGGGAATTTGATTTCGGTTTTTTCTACCAATTCATGAAAAAGCTGGTCGTGTTGTTGATTCAGCGATTGCATTTTCCAATGGTTGGCAATATCTTCTTGTAGTTTTTTGCGAAAATCTTCTTCGGTTTTGATGTCTTGTCCGGGATAAAGCTGTGCAAAAAATTCTTCGTTTAAAACTCTTTTTTCTAGGATACCGATTTTTGAAATAGTGATGGTAAAATATTTTTCTTCGGCATTGTCAATCTCTGTTAAGCCAAGATCGCTGAGAATCCATTCTCTTTCTTTTTCATCAAACGCATTTTTCAACTGAACGGTTTCGCTGTCACCTACTTTTTTGCCCATCCAGTTGTTGCGAACAGTGGTTGTAAAATATTTAACGAGCAATGAATTTTCTTTGGTAATGCCATCCACGATGGCTTGTCCGTCTTTATCGGTTTCTGTAAAATTTACATTCAGGATGTTTTCTTCAGTATCGACGGTTTCCACATCTTTCATATTGCCGTGGCGGTTTTGCAATTGTTTGATTTCATTGTCCACCATTTCGTCAGTTACTGTTACGACGTGATTGGTAATTTGCAGGGTATCAAAAGCCGGCAGGTCGAATGTTGGTTTCATACCAATCTCAAATTGAAAAGTATAATCTTCAGGTTTGTTGACGTCGAGGTCTTTAAAATCATTTTCTAACGGCAAGGGTTGGGCGAAAATTTCTAATTTATCGTGTTGCAAGTAATCGATGAGTTCTTTATCGACCGTTTTCAACACTTCGTCGGCGAAGATGGAAGTGCCGTACATTTTTTTAATCAGTCCTTTGGGCACCATGCCTTTGCGGAAGCCGGGAATATTGGCCTGTTTGCTGTACTCTTTCAATTTCTTTTCAAAAGAAGGCAGGTAATCGGTTTTCTCTAATTTCACGGTCAGCTTTTCATGCAGCAAACCAATATTTTCTTTTGTAACTGTTGCCATAATATATTTTTTGGGTATATGTTTTTGGGTGTATGGTTTGGGCATTTCACCATACCTCTTTTCATTAAAAAAGTCCGGATGGAGGGACTCGAACCCCCACACCTTGCGGCATCAGATCCTAAGTCTGACGTGTCTACCAATTTCACCACATCCGGTTTTATCTGCTAAACAGAAAAATTAA
Organism: Chitinophagaceae bacterium; assembly: GCA_020437365.1. Lineage (GTDB taxonomy): Bacteria > Bacteroidota > Bacteroidia > Chitinophagales > Chitinophagaceae > JJ008. The sequence continues at coordinate 925 of JAGQWM010000090.1, read as the reverse complement.
TTCATAAGCCTTGTGTGTCTACCAACCTGCCTGCCGGCAGGCAGGTTTCACCACATCCGGTTTTATCTGCCAAACAGAAAAATTAATTCATAAATTTTGCGTGTCTACCAACCTGCCTGCCGGCAGGCAGGTTTCACCACATCCGGTTTCGAATTTCGGGTGGCAAATGTAGCACATTTCTATGTATAATAACAGTTGTTTTTGCTAAATTCGTTGTTCATGAAAACGATTGCACAGCAGCCCAAATACGGATTGAACAAAGAGGAGGAAAGGAAGCTGATTCTTCGGGAGTATCGTTCCCTTTTACGAGTGCTAAAATCAAAATTGAAACCCGGCGATAAGGCCTTGGTACGGAATGCTTTTGAAATGGCAGCCGAAGCGCATAAAACGATGCGGCGCAAAAGCGGCGAACCATATATTTTACATCCCATTGCCGTGGCCAAAATTTGTGTGGAAGAAATCGGCCTCGGTGTAAGGTCCACCATCTGTGCTTTGATGCATGATACAGTTGAAGATACCGACATCTCTCTCGATGATGTGAAACGGGAATTTGGCGAAGAGATTACAAAAATTGTGGACGGGCTTACCAAAATTTCAAATGTCATTGACGTCAATGCATCGCAACAAGCAGAAAATTTTAAAAAGATTTTATTAACGCTGACTGATGACCCGAGGGTGATTTTGATAAAACTGGCCGACCGCTTACACAATATGCGTACACTCGAAAGTATGAAGCGGGAGAAACAATTAAAAATAGCTTCGGAAACGGTATATGTCTATGCACCACTGGCACACCGCATGGGTTTGTACAATATCAAAACCGAAATGGAAGACCTGGCCATGAAATACCTTGAGCCGGAAATATACAAAGACATTGCCCGCAAACTCGCCGAAACAAAAAGAGAAAGAACAAAATTCATCAATG
>JAGQWM010000008.1 GCA_020437365.1 Chitinophagaceae bacterium | reverse complement strand
TCATTGAGTGTAATGGTGCGGATGAGAGCCTGGAAATTGCCGGCTTTCTTTTCATCCAGGTTGCCATCATATCTTACTATTCCTTCGCCGCTGGACAGCCAGGCAACCTGGTGGCCGTCATTGTCTTTAGAGAACATAATTGACCAAACCGGAAAGGTGCTACTAATTTCTTTAAAAGGGGTGTTGATGATTTTCAATGAACCATCAGCTTGCGGAATTTTGACAAAAATACCAGCTCCGTAATTGGCCCAAACTCTGCCCGAATAATCAGTAGCTGAATAGGGTGTACTTCCATTGCCATTTCTTTGTGCATATTTTGTAAAGAATAAACCGGTATCTATATGAAATTTCTGTTCTTGGTAATTATATACATATACCGAATCCGGTCCACGGGCAAAATAAATGTCACCATCATAAATAAATTGATTCACCCCTTTTTGAGGAATTCCATTGTTGGGGCCGTAAATTTTTAAAGAGTTTTTTGTGAACTCCCATTTACCATTTTCATAAAATGGTGTCAATGATTTTAATTCACTTCTGCTATCGCCAAATGACCAGATATTATCTTTTTTATCGGTTATGATAATACCCTGTCGTGCCCGGAAATTATCAAATATGGATTCGATAGTATAAGTTTTATTATTGGGATGGTATTTCACAATGGCTGCACTGCCTCTTAAAGCTACTAAAAGGACAGTGGAATCAGCATGCATTTTGGTCATGGCACTTACGTGAAATTCATAGTTCTTTTTTTGAATTATAGGGATTGATTTATTGCCAACCAGTTTTAAAATTCCTTTTTCGCCACAGGCGACAATAAAGTCGTCGCCCATTTGAATAAAATTGCCTACCTGGCCCCCGGTACCTTCCACTTTTTCAAAACGATTGGTTGCTGGAGCCAATACATACACGCCGCTGTTCGTTCCCGCATACAGGTAGCCGTTATGCATGCCGGTATGGAAAACAGCTTTGGACGGAAGGCCGGCACTTTCGGTGTAATAGGTAAAAGGTGAACTAAGGTCCATTTTTGACAAACCATTGAATAATGACATCCATAAAATACCGCGACTGTCAAGGAAAAGTTGATCAACCGAATTGTCCTGTAAGCCCACCGATTTATCTATACGCTGTATGAGCTTGCCGTTTTTGTCTATTACGACAACACCATCATTAAAAGTATTGAGTGCAAACTGTCCATTCGGTAATACGATACCGCCATATAAACTGGTATTTACAATAAAATCGTCAGCCTGTGTTTTGAAAGGTGTGAAATCTTTTCCATCATATATAAAAAGGCCTTGTGTGCGGCTGCCAACTAATAATTTGTCTTTATTATCATACGGCAATAAAGAATAAATGCGTTCGCTGGTAAATTTGTCGCCGTGCGGCACTACGTGGAAACTGTCATTTTCTAATACCGTTAATCCTCTATTCCAAATTCGGCAATAATATTTGCCATGAATGTTCCAGGCGGCATGGAATCCATCTTTGCTATTGAGAAAACTGAAGGATTTGTAATCCCATACATAAAAGGTGTTTGTGGTCAGGAAATATATTTTGTTATTGTAACTATTGACTTGCCAAACAGTTTTAATATCCTGGTATTCTTTGGGCATCAGGTTTTTTAATGAAATAAATTCCATGCTGCCGTTTTTATCGGGCGCCAGGTATCCGATATCCCTGCTGCCACCCACGTATATTTTATCGTCTTTTCCTTTAACCAGGCAACGGATACCCGTATTGTCTGGCGTTTTTACCAAGTCCCAATGTTGGCCATCGTAAATTAATATACCATCCTGGTTGGCAAAATACATTAAGCCGTTTTTGTCTTCACAAGTCCACCAATTGACAGGTGATGCATCATAATCACGGTAATTATAATTAGTGATTTTATAAAGGCCTTTTCTCTCTGTATTTTGTGCCAATAGTTTTGAGGGTAAAAAACTGTTGCCGATAAGTAGTAAGAGAAAAAGGAAAATGAAATGATTCGTTGCCGTTTTGAATTTCATCATACAATGTTTTTTGAAATTGAATGGCTTTCAAAAGGCGGTGGAGGTTTGTAAAAGTCATTTTAAATTTTGTAATGAATGACTTTATCCTCTAAATGTAGAAAAAAAATGGAATAAACCGAATAAAGAAAGCCGGCATTTTCCGGGAAAACCCAAAAAATATCCGGCTCTAGTCTATTTCGCTTCCTTTTAGGATAAAGAAGTACTCCAAATGAGTTTGTAAGGGTCGCCATAACCCTTGATACAAGTAAATAAAAAACAAGTGATAAATGGCATATTGATTTTTTCGGATGTTGGCGGGTCAGTCGTTTCGATGCCGACAGTTCCGCTGACATAAGCTTCGGTAGAAGAAGTTTCAAGAGCTTTTAAACCGGCAGGTACTTTTTCATTTTCAAAGCCCAATGCATACCGCCGATAAGCCAGTCGTTCTACTAAACTTTGTAAAAATTCAGGTTCGTCAAAAAAAGCTGATATGTGTAGATTTTGTTTCATGTGTAAAATTTTTATAGCCTATTTAGCACACGGCATTCAAAAACAAGGCATTGATTGATTGTACCCTGTTCTGTCCACACTTATCATTTCGCCCCGCAGGGTTTCTGTTTATAAGATGCAGTTTTTGAGAAAATACTTATTAAGGGAATGTGAAATTTTGAATGTTTGGATGGTTTTTGCAAGGAAATTTTACTCAATGCAGAGAGAAGAAATTTTATTTTTCGAAGGCAAATGTATCGCCGTTGAAAAGGCCTTTATCGCTGAGTTTGAGGTGGGGAATTACCAGTAAAGCCATGAATGATAAGGTCATAAATGGAGATGCCAGCCGGGCACCCAGTTCTTCCTTCGACATTTTATCAAGTGCTGTATAATCTGCTGCAATACGATAGCCATCCCGGTTGTTCATTAAACCTGCCACGGGTAAAGCCAACACCATTTCCCTGTCAGGACTACAAGCCGATAAGCCACCTTGGTTGGCAATCACCAGGTTGACTGCTTCACACATACTTTCATCATCAACACCTACGGCTACAATGTTGTGACTGTCATGTGCAACCGAAGAGGCAATAGCCCCTTTTTGCAAACCAAAATTCCTGATGAAGGCTTTGGCAATGGGTACATTTTTATAACGGTTAACAACAACGATTTTTAAAATATCATTTTTTGTATCACTAACATATTTGCCATTGTTTATTTTGAGCGGTAGTGACAACCTGTTTGTAATCAGTTGCCCATCGAGGGCTTCAATGATGGGAAAGGGAGCTGATGTGTCTTCGGCCGGTATTTCAAAATCGGCTACGGTTTTTGCAGTACAGGAAAAATTATTCAGCAACGCTGAGGGTTGGGTTATAATTTTTGATTGCCCGTTTTCCGCAACTAAGCGGCCATCAATATATGTTTGCAGAACCTCAAAGTGGGTCAGGTCTTTTACTACAATGCAATCTGCCGGATCGCCTTCTCTCAGTAATCCGATATCTAATTTATAATGCAGCACGGGATTGAGGCAGGCGGCTTTTAATATTTTGAATAAATCAATGCCTTTGGCCACTGCCCGGGCACATAATTGGTTGATATGTCCCAGCAATAAACTATCGGGATGTTTATCGTCACTGCAAAACATGATGCGGTCAGGATAATCATTGAGCAAATCAATCAATGCTTCAAAGTTTTTGGCTGCACTTCCCTCCCGGATTATGATTTTCATGCCATACTGCAATTTATCGAGTGCTTCTTCTTTGGTAAAACATTCATGGTCGGTAGAAATACCGGCTTCAATATATTCTTTGGCTTCTTGTCCTCGCAAACCCGGCGCATGCCCATCAATAGGTTTGCCAAGCCGTTTGGCGGCAGCCAGTTTTTTCATAACTTCTTCATCTTTTTGCAATACACCGGGAAAGTTCATCATTTCACTGAGGTAAATGATTTCATTTCTTTGCAAAAGTTGTTCTACTGCTGCAGCATCCAACGTAGCGCCGGCCGTTTCAAAATTCGTAGCCGGCACACAACTCGGTGCACCAAAATGAAATTTGAAAGGAACAGTTTTCCCATTGTCAATCATAAAATGGACACCCTCCATACCACAGACATTGGCAATTTCATGCGGGTCGCTAATGGTGGCAATAGTGCCATGCACAACAGCGAGACGTGCAAATTCGGCCGGAATTAATAAAGAACTTTCAATGTGTACATGACTGTCAATCAATCCGGGTAAAATATATCCGGCATTTTTTTCTTCCACTTCATCCGGTTTAACGGCTTTGATGGTTGTTATTTTTTCATCGACAATTTTTACTTCTGCAAAATATATTCTGTGTAAATGAATATCGACGAGATGGCCTCTTATTGAAAATGAAGACATAGTTGTTATTTTTGATAAAGGTAAATGACTAACTTCAATCCTGTATTTAATATAAATGAATTATTGAGAATGACTATGCGAAAAATAATTATTTTCTTCTTTAGTATTTGCTTGGCTACAATTAGTTTACAAGCACAAAAAGCTAAAAACAAACCGCAGCAGGAAACGGAAAATCAAAATGAGGTTTTGTTTGCCAATTTGCAATATCGGCTGATAGGGCCTTTTCGGGGTGGCAGAAGCGGTGCCGTAGCGGGAAGTTTTCATAAAAAAAATACTTTTTATTTCGGTGCTACCGGTGGTGGTGTTTGGAAAACAGTTGATGGTGGTAGCAATTGGAAAAATATTAGTGATGGCTATTTTGGTGGTTCTATTGGTGCTGTTGCCGTAGCACCCAGCGATGAATCTGTTATTTATGTAGGAGAAGGCGAAAATACCATGCGGGGCAATGTGAGTGAAGGGCTGGAAGGAATGTGGCGAAGTGATAATGGTGGTAAGACCTGGAAAAATATTGGGCTCAAAGATGCCAGGCATATCATTCGCATTGTGATTCATCCTAAAAATCCGAATATCGTTTGGGTAGCTGCTATGGGACATTTATTTGGCCCGAATAAAGAAAGAGGAATTTATAAAACCACCGATGGTGGCAAAACCTGGACACAAACTTTATTTGTAAATGACCAGACAGGTTGCAGTGATTTGGTGATGGAGCCCGGCAATACCGATGTATTGTATGCCGGAACCTGGCGATTGCTTCGCACACCGTACAGTTTAGAAAGTGGTGGCGAAGGAAGTGGCCTTTGGAAAAGTACAGATGGTGGTGATACCTGGAAAAATATTTCAAAAAATTCGGGGCTCCCGGGCAATACTTGGGGCATCGTTGGTGTAGCTGTGGCACCTTCCAATACCGATAAAGTATATGCCATCATCGAAAATAAAAATGGCGGTTTATTTATGAGTGAAGATGCTGGTGCTACATGGACTTTGCAAAGCAGTGATAATAATATTCGTCAAAGAGCCTGGTATTATTCGAAAGTATTTGTAGATCCGGATGATGAAGAAAGGGTGTATTGTCCCAATGTGAGTTTAATGGTAAGTGATGACGGTGGCCAACATTTTTTCAGGGTAAACACTCCACATGGCGACCATCATGATTTATGGATAGATCCGGAAGATGGGAACCGAATGATTGTAGCCGATGACGGCGGGGCACAAATTTCTTTTGATGCGGGACATAATTGGAGCACTTATTTCAATCAACCTACGGTACAAGTGTACAGGTTAAGTACAGATAATGCTTTTCCTTATCGCATATTAGGCGGACAGCAGGATAATAGTGCTTTTCGTATTAAAAGCCGAACCTATGGAAATGCCATTACACAAAGCGATATGGAATCGACTGCAGGGGCGGAAAGTGGTTATGTAGTAGCAGACCCGCTAAATCCCGACATTACCTATGGAGGAAATTATATGGGGATGATGCAGCGACGGAATCAACGAACCGGTGAAACAAGATATATCAATGTTTGGCCGATTGATAATATGGGCGCCGGTGCAGCTTCGGCGAAATATCGATTTCAATGGAATTATCCTATTTTCTTTTCGCCACACAATCCGCATAAATTATATACAGCAGGAAACCATCTATTTGCAACAGAAGATGAAGGCCGAAGTTGGAAAATGATTAGTCCCGATTTAACAACGAATGATAAAACAAAACAAGTTTCAAGCGGTGGGCCGATAACGCAGGATAATACAAGTGTAGAATATTATTGTACCATTTTTACAGCTGCTGAATCAGCATTGGAAAAAGACTTGCTATGGACAGGTAGCGATGATGGTTTGATTTATATGAGTAAAGATGGTGGTGGCCATTGGGAAAATGTAACGCCAAAAGATTGTCCTAAATGGATGATGTGGAATTGTGTAGAAACTGACCCTTTCAAAAAAGGAACGGCTTATTTTGCAGGTACTCGTTATAAATTGGATGATTTTGCACCATATTTATATAAAACAGAAGACTATGGTAAAACCTGGACAAAAATCATTACCGGCATTGCACCCATGCATTTTACAAGAGTCATTCGTGCCGATAAAAAAAGGCCCGGATTGTTATATGCCGGTACCGAATACGGTATGTACATTTCTTATGATGATGGAGCCAGTTGGACATCTTTTCAATTGAATCTTCCCATCGTACCTATTACGGATATGACTATTAAAAATAATGACTTGATAATCGGAACACAAGGCCGTAGTATTTATGTTTTGGATGGACTTGCGATTGTGCAGCAAAGCAATAAAGATATTTTGCATAAAAATTTGTTCTTATTTGATGTAGAACCCGCCTACCTGATGCATGGTGGCCGGTCGTGGAGTAGAAATGATTTTAGTAAAGAAGGTGAAAACCCGCCGAATGGTTCCCTGTTTAATTTTTATGTAAAACAACTTACTGATTCTACGGAATTATCAATTATTTTGATGGATGACCAACATAAAAAAATAAAAACTTATGCAAGTTCATCTTCTAAAAACGCAATAGATCTACAAGAAGGTATGAATACATTTGTTTGGGATATGGAATACCCGGTTGCCAAAAAAGTCAATGGATTGGTTTTATGGAATGGATTTGTAAGCGGCCCTAAAGCGGCGCCGGGTAATTATTTTGTGAAAATAATTGCAGGAAAAGATTCCGTTGAAAAATCATTTACCATTTTAAGCGATCCCAATTTTAAGCTGACCAATAGTGAATATAAAGAACGATTCGATTTTTTAATTAAAGTCCGGGATAAGTTTTCCGAAATAATGCAAGCCATTATGGATATTAGAAATCTTCGGCAACAAATGGCTGATTTTACAACAAGAATTACCGGTGATGTGCCTGCAGCAATAAAAACTTCAATTGATTCTATCAATAAAAATATGTCGGCTATTGAAAAAGCCTTGCACCAGACAAAAGCAAAAAGCAGTCAGGATGTTTTGAATTATCCTATTCAGTTAGATGATAAGCTGGCATCTGTTTACCGGGCCGCCAGTGCCGGTATTGCACCATTATCGGAACAAGTGCAAACGGCGTATGCTGCATTAGCTGTATTGATCAACGAACAATTAGAAAAACTGAAGTCAATAAAGCAAGTAGATATAAAAGCATTGAATCAAAAAATCCATGCAGATAAATTGCCGGTTATTGGCATTGCCGAAGAAAAAGAATGAAATTAGTAGTGAGGTTTGGAATGAAAGAATAAAGCCGTGCAATTTTATACTGGCGACTTTATAATTTTCTTGGTCCTTTCTTTCATCAATAAAATGGCTTCTTCCTTGCTGGAAAAAGTATTATTGATATTGACAAGGTTGTCGGCCAGTTTATCATATCGTTTTGACATTAACCAAACAAATACATGTAAATAATGAATGCCGTCAAAAATGAAAGTTTTCTTTTCGGCAAATTCATTTTTCATTTTCATGAATTCAACCGGAATATCTGTATAATGTAAATAAGGCCGTATGTGGTGCACTGTATGATACCCGTCATTCCAGCAGGTTTTATTGTATTTCGTATTGATACAATTGATAGCACTGGTAAAATTATCCTCCGGATTTTTTTTATCAATAAAAGAATGTTGTGCCCAATTGCCCAACATCATAACAATCCTGGCAAAAACAAAAGGAATAATAAAAATGAATAAAGTGGCTTTGAAATTAACAAAGGACATGCCGATACAAAACAAGTAAAAAGACATTTCGCCATAGGTGAGACGCATGTATAATTTTTTTCTTTTCCGATTGAATAAATACATAAACGTATCTATAAATCCCATGGAAAGAAATCGAAAAACATATTTTACAAAATCCCAAAGACTGTCTCTCCTGTATTTTAAAGTACTGCTGGCATCGTCTTCCTGGTTATTTTCTACATGGTGCATGGCCATGTGGTGTACAAAATACGTTTCCGGTGTATGGCCAAAAAACGGGCATACAAACCAGATGACATAATGATATAACCAATTATTTTTTTTGGTAAATAATTTTCTATGACTGATGCAGTGCAACATCAAACCGAAGCGACCTTTAAAATATAATTGTGAGAAATAAAAATATGGTGCATAGAGCAACCACCAATACCAACCTTTTAATAAAGGTGTGTATAAAATGATAGCAATTGGAATGACAATGATATGAATGGCCGTCAACAAATGAATAAAAGGTAAATCTCTTTTATCATTGATATACTTTAGCCAGAACCTTTCATAGCGGCTAAATTTTTCAGGCTCTTGGTATATCGGATCAGAAACTGTAGTCAGTACCTTCATGCAAATTGGTTATAATATCTATATACTTTTTTAAAGTATAGCGGTGTAAAAATTAATGGCGTGAAAATAAGCTATTCCAACGTATAAATAGCTGAGAATACTCAATGTTTTATAGATAAACGCTTGTTTATCAGTAATAGTTACAGATTAATTGACTATTTTAACAAGTCGGGCCTTTTTTCACGGGTTCTTTTCAAGGCTTCTTCCTGCCGCCAGTCTTCAATTTTTTTATGGTTGCCACTCAGAAGTATATCCGGAACTTTCCAGCCACGGAAATCTTCGGGCCTTGTGTAAACGGGTGGTGCCAATAAATTATCCTGAAATGAATCAGTCAATGCAGAAGTTTCATCATTGAGTACTCCGGGCAATAATCGGCCAATGGCATCAATTAAAATAGCCGCCGGCAATTCGCCTCCGCTTAACACAAAACTGCCAATTGAAATTTCTTTTGTAATAAAATGTTCCCGGATTCTTTCATCAATCCCTTTATAATGACCACATATTAAAAGTATATTTTCCTTGAGTGATAATTGGTTAGCCATGGATTGATCGAAAGTTTCGCCATCGGGTGTCAGGAAAATAACTTCATCGTATTTTTTTGTTTGTGATAACGATTCGATGGCATTGGCCAGCGGTTCGCACATCATTACCATACCGGCGCCACCACCATATTGATAATCATCGATCATGCCATATTCATTGACGGCCCATTTTCGAAGGTTGTGAATTTCTACGGTTAATAAACCTTTGTCCTGTGCCCTTTTCATAATACTGTGTTGCAAAGGACTGGCTAATAATTCAGGCTGAACCGTTAAAACATCAAAATGCATACGCAAAGATAATGAACAGCAACATGGAGCTGTTTTTTTATCATCGACTCAATAAAAAGGAACCTCCGGGGAACCGGAGGTTCGAAATTGAAACAAAAACCAACAAATATCCGCATCAGTCGGATTCGTTTTTATGCTGTACATCTTTTTTAAAAGTTTTGAATTGTACTGCATAATAATACGTTGCAATCAAAGCCAACACAACAGCGAGATAGCCAATGACAAAAAAATAATTGGTCAATTTTACCGGGGTGTAATAAGGCCTTTTTTTACCGGGTTTGGCAAATGGTGCTGTTGCCGGCTCTTCTGTTTTTGTGTCTGATTTTATATAGGCGACAATGTTTTTTATATTTTCTTCCGTCAAATCCGGATGGTCGGGCATTGGTATCTTATTAAACTGATTAAAAAGTTTGACGGCTGATTCGTCTCCGCTTTTGATAACGGATTGTGATGATTGTACAAATTTTATAATCCAGTCGATACTGCGCCTTTCACTTATACCGGCCAATGCTGGGCCTGTCATGACTTTATTTACATTATGACAAGCCGCACAACGATTTTGGAAAATGGCTTTTCCTTCTTCTTCCGGTGTTTTGGCTTGTAGTTGTAAAGTCAATGTCAAAACAAAAACCGAGATAAATATTTTTTTAATGTTCATTTTTCAATTTTTTTATATCCCTAATCAATTGTTGTACTTCAGCGGCATCGGTGCCATTGTAGTAACCGCGGATTCTTTTTTCTGTGTCAATTAATATCAGTTTTTCACTATGGATAAAATCTTGTGGCCCTCCATCTCCATCGGTTGCTACGATTTGAAAACTATTGCGAGCCATTTTATAAATATCTTTTTTTGGCCCGGTCAGGAATTGCCAGTTGTTTGTATTGATGTCAAATCTTTTGATATAATTTTTTAGTTGCGCCACCGAATCTCTTTCCGGATCGATGGAAATAGATTGTATTAAAATGCCTGCATCATCTTTAAAAGCAGTTTGTACTTTTTGTAAACTCTTTGTCATTTTAGGACAAACAGTCGGGCAATGGGTAAAGAAAAAATCTGTGATGACAATTTTATTATTCCAATCTGCAGTTGTTTTTGTGATTCCTTCCTGGTTGGTTAATGAAAAATCAGCAATCGGGTGCTCATCAGTTTCTGCCAAAACCGGCAGCGAACCCAAATGGTTGTCATAGATATTATAAATACCAAATGCACCTGCCGGTAAGGCAATGACCAGTAAAATAAATGTCCATGTATTTGAGAATTTTTTCATTATTGATTGGCTTCTAATGGAACAGGGTTATCAATATTATATCGAGGGGCTCCGGGCCCACTGTTTTTATTGACATTCAACAGTGCCGGAACGTAGGCTAAAAGAATGACGATAAACATGGTAATGACCCAGGGTTTTAATTTGTCGAAGAGTGGCGTTCTTTTTTCATCGTGGTAGGCTTCACTCACGGGAATTTCAAGAACACTTTCATTTGTTTTTTTCCTGAAAATTGTTCCGAAGAAAATGATGATGAATAACATACCGGCTATAAACATAATGACACCGCCCAGCATGGCCAGCATGGTAGTGGGTACCCAATCGCTTCTGAATAATTCACTATCGGGATTTAAATATGTCATACCAAGATTTGTACGACGAGGTTCGCCTCTCAATCCACCCCAACTCATGCCGAATGAAAAAATCAACATACCGGTTACCCATAAATAAGGAATGATGGTATTTAATTTTGGCCACATAATTTTTTTTCCACTCATTTTTGCATAGAGATATAAACTCATTCCTACAATGGCGAGAAATACCGGGCCGGCAACAGTCATGTGAAAATGTCCGGGTAGCCAGGCAGTATTGTGAATCACTTTGTTTAAAGAATAAGAGGCATTGACAATACCGGTTACACCACCGAAGACAAAAAGAATTAAACCACAAATAAAGTAGGAGAACAAATAATTTTTTTCATCGAACCAGGGCAATTTTACCATCCATCCGAACAAACCTTTTCCCCCGTTTTTTCTGCCTGCATATTCGAGAGATGCCGCAATGGTAAATGCCGTAATAAAACTTGGAATAGCAACACCGTATGTCAATAAGCCCGAAAAGAATTTTACACCTTGTGTTATGGTTGGGTCACTATATTGGTGATGTACACCCACCGGAATTGAAAAAATTAAAAACAGGAATAAGGTAATTCTTCCGGCGAGGTCAGAATATAATTTGCCACCGGCAATTTTTGGTAAAATGGTATAAAACATGATATACGCCGGCAGTAACCAGAAGTACACCAGTGCATGTCCAAAGAACCAGAATAAAGTCCGGGCCAGGTTTACGTTGACAGTTTTGGTCCATCCCATTGACCAGGGAATTAATAATACCAACACTTCGTAAGCAACAGCCAAAGTACACACAAACCAAATGATGAAATTGATTAAAGTGCCTAATACAGCTAATGGTGTTTTTGTGGTAGGGTTTTCTTTTTTCCATTTCAAATACATTCTTGTCCAATCATATAATGGAATCCAGGAGCCGACAATTAATAAAGCAGCACCGAGATAAAAAAACGGATGTGCTTTCAATGGTGGATAGAAAGTATATAATACGGAGGCCTTGCCTGCCAGCATAGCCCAGGCTGCTAAAACAACGCCGGACAACATGAGCCAAAAGCTCAGCCACATCAATCGCTTATTCGTTTCTTTTTTGAAATAATATGTAATGGTAACATGGCCAAAAGCCACGGCAAAAAAAGTAGTTAAAACGAGTGCATTAATGACACCATGTAAAGTGAGGCCCTGGTAGTAATCCAATTTGGCAAATGAAGTTTGCTGTATTGCACCCGACCGATAGATGGTTTGCATTAATCCATGATAAATGCCGAGTATAAGCAGGGCAACAGGAATAGCCAGTTCTAAAAATATAACCTTTTTAAATGATTTTGATACTTGCATAATAGCTCGGTTTTCGATTATTTGGCTTTGGGATAATTTACAATGACTTGTGCATGCATATTCTGATGTCCTACACCACAGTATTCATGACAAACAATATTGTACACACCCGGTTTTTCAAATTTGACAGTTGTTTTATTAATGGCACCTGAAACGGCCATCATGTTTACATCTTTTTCAGCAATGTTAAATCCATGAACTACGTCTTTAGAAGTGAGGTAAAAATCTACTTCGCTGCCTACAGGGATATAAATTTCGGCCGGTTCGAATTTCCACATAGATGCTACTGAAAAAACCTGGTAAGTTTTATCGTCTATCTGATTAATTTTTGGATTGGTATATGCCTTGTCATAAGGCAAGCATTCCGGTACGTTAGATTTGTATTTGGTTTTGGCATATAAAAGCGAAAAAACAAATAACCCCATCATGCACATGGCAGTAATAATAACCCGTTTCTCTATTTTATCAATTTTCATATTTTTTGTTTTAGGCTCTGCTGATCATTAAGAAATAGATGCTGTAAAAAAATACCAGTGTAAGAATGACTAAGAGAATAAAGAAAGCGATAGCTCCTTTGGGAAAGAATTTCTTTTCGTCGGGTGATTTCATGTTGGTTGCATTTTAATTTCGAGGCAAATGTATCTGCCAATAGTAAGTTTGTGTATGATTTCTAAAAGGGAGGAAATATGATTTTAGTCATATAAAAACGGGCTTTTTCGAATAAAGAAAGAGCCATTTAGAAAAACGGCTCTTTCAAGGCAAGTGGGGTTAGTAATGGTTGCGAATATTAACCGGAATGGGATAATCCCAATAATTTGAGAGCTTTTGGAAACAGGATATTGTTCTCTAAATGAGTATGTTGCTCTAAATCTTTTTCGAAACTCTGCAACATGGAAAAGCAGAGTTTATGCATCGTACAAGCAGTAGATAGCGGCGAATAGTTATTCGTTAATTCTTTTATTTCTTCAAAGAAATTTTCGGCATGATTATGCTCTTCTTCCAATAAGTGAATGGGTGTTTCCAGAAAAGAATCATCAGCAACTGCATTATTTTTTTCGCCGGGTGGCGATGCTTCTAATTTTTTTATACCGGGAAATAGTACCGTTTCTTCCTGATGTAAATGTATTTCCATTTCTTTTTTGATGGCGACGAATATTTGGAATATTTTTTTCAGTTCAGGAAAAATGGCGGCATGCTTGGTAGCGACTTTTAATAAGTAGCGATACAAAACCGGCATAGCATTTTTGATATATTCATGATGAGTCAGTACAATATAATCTGCCAGCTGTGTGAAGCTTAATTGCTCATACGCAAGGTCTGAATTGTTGGATTGACCAATGATTTTTAATTCTTCAATTATTGTTTCTAATGGTAGATTGTTTGTCATGCATACCTCCTTCAACTGGCGATTGCCACGACAACAAAAATCAAGATTGTATTTCTCAAAAACTGTTGCTGCAAGAAAATTTTTATTGACAATTTCTGCCAAAGTCAAATTTGAAAAATCTTCCATTGGGTCAAGTATTTATTTTTTATAAATCTTTTTTTCTGAATTTCCGTAAGGCCAGTAGTAGCGGTACGGCAGCCCATAAAATCATGCATCCAAAAGTAAATGCCATGCCGGAACTACTGCCAAAGAAATCTTTGAATAGGGCACCGGTATAACCCATCATCGCACTGGAATCCATTTTTAACATGATGAAAATTCTACCTAAATCAATGGGATTGAGTGCTGCCATAACGAGTGTAAAATTTTCCAAAGGATAATCACTGAAAGTAAATAAAATGAGCAGTATGATACCATCGTAAATTAGTGTAAAATAGAACCAAAGTAACAATGCAGTACCAATGCCTCTTGCTTTATCACGAGCATTTACCGACGTATAAAATGCAAATGAGGTAAAAATAATTGATAAAAAAATACCAATTAATATCAGCGAAATGCCGATTGAAACATCGGTGGCAAAAAGTAAAACCGGAATGCCTACACCAATACAAAAAGCCATAACCAAAGAAAAACATACACCTGAAAATTCACTGAGCAATACTCTTTTTCTACTGAGGGGTTGCGAAAGCATCAATTCGATAAACTCATAGGAATTGTAGTAGTGGATTGTTGTAAAAATTAAACTTACCAATGGTAGTACAATGAGAATGATATTTAACAAACTTAAAATGGCTTTACTGCTATTGGCTTCCATTTGAAATAATCCTGTAGCAACGATAAAAAGAAACAAAGTATAGGCAATGATAATTTTGCTTTTCAGGATGTTGTACAAAACGTATTTTGATAGCTTAATCATGTCTTACCGATTAGTTTTTAATATTTCTGAAATCATATTAGCGGCCGGATCTTCACCTTTCATTAAACGAGCAATGGCTTTGCCCAATTTTATTTCTCCGGTATCTTCTTGTATGGTGGCCAGGTTTTTGAAAAATTTCATTTTGCCGTCTTGTAAATACATAACGTCGGTAGTCAAATCATCTAAATCACTCAAAATATGTGAAGAGATTAAAATGAGTGTACCTTCTTTTTTTGTTTGCAGAATTTTTTCTTTCAGAACTTCTGACGATAAAGGATCTAAACCTGCGGTGGGTTCATCTAAAATGAGTACCGGAGGACGAAATAGAAAAGCAATGGCAGCACTTACTTTTTGTCGAGTACCACCCGATAAAGTTCGCATTGGTTTATCATACATGGACACAAGATTATATTGTTTTAATAAATCATAGTCCAGTGAATTTTCGTCTTTATTACGAATATTTTTGAGCAAGCTGAATAATTGGCCAATTGTCATATTTTCGGGATAGCGTCCTATCTGTGGCATATAGCCAATTTCATTTCTGTAAGTAAAGCCTTCTTGTTTTATATTTTTGTCACGAAAATATATCTGACCGCTATCGGGTTTTACAAGGCCCAGAATTGTTTTGATTAATGTAGTTTTTCCTGAACCATTTGGTCCAATTAATGAGACAACCTGCCCTTCATCAAATTGAACAGTGATATTATTTAAAGCAATGAGCTTTTTGAATTTTTTATTTAAATGGTTGATACGTATCATAGTTGAAAGGGTTTCATTGTTGGTTTTTTATCGACAAGTTCCACCGGTGTAATTGCGGGCATTGTTTTTTCTACTTTATCTAATAATGTAACCAGGAAACTTCTTAGAAGAAACAAGGCGCTGGGGTTTTTTTCTATTACCATTGAATATAAACTAACAGGATGATAAGCTACATCACCAATGCCATCTTTATTAAGGTCGTAGCCTTCATATTTATCCCAGTAATTGTGGTCAAAGCTACTCATGACAGAAGTGCCATTAGTGGCAATATCGAAAGTGTTGTTTTTGAAATTATTTGTGGAAATAACATTGTTTTCGCAATTGGCTTGCACTTTCATAGCCCAGCCATTGTGATTGAAAGAATTACGTTTAACATCAATCCTGTTACATCCTTCCATCAAAATACCGGTTGTATTGGATAGGAATTGATTATTAATGATTTTACTGTCAGTAATGTCTTTGAGTAAAATACCGTAAGACGAAGCACCCCAGTTTTGTGTGAAAATATTGTTTTCCATACTTACATGATGTGTGTACATAACTGCTACACCGGCTCCGTTATTTTTGAAAAGGTTATAGGCATAGTGGTTATAATGCGAAAACATGAAATGTAAACCATAGCGGATGTTATTGATGCTTTTATTATTGCGGATATCCGAATGGGTCACAAATTCAAAATAAATACCATCCCGATGCCCGGTTATGCTATTGTTGGTAACAAGTATGTTCGCCGATTTCCAAATATGAATACCGTTACCAGCACTTTGTGTAATTGTAGCATGTCCGGTTATACTATTTCTGTCGATGGTACAATGTGTACTATTAGAAACATGAATCGCAAAATGTGCGTCTGTAATTTTATTATTGCTAATATTTATTTTTGTAGCATCAATAATGTTAATGGCGGAGTAGTCGATATAGCTGGAATGTTTTGAATTGATAAAATGAAATCCACTGATAGAAATCTGCCGCCCACTGATAAGCATGTTTTCTACTTTGCTTTCTCCATCAATCACCGGAAAATGGATACCGATTAGTGTGATTGATTTTTTCACAATAATGCTTCCTTCTTTATACACTCCCGGCATTACTTTTACGGTGTCTCCATCTTTTGCCAATTCTATTCCTTTTTTTATACTTTTCACAGCTTTTTGCTGCCCCACGATAATGGTAGTCGAGAATGCATGAAGCTGCATAAATACGAATATGACTAAAATGAGAAAACGCATTATTGACTAAGATTTTGATATAAATCTTTCCAGTTAAATATGACTCCTTCTGTTTTGCCGGCTTGTTCTGTGGCCACTTTTTTTGACGCATAACCGGCAGTGTGGCTACCCATCGGGCTGTGAATTGCTTTACTTTGTAAAAACCAAGCGTTTTTAACGTCGATAAAATTATTCGGCTGTTGAAAATTGATGGTCAATGTTCTTTTAATCTCTTTTTCATCAAGCTTGCCTGAATTGAGAAAAGCAACCATGCAATGCAAATCATCAAATTTATAGACCTTTGCTTTATGGGTAATGATTTCGCCACCGAATTTTAAATCGGCAATACTCATTTTACAGAAATCGCAATTGTCCTGACCCAGTACAAACGGTTTAGGTTGTGCTGTACAAGCGACAAGGAAAAAACTTGTGATGAAAAAACTAATAATTATTTGAATTGATTTCATTTTAATAGGTTTTAAGTCGTTTATTTCTTTTTCTGTTGATCAACCATTCTACAAGCCAAACCATAATGACCAGTGCTCCGGCACCAAATACAATCCAGCCTGCGGCATCCGGATAAGAATACGCATCAAAATTGAGTAATCGCTTATGACCCAAAACAGGAGGCTGATAAGAAAGCCCCGGCACCCTGATAGCTGCATTGGGATTCAAATTGTGACCGTAATCATAACCCCATTTGTACAAATCATAAATGACAAGTAGGCCTCCAATAATTGTAGCTACTATGTAAGCCAGTAGGAGCTTTTTTCTACCTGTGATAGCTGCACTCATACCTAAAGCCATAAAGAAAAATACAACATAACTCATGTATTTAAATTCCGGAAACATATCAGCTGAAATATGTTTCATACCTATATAATGGTTCAGGCCATTGATGATTTCTACATCGCCGGAAAGCTTGTTAATCCAAATATTCATTGTGAGCCCTTCGGGATATTGTGGCGCAAATAAATCGATACGCCAGGCAGGCAACAAAAAGACGGCAATTAAAGCACCACTTGCAAAAGCAATTAATATTCTTGAAGTGGTGCTTAATTTATTTTTCATGAGTGATTGTTTTACATCTTCTTTGAAAAATTATTTTTCCTGGCCGGGATTCGGTTTTACACCGGTACCATACTTCAATGGCACATTACTACCAGCCGGTGATACTCTTATATATCCCTGCATTTCCTGGTGAAGTGCTGAACAAAAGTCTGTACAATAAAAAGGTATTATACCGGGTTTTGTCGGCAACCATTTTAAAGTTTGTGTTTCGCCGGGCATAATTAGAAGTTCGGCATTTAGTGCACCTTTGATTGCAAAACCATGTGGTACATCCCAATCCTGTTCGAGGTTAGTAACATGGAAATACACCTCGTCGCCTACTTTTATTCCTTCAATATTATCCGGGTTAAAATGGGATCGAATACTGGTCATCATAATGTGAACTTTATTTCCTTCTCTAATAATTTTTACAGCACCTTCACCTTTGGCAACATAAGGATGCTTGTTTTCTTCCAGTTTAAAAAATTTAACTGAGTTACCTTTAATCAGGCTGGCCGGGGCTGCTTGTGCATAGTGTGGTTCGCCTACAGTAGGAAAATCCAATAAGAGTTTCATTTTTTTACCACTGATATCATAGAGCTGGGCACTATGTGCCAGTTCAGGCCCTGTTGGTAAATACCTGTCTTTTGTAATTTTGTTATATGCAATTACATATTTGCCGAATGGTTTACGACTATCGCCACCCGGTACTGATAAGTGACCAATAGAATAATATGTCGGTACACGGTCGAGTACTTTTAAGTCTTTTACATTCCACTTCACTATTTCTGATGATACAAACATGGAAGTATAAGCGTTTCCATTCTGATCAAATTCAGTATGCAACGGTCCAAGTCCGGGTTTTTCTACTTCACCATACAATGCTGCTTCATATTTGATAACAGGAATGCCATCTACATCACCATCAAAAGTTTTGGCTGCAATGGCTTTTTGAATTTTATCGAATGAAAATACAGGCAATAATGCAGCTAATTTTCCACTACCCACAATATATTCGCCGGTTGGATCTACGTCACATCCGTGAGGAGATTTGGGACATGGAATCAGGTACACCATATTAGCCAGATCTTTCGAATCGAGTACCAATACTTCTGTTTCTATTTTTGAAGTGGCACTATGTGTTTCATCATTATATACATTATGTGCATACCGCACAGCTTGTTTTTTTCCTTTGCCCTGACGTATATATTCTTCTGCCTTTTTCCAGTTAACTGCCATAATAAAATCTTTATCTCTTTGAGAAGCGTTCACTTCTAATAAAGTATTGGCTTGTTCAGAATTATAACAGGAGAAGAAAAACCAACCATGACTTTTACCTTTTCCTGCATGGCTTAAGTCGAAATCCAATCCGGGAGTTCTGATTTGAAAAGACAAATTCATACGGCCATTCGAAGAATCAACTTTTATAAAACTTACCGTTCCTCTGAAATTCTTTTTGTAACTGTCAATAGGCACATCACCGTTGTCATCGTCCAGCGGAATACTGAAACGGGTTCCGGCTACTACATATTCTGTGTTTTGCGTAACAAAAGCAGAAGAGTGATTACCGGCACTATTCGGAATTTCAATAATCTCTGCTGTTTTAAAAGTTTTTAAATCGATACGGGCAATACGTGGTGTGTTATTACCATTGATGAAAACCCAGCGACCATCTACTTCGCCATTGGTTTGAGAAAGTTCGGGGTGATGGGCGTCGTCCCAGGGAATAAATCCATGCGAAGTATTCAACATAGGTTTGGTTTCTTCACTAAATCCCCAACCTCTTTCTGCATCAACAGAAAATACAGGAATAATTCTGAATAACCGTCCGGATGGAATGCCATACACAGATATGTGGCCACTAAAGCCACCGGAAACGAAATTGTAGAATTCGTCGTATTGTCCGGGAGCAATGTAGGTTTTCGAAGCATCGCCGGAGGCTGCTACATTTGTGTTTTTTGGTTTACAACTTTCAATCAACAAAAAAGCTATAAATGTAAACAGGAAAACAGGCAGTTTTTTAAATTGATTCGGTTTCATGATGAACGTTTTAATTTTTATAAAATATTTACATTAGGGCTTTAAAAAATAATAAGGTTTTACTTATTTCGCAAATGTATTTTCGTATAGGTTATAACTATATGACTGTTATCAAAAATCAAATGATATAAATCAGTCAATTGGCGGTTGACCAACGCAATAAATAGTAGCAGAAATCTTATCTTGCGGTTTTACAATCACTTATAAATAACTGCATTCGTATGTTGGATTCGGTACACATGACCTCCTTGTTTGAAAATGCTACGGAAGGAATCATTCTGACCGACCAAACCGGTAAAATATTGCTGACAAATCCGGCATTGGAAACAATGTTTGGCTATACCGGTGATGAACTGTTGCAGCAATCGATTGAAATACTAGTGCCTCAAAAATTTCAAAAAAACCATCAGGGATTACGCAAAGGGTTTTATAAAAAACCAGCCAACCGGCCTATGGGCAAAGGCCTCGATCTATATGGCAAAAGAAAAGACGGAACCGACCTGCCAGTAGAAGTGAGTTTGTGCCATTATACTTTAAAAGGTAAAATGTTTGTAATTGCTTTTATCGTTGATATCACAGAAAGAAAAAAAATAGAAAAAGATTTATTGCATCAAAAAGCAGCGCTGGAAAAAATTACACAAAAAGTAACCCAGTTAAATACACAACTGGAAAAAAAAGTAGAAGAACGAACATTGATATTGAAAGAAGCATTGCAACGCCTCGAACAATCGCAGCAGGAACTTAGTGATGCGTTGGATAAAGAACGTCAATTAAATGAAATTAAAAGCCGCTTTGTATCGATGGCTTCACATGAATTCAGAACGCCATTAACTACCGTTTTATCTTCAGCCTCTTTATTATCGAAATATAAAAAGAGCGAGGAACAGGATAAAAGAGATCGACATATTATGCGTATCAAAAGTGCTGTAAATAATTTGAATGAAATTCTGGAAGATTTTTTATCACTGGGCAAATTCAATGAAGGTAAAATCGGTATGGTGTATGAGCCAACGAATTTTAAAACACTCATTACAGAAACCATTGAAGAATTATCAGCCATTTTAAAGAAAGGACAAAGAATTGACCTTGCGCAAGTAGAAAATTTTGATGGTGAAACAGATGTAAAACTTTTCAGAAATATTATTATTAACCTGGTCAGCAATGCCGTTAAATTTTCTGCCGAAAATGATGTAGTTACACTCATCGGGAAAAAAGAAAATGGTATGGGAAAGTTTTCTGTTAAAGACGAAGGCATCGGTATTCCGGAAAAAGACCAACAACATCTATTTTCCAGTTTTTTCCGTGCCGATAATGTCAATAATATTCAGGGTACTGGCCTTGGATTGCACATAGTGAAACGATACCTTAACATAATGAAAGGCGATGTTTCTGTAGAAAGTGTATTAAATAAAGGAACAAAGGTTACTTTTACAATTCCACTTAAAAAAGATACCAATGAAGTCGATATTAGTCATTGATGATAACCCCGATATCAGGGATAATACAGCTGAAATATTGTCGCTGGCAGGTTATAAAACATTTACAGCCGAAAACGGAAAAGAAGGAGTGGAGTTGGCGTTACAGGAATCTCCCGACCTGATTGTTTGCGATATTATGATGCCCGAATTGGATGGTTTTGGCGTATTGCATTTATTGCGTAAGAAAGAAGCAACAGAAAATATACCATTTGTTTTTTTGACAGCCAAAACAGAAAGAAGTGATTTTAGAAAAGGAATGGAAATGGGTGCCGATGATTATATTACCAAACCTTTCGATGATATAGAATTATTAAATGCCATTGAAGTAAGATTAAAAAAAGCCGCTGTATTGAATAACCAATACACGGCATCACACGAAGGAATAAATGCGTTTATCAAAGATGTAAAAAGTGTCGGATTGATTAAACAATTGGCCGACCAATACGATATTGAAAATTTTGCCAAAAAACAAACCTTGTACCAGGAGTCAAAAAGGCCAAGGTATTTGTATTACCTTGTTAAGGGAAAAGTAAAAGCTTTCAAAACCCATGAAGATGGGAAAGATTATATTACCGACTTATTTACCAGTGGAGATTTTATCGGTTACCCGGCGTTGATAGAAGATAAAAACTATGACGATTCTGCCATTGTAATGGAAGATGCAGAAATTATGCAAATTCCCAAAGATGATTTTTTACAAATGATGTATGGTAACATGGACGTTGCCACGAAGTTTATCAAAATCATCACACAGAATGTAAAAGAAAAAGAAGATCGTTTATTGAATCTTGCTTATAGTTCGTTGCGCAAAAGAGTAGCCAAAGCCCTGGTAGCTATACAAGCTAAATTTAATAGCGAACAACCGGATAAACCTTTGGTCATTTCGAGAGAAGATTTTGCCCATTATGTGGGTACGGCTACTGAATCGCTCATCAGGACATTGAGTGATTTCAAATCGGAAAAATTAATTGCCATCAAAGAAGGTAAAATTTCAATTATTGATGCGGAGAAATTGAAAAACTTATTGTATTAAACTAATAGACTGAAATACGTCAATCGTCTTGCTGGGCCGAAGATATTTCACGGCCGTGGTTATTTTGTTGTAGCAGCGACCAATTATCTGTCATAGTTGTTTCGAGCCAAAGATTCCCGGATTTGCGAAAAATCTTGACGTGCAAATTGCATTTATCCTTGAAAACTTTTTCGACTTCTTTTACTTTCATGTTTTCTTCAATTTGGACAATGTTAGCTGATAATTTTTTGAAACTATCGCCCAGTTTTTTATCACCGGTTATCATTTGATGAGAAGAAAAGCGATGAGATGAATTAGAATTTTGCCCAAAGAAACTAAGCTTCAAATACGGAAACTCTGCATTGAATTCTTTTTGTACTTCACTGATATATCTATTTGGAGCAATTTTTAATCGCATGATTGTGCTATTAGGATTCATTTTCTCATGTATAAATGTGGTTTTAATAATTATCTTCTGGCAAGGCTTGAGATTTATTCGCCTTACATCAAATTATCGAAAACCCAATTTTCTCAATTTAACGTCGAAAATAAAAGGAAGGCCGGTTGTATCGAATGATATACCACAGTTCAAAAAATGATTTCTGTCAGTTAACTTTTAAAAAGAAGATTGTTTTTTATTCAATTCCCATCAAATTGTCCAGGTCTCTTCTGTCTTTTTTGGTGGGACGACCTTTTTTACTGGCTCTTTTGCCGGTATAGAAACTGGAAGCTTTATAAGTAATTGATTGTTGTTTAGCGGCAGGTGTGCAATCGATATAATATTGAACAGCGAGTTGTGCAGCCACTCTTTTTTCTAATAAACCGGTTACACGGATATGCCGTACAGTTGATTCGGTTTTAATTTCATATTCATCTCCAATGTGAACAAAATGCGATGCTTTCGTCGCTTTTCCTTTCCATTTTATTTTGCCGGTATGACAAGCATTGGTGGCCAAAGTCCTTGTTTTAAAAATACGGATGGCCCAAAGAAATTTATCAACTCTTATTTTTTCATCAGTAGGCATAAATCAAATATACAAAGCCTCTGTTTGGAGTGATTTAATATTTATTTTGCCAGTGGCGAATGTATTATGACAAATGATTTTTTTTCTTTCCCAATAGCAACGCCTTTATAAAATGGTGTTAATGGATAATAATTAGGTGATGAAATAATTTTTCCGTTTTTGTCAATGATGCCATAGTAACTATCTTGATAATAAATAAAAATTCCTTCTTCGCTTGGTACTATATTATCATATTTGGGAGCTATAATTACTTTTCCTGTCTTATCAATAATCCCCCATTTATCATCCTGTTTTATTTTAGCATAATTGCCAACATAAGAATCGCAATCTTCATATAAAAAAGGAACTACTTGCTTTCCTGTTTTATCGATGAAGCCCCATTTTTTATCTTTTCGTACGCCCAACAAACCTTCTTTAGGAAATTTTACAACTTCAATATCAGTTAATTCTTTATAAGGATTTCCTTTGGTATCCATCAATTCATACACTCCGGTTCTATTGATTACCGCAATATTTTCCTGAAAATTATAACCTTGTTTGGCTTCAATAGAAAATGCTTCCTTCAGGTTTTTATTGATATAATAATATGTATTTTTCTTTGAACTATCTTCTATAGTACCCATAGCAAAACCGGAACGAAAAGCTACTAATTTATCGTATTTACGAGGCGTGGGTTTTTCATTCCCGGAGGGATCTACAAAATAAAATTGACTGTCTTTAGACACAACTGCCCATCCATCCTCGAAACTAGTGGCTACATCGTAAATAAATGGAATAATTATTTTTCCCTTGGTATCAATATATCCACTTTTAGATGCTCCATTTATTTTTTTTATCACCCGGGAAAATCCATTTTGAAAACCATTGAATCCGGTATATTCCGCTTTACCGATTTTATTGCCTTTCATATCTACAAACCCGTATAAATCATTTTCTTTTGATTGATAACCGGCCAACCCTCCGGAGAATGAATAAATATTTTTGCAATCATCAATGATTTTTACAGTTTTTCCTTTGCTGTCGATCAGTGTGTAAGGCCTTGTTTCATCTGAATAAACCGCATACTCATCAGTGAAACTCTGTGGAGACGAACCGCTTTCATCTAATGTGCCATAATCTTTCCCTTTTTTATCAATGTAATGATATTTGTTATCGGTCATTTTTACCCAGGTGCCGCCGTAATTATCGAACAAACTCGAAGTGAAAATATATATTGGTTTCAGTAGCCAATTTCCTTTTGTATCCAGGTAACCATAGCGATTTGTCGTTGGGTCTTGTGCAAATGCATAGCCGTTTTTAAAATAAGAAAGATTTTTATATTCAATTGGAATGATAACTTTTCCTTGTTTATTGATGTATCCATACCGTGTGATGTAATTGGTATTTCCATTATAATAACCCACTTTGGCCATGCCGGTTTCATCGAAATCGCCAGCTCTGTCGTATTGAGTGGCAATCACTTCTTCGCCTTTTAAATTCAAATAACCGAATTTGTTATTGACCTTACAAAGTATCAAGCCTTGGTTGCAACTATATAAATCATACACGGCACTCGATTTCTTGAAAAGCCAGTTGCCATTCAAATCTATAAATCCATAGTCATCATCTTTTTTTACTTTGGCAACTTTATCTTCAGGATATACATAAAGAACTTTATACTCAATAGGCAATAGGTCTTTGCCGGTTATATCTTTTACACCATACAAACCATCTTTTTTTACAATAATGTAGGAGCCGGAAACTGAAATCATATCATACGTTAGTGGTACAATGGTTTTGTTGTGAATAGAAACGACGCCATAATTTGATTTCGTACCCTCTTTTTTACTTACAATCGCAATATAATTGGCGGTCGGAAAAAATGATATTGAGTTATACTCATACGGAATGACGGTCTTGCCTGTTTTATCTACCAGGCCGTATTTATCTTCTTTTTTGAAAATACCATAACCATTATTGAATTTGGGAATATTGCCATACTTTCCTTTTCCTATTTCGGAAGAAGTTGGTATAATAATTTTTTGATTTTTATCCATATATCCAAGTTGGCCATTATCGATAAAACCAAATAACCCACTTCCACTATATTCAAATTTGTCGTGGAAAATATGCGCCGCAACAGTAAACTGTGAATTGATTTGCGCTGTTACAGTAAAAGGCAATAAAAGCAATGCGATTATCCATTTCATGGTATAAAATTTTAGGAAATGTACTTTTTTTTATGTTTTTAAACATACCCTGTTTTGGGTATAAAAAAACCTGTTTGTAGTATTTAAACAGGTTTTTCTTTATTGAAAAAAAATATTGATTATGATTGGGAGAAATATTTATGGAAATAAGGAATTGTTTCTATGCCTTTGTAATAATTTTCAATATTAAATTTTTCATTTGGGCTGTGTAAGTTGTCATTATCAAGTCCAAAGCCCATAAAAATAATTTTTACTCCCAGTTCTTTTTCGAGGATAGTACAAATGGGGATACTGCCACCACCTCTTACCGGAATCGGTTTTTTACCGAAAGTAGTTTCAATAGCTTTGGAAGCTGCTTTATAACCTTTGCTATCGATAGGTGTTAAATAGGCTTCGCCACCGTGTAATGCCTGTACTGATACACTGACGCAATCCGGTGCTACAGATTGAAAATGTTTCAACAACATTGCAGTAATTTTTTCGGAGGATTGGTTAGGAACCAAACGGGCTGAAATTTTTGCGTAAGCTTTGGAAGGTAAAACAGTTTTGGCGCCTTCGCCGATATAGCCACCCCAAATACCATTCAATTCCAAAGTAGGCCGTATGCCGGTTCTTTCATAAGTGGTATATCCTTTTTCGCCCCAGAGATTTTCAATGCCAAGTTCTTTTTTATATTCCTCTTCATTGAAGGGAGCTTTGTTCAACAATTCTCTTTCAGCTGCACTTGCCTCAAGCACATCGTCATAAAATCCGGGAATGGTAATGTGGTTATTTTCATCATGACAATCGGCAATCATTTTAGCCAGGATGGTAATAGGATTGGCAACGGCACCGCCGTAGGTTCCACTGTGCAAATCATGATCAGCACCGGTCACTTCTACCTGGATGTAACTTAATCCTCTCATGCCTACATCCAGTGATGGGTTTTCTAAACTCAACAAAGCACTATCGCTAATCAGGATTACATCGCATTGTAATAATTCTTTATTGTCGGCAACAAATTTTCCCAAACTGGGTGAACCTACTTCTTCTTCGCCTTCAATTAAAAATTTCACATTCGTTGTTAAGGTATTTGTCTGCGCCATTATTTCCAATGCCTTTACATGCATATAAAACTGTCCCTTGTCATCTGCAGAGCCACGGGCGAAAACTTTTCCGTCTTTAATGACCGGTTCAAAAGGGCCGCTGTGCCAAAGTTCTAAAGGTTCTGCCGGTTGCACATCATAATGTCCATATATCAATACAGTGGGTTTCTTTGGGTCAATTATTTTTTCACCATAAACTGCAGGATGGCCTGCTGTTGGCATGACAGATGCTTTATCGCAGCCGGCATCCAATAAACTTTTGGCTACGGCATCGGCACATTTTTGCATATCGGCTTTGTGTTCAGATTTTGCACTCACCGAAGGAATGCGTAATAAATCCATCATCTCATTTAAAAAACGTTCTTTATTTTTTTCCTGGTAATCTTTCCAATTTTGTGACATAGTATTACTGTATTTAATGACAATACATTTCGCCTTCTGCAAAATGTTTAAAAAATAATTCTGGCGAAGATAAGCACTCAGTATTACTTTTTTCCTTCATGAGGTTTTGTATTCACCGCTTTCGTGAGGATTTTATTACCAAATCGCTGTTTGATTGTATCCACGGCTTTGTATAAATGAATTTTACCACTGCTATTTTCGAATAAACTCATTTGCATCGTAAATGGAATCAATTGGCTGAACCTGACACCTACCAAACGAACCGGTCTTCCTTTTTCCCAGGCTTTATCAAACAGGTTTTTGGCGTGGGCCATTAATACATCATCCAGTGCCGTATAATCGATAGTTTCCTGTTTGGTAATCGTTTCAAAATCGGCATAGCGAATTTTGACAGCGATACAACCGGTTAGTTTTTCATCATCACGCAGGTTTTGAGCAGTTTTTTCGGTTAGGCGTACCAGTTCTTTGTGCAGCATTTGAAGGTCTTTATAATCGGTATGAAAAGTGTTTTCATGGCTCATACTTTTTTGTTCCCAATCGGTGGCAATAACGGCACTGCCAATACCATGTGCTTTTTTCCAGAGTGAATGTCCCCATTTGCCAATATATTTTTCTAATAATTCAACTGGAGTATGTGCCACATCTTTCAAAGTATAAATGCCATAGCTTTTCAAAATTTTTGTGGTTTGCTTTCCAACACCATTTAATTTTTCAACTGCCATCGGCCATAAAAATTCTTTTTCTTTTCCGTGTGGTATTTCTAAAAATCCATTGGGTTTGGCTTCATTGGTAGCCATTTTACTGATAAATTTTGCAGAAGAAAGCCCACAGGAAATGGGCAAGCCGGTTTTGATGCGGATGTTTTCTCTTAATTCTTTGGCAAATCGGCTGACGCCAAAATATTTATCTAAGCCGCTCAGGTCAATATAAAATTCATCAATACTGGCTTTTTCAAATTGTGGAACAGACTCGGCAATGATATCAGTCACCCATCTCGAATATTTACTGTATTGGCTTCGGCTGGCGTTGGTAATAATTGCTTGCGGACAAAGCTGCATGGCTTTTTTCATGGGCATAGCAGAATGAATACCAAATTTTCGGGCTTCGTAACTGCAAGCAGCTACAACGCCCCGTTCATAGCCACCTACCAAAACCGGTTGGCCTCGTAATGAAGGATTGTTGAGAATTTCTACCGAAACAAAAAACGAATCCAAATCAAAATGTGCAATATGTTTTGCTGCCGATGACATGTATTGTAAAGTTACAATTACAAAATCCAAGAGGGCTATTGCCAAAAAAATTACGTCAGGTAAATATTTAATAAGCCTTCCGGCAAGGTTACTTGAATTTCTTTCTTAGTGTGATTGATAGACAAAATAGTTTCTTCATGAAGTGGTATCAATACTTCTTTTTCACGAATGATAAGCAGGCAAAGCAATTGGTGTGGTTGTTCTATAATTTCCCGGATAAGCCCCAGTGGTTGGTTATTTTCAATAACCTGGTAACCCAGCAAATTGGCCGGTGCTTGTTTGTCGGCCAATTGTTTAAAATCTTTTTCAGGAAGCCAGATAGTTTTGGCGGTTAAAGGCAATGCAGATTCGCGGCTGTCGATGGATTCGAATTTCAGGAAAACTTCGTGGGTTGATTTGGTTTTGGCAGCTTCAATAAAATATGGGATAAAAGTTTTGTTTTTGTCTTCGAGAAATAAGGCAGTTATTTTATTGAAGTCAGTTGTTTTGCCTAATTCATGTTTGATAACAACTTCGCCTTTGAGTCCGTGGACTGCGACAATTTTTCCTGATTTAAAATATTCGGCCATACGTAAATGTAATCAAATAGAAATGCTTTTTTAATGGCTTAGCAGCATTGAATTTGCCAATATTGTTGCATAAAAAACCCATGAAATAAAATCATGGGTTTTGAATTTTTTCAAAATGATGAACAGGATATTTTCAATGTAAAAGACTTAAGCGTCTTTATTGGCATCATCTGCAACATCAGTTTTTGCAGTAGCATCATCATCAGCGGCTTTGGGTTCTTCAGTTGCTTCAGGAGCAGCTTCGGGAGCCGGTTCAGGTTTTGCTTCTGCTGCAGGTGCAGCTTTTTTGCCGGGCAT
Source organism: Chitinophagaceae bacterium (assembly GCA_020437365.1). Taxonomy (GTDB): domain Bacteria; phylum Bacteroidota; class Bacteroidia; order Chitinophagales; family Chitinophagaceae; genus JJ008. Next base: position 28,884 of record JAGQWM010000008.1, on the reverse strand, counting down.
TGGTCTTCTTGTTCTTCTGTTGCGCCTGGCTTCTTCCTGTCTTTTTTTGTTTTTCGCTTCATGTTCTACCGTCCAGGCAGTGAATTTTTCCATGGCGGTAGCTTCATCAAATAACCCAAGGCTAACACCTCTGAGTAAATGTTTCAGGTACAAAACACCTTTGAAACTCAGGATACGACGAACCGTATCGGTAGGCATCGCACCTTTATTGAGCCATTCCAATGCTTTCTGGCGATCGAGTTGAATCGTAGCCGGAACAGTCAGTGGATTGTAAGTACCTAATTTTTGAATGAATTTACCATCGCGGGGTGCCCTGGAATCGGCAATAACGATGAAGTAGAATGGTCTTTTTTTAGACCCATGTCTTTGAAGACGAATTTTGGCTGACATAAATAGAAATTTAACAGCGTTAAGAAATAATTGTTTATCCCGGTTGAAACCGGTTGGCGAAGATAGGGTGAAAGGTGCAGAAATCAAAAGGAATTGAAGTTCATTTCGCTCCCGAAAAAATATTTTATATCAACTTTTCAAAAAAAATGACAATTGCCTGATTTTTATCGTTTCATGCCGGGCATCATGCGGCCCATCGCTCCCATTTTATTCATATTCTTCATCATGCCTTTCATTTGCTCAAATTGTTTGAGAAATGCATTGAGTTCCGTCACATCCTTACCGGCACCTTTGGCAATGCGCATTTTCCGGGTGCCGTTCATTAAATCAGGGTTGGACCTTTCTTCGGGAGTCATGGAATTAATCAAGGCTTCAATGCCTTTAAAACTATCATCATTGATGTCCACATCTTTTATTTTATTGCCCATGCCCGGAATCATGCCCAACATATCTTTCATATTGCCCATTTTTTTGATGGCTTCTAATTGGGTTTTGAAATCGGCAAAGTCAAATTTATTTTTCCGGATTTTCTTTTCTAATTTTTTGGCTTCCGCTTCATCAAATTGTTCCTGTGCTTTTTCTACAAGGCTGGTAATATCGCCCATACCCAGGATACGTTGTGCCATCCTGTCCGGATAAAAAATATCGAGGGTATCTAATTTTTCACCGGCACTGGTAAATTTGATGGGTTTTTCTACGGTATATTTAATGGAAATGGCCGCACCACCACGAGTATCGCCATCGAGTTTTGTCAAAACCACACCGCTAAAATCCAGTCTTTCATTAAAAGTTTTGGCTGTGTTAACGGCATCTTGCCCAGTCATACTATCTACTACAAATAAAATTTCCTGTGGATTGACAGCTTCTTTAATGGCCGCTACTTCATTCATCATTTGTTCGTCAACTGCCAAGCGGCCGGCGGTATCTATGATGACTACATTTTTATTTTTACTCCGGGCTTCTTTTACCGCATTTTTAGCTATATCTACTGCATTTTTGTTGTCGGGTTCTGTATGTACATCTACGCCAATTTGTTGCCCCAGAATATTCAACTGCTCTATGGCGGCAGGCCGGTAAATATCGGCAGCTACCAATAAGGGAGATAGCCTTTTTTTATTCTTCAGGTAGTTGGCCAGTTTGCCACTGAATGTGGTTTTACCCGAACCTTGTAAACCGGCAATTAGAATAACGGCCGGATTGCCTTTGGCATTGAAAACAGCTTCTTCGCCGCCCATTAATTCGGTAAGTTGGTCTTGCACAATTTTGGTCATCAACTGACCGGGCGAAACGGAAGTCAGCACTTTTTGACCCAGGGCTTGTTCTTTTACTTTGTCGGTAAATTCTTTGGCTATTTTATAATTTACATCTGCATCGACCAGTGCCCGGCGAATTTCTTTTACCGTCGTGGCAATATTCAATTCGGTAATGCGAGCCTGGCCTCTGACGTTCTTGAAGGCTCTTTCTAATTTTTCCTGTAAGCTGTTGAACATGTATCTGTTAAGTTTTCTATTCGCAAAATGTCAAAAAGTGAACCAAGGTAGTTCACTTTTTAAAAACTTTGCAAAGATACAAATTCGTTCAGGAAGTTCAGGATGATAAAATCGAAAAGTGTAAATGTATTATATCAGTTATTTATTTTAGTTAGAAAAAATTAAGTTCCTAAATAGGTTTTCAGCATCTGGCACTGGTTCGAGGCTTTCAATTTGGAAATGGCCTTGTCTTTAATTTGCCGTACCCTTTCACGGGTAAGGCAATATCGTTCACCTATATCTTCTAAACTCAAAGGATGGTCCACGCCAATGCCGAAGAAATAACAAATGACTTCTCTTTGCCTTTCGGTGAGTGTTTTCAGGCTTCGGTCTATTTCTTTTTTCAGCGATTCTTTGTGAGTCAGTTCTTCATCGGTTTTTTTGGCGTTTGTATTTTCCAATACATCGATCAGTGTATTTTCTTCGCCTTCGGAAAGGGGAGAATCCATACTGACGTGGCGGGAATGTGTGGCCAATGTTGTTTTTATTTCTTCCAGGTCCATTTCCAACAGGTCGGCCAGTTCTTCAGCTGTAGGCTCTCTTTCGAACTGCTGTTCCAATTGGGAATACGCTTTTTGGATACGATTGGTCAGGCCTACTTTATTGAGCGGCAAACGGACAATCCTGGCTTGCTCGGCCAATGACTGTAAAATGCTCTGTCGAATCCACCAAACAGCATAAGAAATGAATTTGAAGCCCCGGGTTTCATCGAAGCGGCGGGCGGCTTTTATCAATCCAAGATTGCCTTCATTGATGAGGTCGGGCAGCGAAAGGCCTTGATTTTGATATTGTTTGGCCACGGACACGACAAAACGAAGGTTGGCCTTCGTAAGTTTTTCCAGTGCTTGCTGGTCGCCTTGTTTAATTAAAGTGGCTAATCTTACCTCTTCTTCGGGAGAAATGAGTTCGACTTTGCCGATCTCCTGGAGGTATTTCTCAAGGCTTTGAGATTCACGATTCGTAATCGACTTCGTGATCTTGAGTTGTCTCATACTCATAGGTATTGTTTTGCAATGGTATATTCGAAAGGTTAGAAAAGGATGATATTGGTGACTTCAACCTAAAAAATACCCATTTTGGTTTCATTGGTAGCTCAGAACTAATTGAACTTCAAGGCAATTTACGCCAATTGACAGTTCAAGCCAAAAAAAATTGACAATCTGTTAACGATTCTCGGATGGAATTATTTTAATATGGCTGCATAGAAAGGAGGATTCTCCAAAAAATATTCCCTAAAAAAAATTGGGGAAATGAATAATTTTCTATTATTGCAACTAACGTAAAGATTTTATAGAGAGAATAAGCATGAGTAAACAACTTTATACATTAGAATTTCCGGTACGCTGTTCACCCACTATTTTATATGAATTTCTGGCTACACCGTCAGGACTGGGTGAGTGGTTTGCCGATAAAGTAGATGAAAAAGACGGGGTATTTTATTTTGGTTGGAGTGGTTCTATGGAAAAAGCCAATGTGGTGGAGAAAGAATTAGATAAGTTTATCCGTTTCCACTGGGATACCGCCCCCAAAGAAGAATATTTTGAATTCCGGATTGATAAATCAGAAATTACCAACCAGACCATTTTGGTCATTAGCGATTTTGCCGAAAAAGGGGATATTAAAGATCAAAGCAATCTCTGGGATTTCCAGGTAAAAGAACTCTTTCACCGGCTGGGTGCCTAGTCCATTACTATTTCCACTATCAGTTTGAATTGCGACAGTAAGAATGTAGCTGTTGTATCCAATTCCTGTAAAGGAATCCTGCAGGCTATTTTGCAAAAATCTTTTTGCGCCATATTGTCGATAAATGTTTTTTCTGATAATTGATGGATGGACTTGTAATTGCCTTCGGCAAAATGATGTTCCCATTGGTCGTCATTTACACAAAGAAAAAAATGGTGCCGGGCCAGCAATGGATATGCTTTTTGAATAGATGGCGTAAATTGATTTTTATATGCACCGGAAAGATGTAGAGTGACGCTGAAATAATGTCCCCACCAAAACATGGTACGAATAGCAAGGATGGCTTTGGGTGTAAAAACTTTCGGGAAATCCAAAATGCGATAAGGAAGCTCTTTATAATATTCTCCTTTTGAAATTTTGGCCGAAGACCGAACCCATTCTTCCGGCAACTGTTGCTGTACTTCATCAATGATCTTTTTTTGTTGCACATGTACATCTCCCAGGAAATGTTCTATTTTTTTGAGAATGGTATTCTTTGTTAAAATCCAATCGTCTTTTGTAAACAATTCTAACTCCTTTGGCGAAAGCCTTATTTTTGTTGCACTCATTCAAAATAATTTAGTCCATCACTAACAGGCAATAAAGATAAGTGTTCAAAAAACTTGACAAATTAATTATAAGGGCATTTTTGGGTCCTTTTGCAGCTACTTTTTTTATTGTGCTGCTGGTACTCATCATGCAGTTTTTTTGGCTCTACATCGATGATTTTGTAGGGAAAGGCATTGCCACAGGTGTAATCTTTGAATTTATATTGTATCAAAGTGCAGTCTTGGTACCATTGGCATTGCCATTGTCTATTTTATTATCATCGCTGATGACTTTTGGTAATCTTGGCGAAAGTTTTGAATTGGTGGCTATCAAATCTGCCGGCATTTCATTATTGCGATTTATGCGTCCCATTTTTGTGGTGAGTAGTGTAATTGCAATCATGGCATTTTTATTTGCCAATTATGTCATTCCGGTGGCCAACCTGAAAGCCCGGACTTTATTGGGTGATATTGTTTTTGCCAAACCTGCATTCGATTTGAAAGAAGGCGTATTTTATGATAAGATTCCTAATTATGCCATTAAAATTGGTACAAAAGAAAAAAATGATAGTGTTGTCAAAGACATCATCATCTACGAACAGGATAATCAGTTGCAGGATAATTTTATCATTGCAAAATCTGGCGTCATGCGGGTGTCTAAAAACAAAAGGTTTTTAGAATTCAATTTAAAAGATGGTTGGCGGTACCAGGAACGAGGGAATGCTTATGGCGGCAATCAAAATACTGAATTTATCCGCATTGGATTTAAAGAATTACAAAAACAATTTGACCTGAGTTCTTTAGGATTTAGTAATCGCACGGCCGATAGTTTGAATAAGAATAATGCCAAGATGTTCAGCATGCGGCAATTAGAAGTGTCTATTGATTCATTGGAAAAAGATTTGCAACACGAAGAAGCCCGGGGAGCAGAAGGATTGTTCAATCAATTTTATTTTGCCAAAATGCCTGATTCAAGCCGGCAAAAATTAAGTGCGGCCAATATTCAACTTACGAAAAAGGATTTTGCATCCATGTTGCCGGATTCGGCAAGGTCCATCATTGATCAAAAACTGGCGGCAATTGTTTCTACATTAATTCCTTCTGTGGAATCTTTACAAACCATTTTGCATGATAAGGAAAGAAATATCCGGGAACATAAAATAGAATGGCATCGAAAAATAGTATTATCACTGGCTTGTATTATTTTGTTTTTAATAGGAGCTCCTTTGGGGGCTATCATACGTAAAGGCGGTTTGGGAACACCACTTATTTTTGCCATTGTATTTTTTATGTTATTTTATTTTTCGAGTACGGTAGGCGAAAAATTTGCCAAAGAAAATACGATGTCGCCTTTTGGCGGTATGTGGTTGGCAAGTTTTGTCCTCATCCCAATTGGTATTTTTCTTACCTGGAAAGCCATGCGGGATTCGCAGTTGTTCAATAAAGAATTTTACAATAGGTTGGGGCAGGCAATCAAACGTTTTTTTTCATCACACAAAGGTGTGTCTAAAACCTGAATGTGAAAACAGAATATCAAAACCTCAAGGTGCAAAAATGGGTCGCCGGCATTTCTATTCTTTTGTTGGTAGTAAAATTTGTCGCCTATTTTGCCACACATTCCGTTGCTATTTTGACCGATGCACTGGAAAGCATCGTCAACGTATCTGCCGGTTTTATTGGTTTATACAGTTTGTACATAGCAGCCAAACCCAGGGATGAAGACCATCCTTATGGACATGGAAAAGCAGAATATATTTCCTCTGCTATCGAGGGTACAATGATTGGTTCGGCCGGTGTTATAATTATTTATAAAGCCATTCAGCATTTAATTCATCCGGTAGCATTGCAACGATTGGATTATGGCATTATTTTAATCTTCATTACGGCTGTAGTTAATTTTATTTTGGGAACCATTTGTGTTAGGACAGCACGAAAAAACCGTTCCATGGCATTATTGGCCAGTGGCAAACATTTACAATCAGATACACTTTCTACGGTTGGTATTATCCTTGGCTTGGCCATTTTGTATTTTACCAATTTGAAATGGTTGGATAGTGCCATCGCCATTTTGATTGCTGTATATATAATTTTTACGGCGGTTAAAATTTTGCGTAGCTCAATTGCCGGCATTATGGATAAAGCAGATGAGCAACTGCTCACGAAAATGGTGGCTATTTTAAATGCCAACCGACAGGAAAATTGGGTGGACTTACACAATCTGAGGGTTATCAAATACGGCACTGTATTGCATGTCGATTGTCACCTGACCGTACCCTGGTTTTTAAATGTCAATGAAGCACATGATGAAGTAGATGCTTTAGCCGAATTGATTCGCAATAACTTTGGAGAATCTTTCGAATTATTTGTCCATGCTGATGGTTGTAAAACTTTTCAATGTAAAATCTGCGATAAAAAGAATTGCCCTGAAAGAAAACATCCGTTCGAAAAATCAATTGCATGGACATTAAAAAATATTTCACAAAATAAAAAACATAGTATAGCATGACAACGACTACCATTACAAGCTGGAAACAAGCACATGAATTTGAAAGTGCTTTAGGAAAAAACATCATTCAACTGGACGGCAGCCAACACAACGGGTATGGCCCCAAAGCCTTACTATTGGCAGGTTTGGCCGCTTGCTCCGGCATTGATGTAGTAGATATTTTACAGAAAATGAAAGTTGAATTCTCTGATTTTACGATTGTGTCGGAAGCCGAACAGGTGGAAGAACATCCTAAAGTATATAAAGATATTTCCTTAACCTATCGCATTAAAATGGATGCATCGAACGAAACAAAATTTCGCAAAGCAATTGATCTGTCTTTAGAAAAATATTGTGGTGTAGCTGCAATGCTTAAAAAAAACAGCGACATTCATTATAAAGTGGAAATTCAATAAACTATTTTACAGGTTTCATTCTCTTTCTCAATTGTTGCAAAGTTGCTTTCATGTCTTTGTGCAAAGGTGCTTCCAGAGTAAAAATTTGTGTAGAAAGGTCTGAAAAAGAAAGTTGCCGTGCATGTAATGCCAGGCGGTTCAGGATGGGCCGTTCTGCTAATTCGTCTTTGGATAAATTGTATTTTTTTTTGAGAGAAGAAATAAAAATCGGTTTTCCATCACCATACAAACTATCGCAAACAATCGGATGGCCGAGTTCTTTCATGTGCACCCTGATTTGATGCGTACGGCCAGAATGAATCTGAAAATCTACCAGGGAACAAATGCCAAAATCTTCAACAACCGTATAATCGGTAATGGAATCTTTCCCACTATGGTGCACAACCATTTGGCCTTTTTTTGAATGATGGGCAGTAATGGGTTTATTAATTTGACCACTTTTTTCAGTAGGAGAACCGATGACCAATCCTGTGTATTTTTTTGTGATAGTTCTCTTTTCAAATTGCATGGATAAATGTTTGTGTATGGCCTCATTTTTAGCAAATAGGATGATGCCACTGGTTTCTTTGTCGAGGCGATGCACGGTAAAAATGATTTCAAATTTTTCGAGCAACAATGATTTTAAAGAAGGTTCCAATCCTTTTCTGTCAGGGATGGAAAGCAAGCCCGAAGGCTTATTCAAAGCCACCCAATTTTCATTTTCTGCAATGATGAGTTTTGATAAATTCATGAAAAATTATTTTCCCCAAAGGAGTGTTTTATTTGCCTTTGGTAAAATGTTTTAAATCCCGGATTTCTTTTTCCTGCAGAAACCGCCATTTCCCTCTTTCAATATTTTTTTTTGTTAATCCTGCAAAAATGACCCGGTCAAGGTTTTTGACTGTATAGCCTAATGATTCAAATATTCTTCGGACAATCCTGTTGCGTCCACTATGAATTTCAATACCGATTTGTTTTTTATCACGGGTATCAGAATAAGCCAGTGCATCGGCTTTGATGAGGCCATCTTCTAATTGAATACCCAATAGGATTTTTTCAAAATCAGCTTTAGTCAGTGCTTTATCTAATGTAACCTGGTACACTTTTTTAATTTCATGACTGGGATGCGTCAGTTTTTGTGCCAGTTCGCCATCATTTGTAAATAATAAAACGCCGGAGGTATTTCTGTCTAACCTGCCTACAGGATATACTCTTTCTTTTGTAGCTCGTTGTATCAGGCTCAATACGGTTTTTCTTCCTTGCGGATCGGCTGTTGTGGTTATGTAATCTTTCGGTTTGTTCAATAAAATATAGACTAGGTTTTTGGTGAGAAAAATCTTTTTGCCGTTATATTTTATCTCGTCATTATGATTGACTTTATATCCGGGCTCGGTTACAAGATTTCCATTGACCTTGACTTGCCCTTGTTTTACAAAAGCAGCAGCTTCTCTGCGTCCACAAATGCCGGCATGTGCCAGGAATTTATTCAACGGCATTTTTTCATTGGTTATTTTTCTTTTTTGAACGGCCGCATTAGTGGTAGGAGTTGGTACCGTTTGATTTTTATCTACAACCGTTTTTCCGAATTTTTCCTCGGCTTTTTTCTTGGCAAAAAATGCTTGTTTCTCCTTGTTGTACTTTCTTTTTTCCTGCTTGTATTTTTCTTTAATGGCAGCGTTGGATTGCTTTTTGGCAAACTTGCTGAAATTGTCGGTACTCTTTTTTTTCATGTGCAATTATTTACTATTTTTCAACAGTGATAGCTGCAAAGATACAAACTTAGACTGCTCAACTTATAAAAAAAAGCACCTTCGCTAATGCAAAAGTGCTTTGGATGTATTGATGGAGGAAATTATGATTTATCAGTCTGTGGCTTCACTTTTTTATCCTGTGGTTTATGTTGCCGCATATCTTTCATTTTTTGTTTTTGTTCTTCCGTAAAAATGGACTTTCTTTTTTCATGGCTTGATTTCATCAGTTGTTGTATAGCTTCTTTTTTTTGTGCAGGCGTCATTTGATCGTTTTCTTTAATGGCTTTCATTTGCTTTTGTGTTGCTTCCCGCTGGTCTTTCAATTGCTTGGACTGTGCGTCTGTCAAATTCAAAGCCTTTTTCATTTTCTCACCTTTTTTCTGCATCATCTCTTTTCTTTTTTGCTGCCGTTCGGCTTGCATTTTTTTCAATTGATCTTTTTGTTCGGGAGTAAAAATGCTTTCTGTTTTTGTTTTATTTTCCTGGCGCAAAGCTTGCATTTTTGTTCTCCATTCCTTTACGGTAATGTTGTCTTCTTTTTTTAATGCGGCCATTTTATTTTTGAAATCTTCACGTTGTGCTTTGAATTGTGCTTTTTGGGCATCGGTGAGATTCAGTTTTTGCAGGTCCATTCGATGGCCTTTGCGCATATCTTGATGATGAAAAGTTTTGTCCATTTTTCTATCGGGAATCGTTTGGGCATTTACTGCCAACGCCATTGACACAATAACGGCGGATAAGAATATTTTTTTCATTGCTAATAATTTGAATAGGAGTTAAAAATTTTTGTTCTGCTTTTTTTGACGCCTTTCTGTTTTTTCACTTGCGACAAAAATTGTTAAAATAAAATAACAGTTCTACTGACTTGTTGCAGCCTTGAAAGTTTAAGAGCAATTGAAAAACAAGGGTAAATAAAGTATAAACGGACGGAATTATTTTTTAATGGCCAATTGGCCACAAGCGGCATCAATGTCTTTGCCGCGGCTGCGTCGTAGCCTGGCATTGACCCTGTGTTTGCCCAGGTAAAGCATAAAGGCCTGCATTTTATCTTCGTCCGGCTTTTGAAATTGTGCAAATTCTATCGGGTTATATTCAATGATATTGACAAGATCGGCGGGTACCTGCCTGTAAATCTTTATCAATTCATCGGCATCTTTCTGGCTGTCATTAAAATCTTTGAATAAAATATATTCGAAAGTCACAGCATTGCGGGTTTGTTGGTAATAATAATTGATGGCCTCCACCAGCGATTGAATCTTATTGGTATCATTGATGGGCATAATATCGTGGCGCTTTCGATCGTTGGCAGCATGTAAGGATAAAGCCAGTTTGAATCTTACTTTGTCATCGCCCAATTTCTTAATAGCTTTCGCTACACCGGCAGTAGAAACGGTAATTCTCCTGGGACTCATCGCCATACCATCTTCGGCCGTAATGCGTTCAATGGATTTTAAAACATGCCGATAGTTTAATAAAGGCTCACCCATGCCCATGTACACAATATTGCTGAGTTTTTTACCATATTTTTTTTCCGATTGTTGATTTAAGAAAGCAACCTGGTCATAAATTTCATCGAAGTTGAGGTTCCTTTTTCTATCCATATAACCGGTAGCACAAAATTTACAACTCAAGGAACAGCCTATTTGCGAAGACACACAAGCGGTGTACCTGTTAGTGGTTGGAATTAAAACACCTTCAACTAGATGTCCGTCATGTGTTTTAAATCTAGATTTAATAGTGCCGTCGGCAGCCAATTGAGTGGTATCAACTTGTAAAGCAGGGAAAGAAAAGTTTTCGCTTAGTTGTTGCCGTAATTGTTTGCTGATATTAGTCATATCATCAAAATGCCTGGCATTTTTTTGCCAAATCCATTCATAGATCTGTGCGGCACGAAATTTTTTTTCATCGATGGAATCAATATATTTCTCCAGATCTGCGAGAGAGTAATTACGAATATTCGGTGTGGGCGTTAACATCAGTTTGCAAAGATAGTTCACAACTGTGTGATTCATTTTATTTGACAGATATTTGTTAGAAATTTGGAATATGGAACCAATTTATATAGTTGATGCAATCCGTACACCTGTCGGTAAATATGGAGGTTCGTTGAGTGCAGTACGGCCCGATGATTTATTAGCATTTATCATTCAATCCTTGCTGGAAAGAAATGCCACGGTAGATAAAAATGCTATTGAAGATGTAATAGCCGGTGCAGCCAATCAAGCGGGAGAAGACAATAGAAATGTGGCAAGAATGGCGGCTTTGCTGGCGGGTTTACCGGTTAGTGTAGCCGGAAATACTGTGAATCGGTTATGCGCCTCAGGGTTACAGGCCATTATGGATGGTGCCCGTCAAATAATGTGCGGCGATGCCGAAATGGTGATTGCCGGAGGTGTGGAAAGTATGTCAAGATCTCCTTTTGTAATCGGTAAAGCAGAAAAAGCTTTTGGACGGTCGGGTGAGTTGTTTGATACCACAATGGGTTGGCGTTTTGTCAATCCAAAATTGGCGGCCATGTATTATCCTTTCGGAATGGGTGAAACGGCTGAAAATGTGGCCAAAGACTGGAAAATATCCCGGGCGGAACAGGATGAATTTGCTTTGCAATCGCAAATAAAATATGCTGCGGCCAAAGCTGCCGGGAAATGGAAAGATGAAATCATACCCGTTACCATCCAACAAAAAAAAGGAACCGTCGTAGTGGATGAAGATGAACATCCCCGGGAAACTTCTTTGGAAAAACTGGCGGCTTTGCAACCTGCATTTATGAAAGATGGCACTGTAACCGCCGGAAATGCTTCGGGTATTAATGACGGCTCGGCAGCAGTATTACTGGCCAATGAAGCATCGCTGAAAAAATATAAACTAGAACCTTTGGCAAAAATTTGTTCAATGGCAGTCGCAGGTGTGGATCCGGCTATTATGGGCATTGGCCCGGTGCCGGCTACACAAAAAGCTTTACAAAGAGCCGGGTTGAAAATAAATGATTTGGATGTAATAGAACTCAACGAGGCATTTGCTTCGCAATCCATTGCCTGCATCCGTGATTTAAAAATGGATGCACAAAAAGTAAATGTCAATGGTGGTGCCATTGCAATTGGTCATCCACTGGGATGCAGTGGCGCCAGAATTGCCACTACTTTACTACATGAAATGAAAAGGCAAAAAGCCCATTGGGGACTGGCTACATTGTGCGTCGGTGTAGGACAAGGTGCTGCTATGATTTTTGAAAATGTTTCGAAATAATAAGACAGGTTGGCCAAAGATTTTTAAAAAGGATAATCGGCTAATGCCGTAAGCGGAATAGTTTCCTGTTGCCGGCTTCGAAGATTTTTGATTGTACAGGTTTTTGTGGCCAATTCCTGGGCACCCATTAAAACAGCATAAGCAATATTTTTTTTATCAGCGTATTTTAATTGTTTATCCATCTTTATGGGTTCATGAAATAATTCACTACTGATACCATTTTGGCGAAGTTGCCGGCAAACGGCATAGGCTATTTTACTTTCCTCTTCCCCAAAATTTAAAAACAAAACTTTAGTGCTTTCTACCGCATCCGAAGGAAATAAATCCAATGCTTCCATGACATCATATATTCTATCGACACCGAAAGAAATGCCCACACCCGGAATATCAGGAACACCAAATAAACCGGTTAAATCATCATAACGGCCACCGCCACCCAAACTTCCCATTTTAGTTTCTTCAGGTGCAGAAACTTCCACAATTGTACCGGTATAATAATTTAATCCACGGGCCAGTGTCTGGTCAAAACTGATGCTAATATTTTCAGCGTATAATCCTTTTAATATTGTACCTATTTCTTCCAACCCGTTTTGCGCATTTTCCTGCTCACCTAATAATTTTTTTACGCCGGCCATTTTATCTTCATTCGACCCGCTTAGCTGTAAATATTGTTCAACAATCGCCAATTGCTGTTCATTGATTCCATGCTCCGTTAATTCTTTTTTTACTTTATTAAGGCCAATTTTTTCAAGTTTGTCAATAGCCGTGGTGACGGTCGTTAAGAGATTTACATTCCCTAATTTTTTGGCCAGTGCCACTAATAATTGCCGGTGGTTGAATTTTATGGTTGTTCCGCTCAACCCCAATTGGTTGAAAACATCATGATAAATTTCAATTAATTCTATTTCGTTGAGCAAGGCCCGACTGCCTACAACATCTGCATCGCATTGATAAAACTCCCGGTAACGGCCTTTTTGCGGTCGGTCGGCTCGCCACACAGGTTGTATTTGATATCGTTTAAATGGAAAATACATTTGTTGATGATGCATGGCCACATATCTTGCAAACGGAATTGTTAAGTCATATTTTAAAGCTCTCTCCGTAATGCCCGTACTATTTTTTCCGGCCAGAATTTTTTCAAAATCTTTTCTTGACTGGGCTTCTTTGTCTTTATTGCCAAGCCCATTATTCAGCACTTTAAAAATCAAACGATCGCCTTCTTCACCATATTTACCCAAAAGGGTGTCCAGGTTTTCCATGGCCGGTGTTTCCAGGGGTTGAAAGCCATGCAATTCGAAAGCATTTCTGATGGTATTGAGTATGTAATTCCTTTTTCGGACAATGTCGGGTCCGAAATCTCTGAATCCTTTAGGTAATGAAGGTTGCGTCATCTATTGTGTTACTTTATTCTTTATGTTTTTTACCGGGTTACCATATTTTTGGATGATGGCATCACAAGCCTGGTCAATCAATTCATAAGCCCGGCGATATCCATCTTCATTTCCATAAAATGGATCAGGAACATCTCGGTTGGATGCAGGATATAATTCGTTCAATAATAAATCTACTTTATTTGATTGAAAATATTTGCCGGCAATGGATTTCATATCCGATAAAACATCTTCGGCCAGGGCATAAATTTTATCGTAAGTATCAAAATCTTTGGCTAAGAATTTTTGTGCTCTTTGTTGACTAATGTCTAAGCCATGGGCCCGGGCTATCTTTTGAGATAAAGGATGTGGTGCTTCTCCAATATGATAACGATTGGTGCCGGCACTTTCTACTTGCCAGTGCAAACCGGCTTTTTGTACTTTATCTTGCAAAATGCCTTCGGCTATAGGGCTTCTGCAAATATTGCCTAAACAAACCATCAGGATTTTCATGCGGCAAATATAGTTATGTGTTGGCAGGAAGCCGTTACCCATCACTATTTTCCTGAACAACTGTTCGTTTTATGAATTGGAGAAAAACATTCACTACCCGGTTATTTAAGAACCGAACTATGGATTTTTGCCTTTTATGCATCTTACTTATACATGAAATTGTCTTTTAATAGTTTGAAAAAAGAATAAAACAGCAACCTCGAAATGTTGGATGAAATCAAGTTTTGAGATGGATTTGTAATTTTTTTAAGCTCTTGTAGAGATTTATTGCAAGAAAAAATAAAAATTTTAATATTTTTCAGGCTCTAAAAACGGGAAAATGCTCGAAGAATATGAAAAGCAAAAGCGGAAACGCTTAGCTACCATGCGGTCGATTATGGATTTTGGAATGGGGTTTTTGATTTTCATTTTGGGTTTATTTTTCTTTTTCAGAAACAAGCTGGGGAATATTTCATTGAACGAAAAGTTTCCGCCGGATAATGTCGATAAGTTATTTGGCGCTATTTGTTTACTCTATGGTGGCTGGCGAATTTATAGGGGGTTTAAGAAAAAATATTTTAAAGAAAGATGAGCCGTTCCACCAGTTATAAGTTCTTATTCATAATGATGGTAGGACTATTCTTGTGGAGTAGTTGCAAATCATATAAAGCACAGGAAGATGAACTGCCGGATACACCCTATCGTGGCACCATTCATATCAGTGCAGATGAAACATTCAAGCCAATTGTAGATGAATTGGTAAAAGTGTATGAATCGAATAATATGCACACCAAAATTTTGGTGCAATACAAACCGGAAGCAGATTGTTTACGGGATTTGTACAACGATAGTATCCGGATGGTTATTATAACAAGAAAAATTTCTACCGACGAAAAACAAGCCATCAGAGATTCGATTGGATACGCACCTAAGAGTATGGTAGTGGCCAGGGATGGTATTGCCATGATTGTACATCCTGATTCGAAAGATACACTGCTGACAATGTCGGATGTAAAAAAAATACTGACAGGAAAATTTAAGGAAAATTTAATTCCTGTTTTTGACGGTATAAAAGCAACCAGTACCGTACGATTTATCATCGATTCAGTACTAAGAGGTGATTCTCTGACACCCGAAGCAATGGCAGCACAAACCAGTAAAGGTGTAATTGATTATGTTGCCAAACATCGAAATGTCATTGGATTTATCGGTGTCAGTTGGATTGGAAACCCGGAAGACGCACAACAAATAAGTTTTTTGAAAAAAGTAAAAGTTGTTAATGTAGAAAGTACCGATATGCCCGGCAATTATATCAAAGCCTATCAAGCCAATATTTATCGGGGACGATATCCGATGGTACGGGATTTGGTATATATATTGAAAGAAAACTACAGGGGATTAGGAACAGGCTTTGCGAATTTTATGAGCGGCGAAATCGGGCAAATAATTTTTAAAAGAGCCTACTTGGCACCGGCCCAAAAAAATCTTCGGATCAGGCCGGTCCGGTTAGTAGAATAAAAAAAACGAATTATTTATTTTTGAACACTAAAAAAAGAAGAAGAACATGAAAATGAAGAAAACCACAATTATTTTTTTGGCAATCAGTTTATTGATGTCGGCTGTTGTACAAGCACAGTCGCTTAGCGAAGGTATCAACGATTTGCATGCAGGCCGTGTTACCAATGCTGTCAATACGTTTAAACAAATTTTGCAAAGAAATCCTAATGATATTGAAGCGACTTATTGGTTAGGCCAGGCAATATTGGAAACTGAAGAAATTGCCGGAACCCGTATCAAGCAAGTCAAAGACCTTTATGAAAAAGCTTTGCAAAACAGTGCCAATGCGCCTTTATTAGTTATCGGCATGGGACAAATCGATTTATTGGAAAACCGGCCTTCCGAAGCCCGACAAAAATTTGAATCTGCATTAAAAGAAGCAGAAACCAGGAAAGGCTTTCCACCCGAATTGTTGACTGCTGTTGGCCGTGCCAATGTAGAATCAAAAAATGGCGATTATAATTATGCCATTCAAAAACTGGACAACGCTACCGATAAAGGAAAAGACCCTTATATCTATATTTTATTGGGCGACGCTTATCGCCTTGCCGGACGTGGCGAAGGTGGAGGTGATGCCTACCAGAGTTATAACAAAATTCTCAAAGACGAACCGAATTATGCACCGGCTTATATGAGCCTTGCTAAAATCTTTGAATCGCAAAAGAACTGGAGTTATGTATTGAAATATTTACTTGATGCTGTTAGCAAAGATCCCAGTTACACCAAAGGATATTACGAGTTATTCTATTATTATTTTTATAGAAAAAATTATGATGAAGCTGAAAAGTATCTTGTTAAATACATAGATAGTAAAAAACCGGTAACCGAAGTGGCCGATGAATATTTATATGCACAATTATGCTGGGCTCGAAAAGATTTCAAATGTGCTATCCAAAAAGCTGAGTCCGTAGTCAATGCTTTAGGTACAGATACCAAGCCAAAGATCTATCGTTTATTAGCTGATGCTGGCTATCAAGATAGCAATTATGAATTGGCGAAAAAGTACAGCGATTTGTTTTTTGAAAGGAAAAACCCGGACGATGTTCTATTGACGGATTATGAAAACAGGGCTGATATTTTGGAAAAACTGCCCAATAGCACCGATGAAAATGTATATGACACATATATACAAGGCATGAATGTTGATACAACTGTAGATGCCAAATTAGGTTTCCTGCGCAAAGGGCAAATGTATTTTGCCAAAAAGAAAGAAAGAGACTATCAAATTATGATCGATCAAAAATTAATTGATTTACGTCCCGAACCATTGGTTAATGATTATTTTGATATTACAGTAGCTTATTATTTTAAACCGGATTATTTCAAATGCCTTGATGCTGCCGAAGTATTGCGG
Source organism: Chitinophagaceae bacterium (assembly GCA_020437365.1). GTDB lineage: Bacteria > Bacteroidota > Bacteroidia > Chitinophagales > Chitinophagaceae > JJ008. The sequence continues at coordinate 12,045 of JAGQWM010000008.1, read as the reverse complement.
ACAAAATTCCCGGAGGAAATTTATGGTTACGAATGGGCTTACAATGCGGCCAATGCCATTCAAGGGGATACAACCAACAAAATCAGCCAGGATAGTATTGGCTTTCCACAATATTTCAGGTTGTATGAATATGCTCAAAAAGATACTGTAGAGTATAAAAAACAATACCTCAATTCGGTGAAGTCATTAGCCGCCTATTATATTAATGAGAAAAAAGACAGAGATAAATCCCTCGAATTTTTCCGTAAATGGTTAGCCGCCGATCCCAGCAATGCTGAATCTATCCAAGGCTATATCAATCAGATTGAAAAAATGCCGGCTAATAAGCCTGCGACAGAATCGAAACCCAACGGCTCAAAATAGCCCAACAGAAAATAACTGAACTCGGTTTTCTTCTTTATACTGAAAATCCTTTACTTCCAGAAGTGAAGGATTTTCTTTTTATTGCCATTTTCTTTGTAAAGGTTTTTTGTTTTCTTCCTTCGTAAGGTAAATTCGCACGGTAGTCTTATTTTTGTCTTTACAACAATTGAAATGTTTCACTTATTACAAACCAATATCACGGATACCAATGCCATGTCATATTTACCGGTAGGTATGCAAATTTTTATTGCAGTAGGTTTGGTAGCTTTCTTAATGTTAGCAACACATCTCTTAGGCCCCAAAAGAAAAACCGCCGATAAATTGCAAAACTTTGCCAGTGGTATCGATTCTCATGGTGATGCCCGCCAACCATTTGCCATTAAATATTTTTTGACGGCAATTTTATTTGTCCTTTTTGATGTAGAAGTTATTTTCTTTTATCCTTATGCGGTCAATTTTAAAGACCTTGGTTGGGCTGGTTTTTGGGCGGTACTGATGTTTATCAGTTTTTTCCTTTGTGGGTTTATTTATATTCTCAAAAAAGGAGCACTGAAGTGGGAAGATTAAAATGATTGTGTAAAAAAATAAAAATATTTTTCAATGGCTCGTCCTGTATCATATAATATTTATCATAAGAGATTAGAAGATGACATCAGCATTGCTGAAATGCCGGATGGCAATATGGGTGAAGGGTTTTTTGCTACAAAACTGAGTAGCGTCATTGGCCTGGCTCGTAAAAATTCAATTTGGCCTTTACCGTTTGCTACATCCTGTTGCGGTATCGAATTTATGGCGGTGATGGGCGCCCATTATGACCTTGGTCGTTTTGGTGCCGAAAGAGTTGGTTTTTCTCCCAGGCAATGTGATTTGTTGATGGTGATGGGTACCATTGCCAAAAAAATGGGTCCAGTTGTCAAACAAGTGTATTTGCAAATGGCAGAACCACGTTGGGTTATTGCCGTTGGTGCCTGTGCCAGCAGTGGTGGTATTTTTGATACCTACAGTGTGTTGCAGGGTATCGACCAGGTAGTGCCGGTTGATGTGTATGTGCCCGGTTGCCCGCCAAGGCCCGAAGCTATACTTGACGGCGTCATTCGCATTCAGGATTTAGTCGGCAAAGAAAGCCTGCGCAGAAGAAACGGCGAACAATACAAAGCATTGATGGATAGTTATGGCATTCAGTAAAATGGAAAAATAAAATTGACAGTTTAATTTTTTTGTAAAAATAATTTTCGGTTTATGGCTTTGAGCAATGAACACATACAACAAAAGCTACTTGAGAAATTTCCGAATGAAGTAACCGGATTTGAAGAGCCTTATGGAATGCTCACTTTTTGGGCACCCAAAGAATTCAATCTGAAAGTGTTGAATTTTTTATACGATGATGAAGAATTGAAATTCAGGTTTCTGACCGACCTCTGTGGTGCACATTACCCCGACAATAAAGGAGAAGAATTGGTGGTGATTTATCATTTACATAATATGATTGAAAATGTCCGTATCCGCTTCAAAGTGTGTACAGGAATAGAACAACCGGATATTTATACAGCTACGGGTTTGTTTTCAGCCGCCAATTGGATGGAAAGAGAAACCTATGATTTTTATGGCATCAATTTTATTGGTCATCCAAAATTGAAAAGAATTTTGAATGTGGAAGAAATGGATTATTTCCCGATGCGCAAAGAATATCCGCTTGAAGACCAAAGTAGAATTGATAAAGACGATGAAATGTTTGGAAGAATATAAAAGAAGGAAATATGTGGAAGCGACTTAGAAAAAATAAAATGTTTTGGAAGGTTTTTATAGTAATTTCTTTTCTCTATATGACTACCAATTATTTTTATAGATATTTCACAACTAATTATTCTTCAGCCAAAGCTAAAAATATTGACTTCATAGGTAGCATTATTTTTAGCATTTGTTTAGTCATTAATTTTGTAGAACTCATGCAATATATAAAAGTAAGAAAAGCAAGAAATAACAAGTGATACAAAGCTCTTTATTGAGCATTCGATTTATGGATACACATCATATCAAATTACCGGAAGGTTCAATTGAAAAAACGACGACTACGCTTAATCTCGGTCCTACGCATCCTGCCACGCATGGCGTAATGCAAAATATTTTGGAACTCGATGGCGAAAGAATTGTATCAGCCGAACAAACCATTGGGTATATTCACAGGGCTTTTGAAAAAATTGCAGAAAGAAGGCCCTTGTACCAGATTACAACGCTAACGGATAGGCTCAATTATTGTTCTTCCCCCATCAATAATATGGGCTGGCACCTGGCATGCGAAAAATTACTTGGAGTCAAAATTCCTAAACGGGTCGATTATCTCCGTGTAATTATTATGGAACTGGCCCGGATTTCCGATCACCTGATTTGCAACTCCATCGTAGGTGTAGATGCCGGCGCCTATACAGGCTTTTTGTATGTGATGCAATACCGTGAATTGATTTATGAAATCTATGAAGAAATTTGCGGCGCCCGGTTAACGACTAATATGGGCCGCATCGGTGGGTTTGAAAGAAATTTTAATAACATTGCGTTTGAAAAAATTGAAAAATTTTTAAGAGAATATCCCAAAGTTTTAAAAGAGTTTGAAACACTTTTTCAGCGCAACAGGATATTTATGGACCGCACCAAAAATACCGGTGCCATCAGTGCCGAACGAGCATTGAATTATGGCTTCACCGGTCCTAACCTTCGGGCTTCCGGTGTAGATTATGATGTAAGAGTACATACGCCATATAGCAGTTACGAAGATTTTGATTTCAATATTCCCGTAGGAACAACCGGCGATAATTACGACCGTTGGATGGTTCGAGAACAGGAAATGTGGCAAAGCCTTAGCATTGTTGAACAGGCCTATCAGAAAGTACAGGAATTTAAAGGAACGGAAGCAGATGTTTTTCATGCTGATGCCCCGGAATATTATTTACCGCCCAAGAATGATGTTTATACAAAAATGGAAGCATTGATTTACCACTTTAAAATTGTAATGGGCGAAACAGAAATTCCCAAAGGTGAAGTATATAGTGCAGTAGAAGGAGCCAATGGCGAATTAGGTTTTTATTTAGTAAGCGACGGCGGACGTACACCTTATCGATTGCATTTCCGCAGGCCCTGTTTTATTTATTACCAGGCTTATGAAGAATTGACCAAAGGAAGTATGTTGAGTGATGCCATTATAACAATGAGTAGTTTGAACCTGATTGCCGGAGAACTGGACGCATAAATTTTTTAAAACAAAGAAAGATGATTCGTTTTTCTGACGATAAATTAAATGAAGTCAAACAAATAATTGCACGTTATCCGGATGGGAAACAAAAAAGTGCCATCCTTCCGGTTTTGCATTTAGCCCAAACAGAATTTGGCGGATGGCTAAGCACAGAAACGATGGATTATGTGGCTTCAGTTTTACAATTGGAGCCGATAGAAGTATATGAAGTTGCTACTTTTTACAGTATGTATAACTTAAAGCCCGTTGGCAAATATATTTTTGAAGTTTGCCAAACAGGCCCTTGTATGTTGAATGGCAGCGATGAAATCATACAATATATATATGATAAATTAAAAATCCGCCCGGGCGAAACAACGGAAGACGGAATGTTTACTCTAAAAACGGTGGAATGTCTCGGCGCTTGTGGCTATGCCCCGATGATGCAAATGGGAAAAAATTACCGGGAACATTTGACCAAAGAAAAAATAGATCATATTATTCAGGAATGTCAGCAAAATTTAGCGGCTAAAAATTAATATTTGCGCCGTTAGCAATTTGAAATAATAACCCGAGAGGGTGTAAGGATATGGCAAAAAAATTATTATTAGAAAAAGCACACATTGAAAACATCCGGTTGTATGATGTATATCGCCGTGAAGGCGGCTACCGAAGTGTCGAAAAAGCATTGAAGAAAATGACACCGGATGAAGTCACGGAAGAAGTGAAAAAAAGTGGCTTGCGGGGTCGTGGTGGTGCCGGTTTCCCTACGGGTTTGAAATGGAGTTTTCTGGCCAAACCGGAAGGTGTGCCTCGTTATCTTGTAGTCAATGCTGATGAATCAGAACCGGGCACTTTCAAAGACCGCTACCTGATGGAATTTATTCCGCATTTGCTAATCGAAGGAATGATTTGTTCCTCTTTTGCCTTGGGTGCCAATCGATCTTACATTTATATCCGTGGCGAATATGCCTGGATTGTTGATATACTGGAACAAGCCATAACCGAAGCAAAAAATAATGGATGGCTCGGAAAAAATATTCTCGGCTCAGGATATGACCTCGAAATTTTTGTACATCCCGGTGCCGGCGCATATATCTGTGGCGAAGAAACTGCACTACTCGAATCATTGGAAGGGAAAAGAGGAAACCCAAGAATCAAACCTCCATTTCCTGCCGTAAAAGGTTTGTGGGATTGTCCAACGGTGGTGAACAACGTAGAAACCATTGCAGCTGTTGTACCCATTGTAAATGATAGCGGTGATGCGTATGCGAAAATTGGTATTGGCAAATCCACCGGAACAAAACTTATTTCCGCCTGCGGCAATATCAATAAACCGGGTGTTTTTGAAATTGATATGACTATCTCGGTAGAAGAATTTATTTACAGCGATGAATATTGTGGCGGCATTGCCAATGGCAGAAAACTGAAAGCCTGTATTCCGGGTGGTTCTTCTGTGCCTATTTTACCGGCCAATTTATTATTGAAAACAGCCAAAGGCGAACAACGGATGATGACGTATGAAAGCCTGTCGGATGGCGGTTTTCAAACCGGCTCTATGATGGGTTCCGGTGGCTTTATTGTATTGGACGACCGCCAATGCGTGGTGCGGCATACTTATACTTTAGCCCGTTTTTACCGACACGAAAGTTGCGGTCAATGTTCTCCTTGCAGAGAAGGAACCGGTTGGATGGAAAGAATATTATTGAATATCGAAAACGGTAAAGGGAAGATGAAGGATATTGATTTGTTATGGGATATTCAGGGAAAAATTGAAGGCAATACCATTTGCCCATTGGGCGATGCTGCTGCCTGGCCGGTGGCGGCTGCTATTCGGCATTTCAGAGATGAATTTGAATGGCATGTTACCAACCCGGAAGATTGTTTGAAAAGAAATTACGGATTAGCCAATTATGCTGATGCATTGCCGGCCTGATATGAAAATCCGAATGAACGATAAAACTGTTTTATTATTACTTGCTTTTTTGAGTATGAAATACAACGTGTACAGCCAAAGTAAAAACCTTGCTTATTCCGATAAGCAAAAAGGGCATATTTCCATTTCATGGGGATGGAACCGGGCTGCTTATACAAAAAGTAATATCAGTTTTAAAGGCAGTGATTATGATTTTAAATTGTACCACATCGTAGCACACGACAGGCCCACTTTGCCAATCAGCTTCCACAATTATTTAAAACCGGATCATTTAACCATTCCGCAAACCAATTTGCGGATTAGTTATTTTATAAAAGATAACCTGGCCATTTCCTTCGGTGATGACCACATGAAATATGTAATGGATCAAAACCAAACTGCCAGGATCAAAGGGCAGATTACACGTAGTGGAATGTATCAGGGTAATTATGATAATGATATTCAATTGACAGAACAGTTTTTAACTTTTGAACATACTGACGGATTGAATTACCTGAATATCGAATTGGAAAAATATTTCAATTGGTATCATTCCAAATCTGACCAACTGATTGTGGCCGGAATGATTGGCGGCGGTGCAGGTGCTTTGCTGCCCAAGTCGAATGTAAAATTGCTCGATTATGAAAGAAACGACAGGTTTCATTTATCTGGATTTGGCCTGTCGGCAAAAATGGGAATGCAAGCCACTTTCTTTAAACATTTAATTTTAAAATTTGAAAATAAATACGGTTATATCAATATGCCCAATATTATTTTACATAAAAAAGGAATAGAAGGCAGAGCCAAACAGGGATTTTTCTTTGCAGAATTATATGGAACTATTGGGGCCAGTTTTCGCATAGCCGGAAAAAATCCGAACCGTAAAAAGAAATAGTACAATGTCAGAAGAAACAAAATTATTTAAAGTCACCATTGATAACATCACCGTGGAAGTACCTCCGGGAACAACCATCCTAGAAGCGGCTCGAAAAATTGGCGGCGATGTAGCACCTCCGGCCATGTGTTTTTATAGCAAACTGGAAGGAAGCGGTGGTAAATGCAGAACTTGTTTGGTAGAAGTAGCACAAGGTTCTGAAAAAGACCCGCGGCCCATGCCTAAATTAATGGCCAGTTGCCGTACCACTGTTATGGATGGAATGGTTGTAAAAAATATTACCAGCGAAAGAGTGATTGAAGCCCGCAATGGTGTTGTAGAAATTTTATTGATTAACCACCCGCTGGATTGCCCGATTTGCGACCAGGCCGGTGAATGTGATTTGCAGGATTTAAGTTACGGACATGGAACAGAAGGCACCCGTTTTGAATTTCCAAAAAGAGTTTTTGAAAAAGAAGACATTGGCCCGTTGATTCAATTGCACATGACAAGATGTATTCTTTGTTATCGTTGTACTTATGTAGCCGACCAATTGACTGACAAACGAGTGCATGGCATTCTTGACCGAGGCGAAAGAGCCGAAATCTCTACTTATATTTCAAAAGCCATCGACAATGATTTCAGTGGCAATATGATTGATGTATGTCCGGTAGGTGCATTAACCGATAAAACATTCCGGTTTAAAAACAGGGTTTGGTTTACCAAGCCGGTAGATGCGCATCGTGACTGTGATAAATGTTGTGGTAAAGTAGTGCTTTGGAATCGGGGCGATGAGGTCATGCGTGTCACTACCCGAGACGATGAATGGGGTGAAGTACAAAGTTTTGTAGATGAAAAAACTGGCGAAAAAAAACCGGGCTGGATTTGTAACACTTGCCGCTTTGAGAAAAAGAAAGTTGCTGATTGGGTGATTGAAGGGGAAACCAATATCAAAAGGCATTCCGTTATTGCACAGAATAAATACCAGAAACTGGTAGTGCCAAAAGATACAATTACGGAAGTGATGGATGGCCGTCCACCAAAATTATTGATGGATATTCATGATGAAAGTGATGTGAATGATCCTGCTATCGATTTGAGTTTGATAAATGGTCCGGCTACCAGTAAAACATTTAATAATACATCGAAAGATAAAAAGGAAACAACCAAAAAAATTACTGAACAGGAATAAGGAACTATGGAATTATTGACAATTAAAATATGGTTTGTACTCGAAAAAGTATTGCTGATTGCAGGCATCATCGGCTTGTCGCTTTTCATTGCCATGTACACCACTTATGCCGAGAGAAAAGTGGCCGGTTGGATGCAGGACAGGCATGGGCCAAACCGTGCAGGGCCATTTGGTATTTTACAACCATTGGCCGATGGGGGAAAATTATTTTTTAAAGAAGAAATTATTCCCCTCGCTTCCAATAAGTTTTTATTTGTGTTGGGGCCTGCACTGGCTATGATTACGGCTTTGGTTACGAGTAGTGTCATTCCCTGGGCAGCACCTTTCGTTACAAAGGAGGGCACTGTCATTCCCATGCAGGTAGCCGATGTAGATATGGGCATCTTATTGGTCTTTAGTATTGTGAGTGTTGGTGTGTATGGCATTATGATTGGAGGTTGGTCATCCAATAATAAATTTTCGTTGATAGCGGCTATTCGGGGTGCTTCGCAAATGGTATCTTACGAATTACCCATGGGCCTGGCATTGTTGGCGGTTTTGTTTATGACTGGCTCACTCAAAATGAGTGAAATCGTCTCTACACAAATTCAACATGGCTGGCATATTATTTATCAGCCATTAGGATTTATTATCTTTTTTATTTGTGCATTGGCAGAATGTAATCGTACACCTTTCGATTTACCGGAGGCAGAAAATGAATTGAATTTTGGTTATCACCAGGAATATTCATCTATGAAACTCGGCTTTTATCTTTTTGCGGAGTATATCAATATGTTTATCAGTAGTGCCATTATGGTTACCTTGTTTTTGGGCGGCTATGATATTCCTTTTGTAAATGAAGCCAGTTGGGGACTGCCGGCATTTTGGATGACCTTTATCAGTTTCAGTGTGTTCATGGCCAAAATTTTCTTTTTCTTATTTGTGTTTATCTGGATTCGTTGGACAATTCCACGTTTCCGATACGACCAATTGATGAATCTGGGCTGGAAAAAATTAATACCGCTGGCTTTATTGAATATGATTATTACAGCTGCGGTCATGTTGTTGTTGAAGAAATAATATCCTTGCATTGCTTTTTCTTTTTGAAAAACTTTTTGAAGGATACATAAAATATATATTTGCGAAAAATTAAAATATCTTCTTAAGGAGGATGTAAAATGCAATTAACAAACAGATCAAAACAAGTAGATAGAAGTCCAATGACTTTTCTGGAGAGTATTTATCTCTGGAATATACTCAAAGGAATGGGCGTTACGATTCGGCATTTTTTCAAAAAGAAAGTCACCGTGCAGTACCCGGAAAAACAAAGATATTTTTCAAAAGTTTTCAGAGGATTACATGTTTTAAACCGCGATGAAGAAGGAAGAGAAAATTGTACAGCATGTGGATTGTGCGCCGTGGCTTGCCCGGCCGAGGCTATTACGATGGAAGCGGCAGAAAGATTACCGGGGGAAGAACATTTATACCGCGAAGAAAAATATGCAGCGAAATATGAAATCAATATGCTGCGTTGCATTTTTTGTGGCTTGTGTGAAGAAGCATGCCCCAAAGATGCTATTTACCTGAGCGAAACTTTTGCACCCGCCAATTACCAGCGGAAAGGATTTATTTATAAAAAAGAAGATTTGTTAATACCACATCCCATCAAAGAAAAAGAAGCGTATGAAAAAGCAAAAAGCGGAAGGGTGGATGTAAAAAAGAAAGACTAACTGCAGTATATGAGCATTACGCAAATATTATTTTGGTTGCTGTCCGTTATAGCCATATTTAGTGCATTGATGGTTGTGAGCAGTAAGAATCCTGTGTACAGTGTACTTTGGTTGATATTGACATTTTTTTCCATTTCAGGTCATTATATTTTATTGAATGCCCAGTTCCTGGCGATCGTCAATATTATTGTATATGCCGGTGCTATTATGGTGTTATTTTTATTTGTCATCATGTTGATGAATCTGAATAAAGAAACCGAACCCCAAAAACATAAATGGTTGAGAATGGCAGGTGCCATTGCCGGCGGTGCTTTATTATTGGTATTGGTAGCCGCCTTAAAAAACGTGGATATAAAAAACCAGGAAGCCTTGGTAAATGAAGGAAATGTGGGTTTAATCAAAAATCTCGGAAGAGAATTGTTTACCACTTATGTTGTACCGTTTGAAATCAGTAGTATATTATTTTTAAGTGCTATGGTTGGTACCATTGTCATTGGAAAAAAAGAATAAAAAAAATAGTAAAATTTACAATGCCGATAAATTATTACATATTTCTATCACTGGCTTTATTCTGTATCGGAATAACAGGTGTATTAGTAAGACGCAATGCCATTATCATTTTCATGTGTATTGAATTAATGCTGAATGCAGTGAATTTATTGCTGGTCGCATTTTCAAAAATGCATACGGCAGCAGCGACTGCGGCCGGACAAGCAAATGTTGGTGCCGATGGGCAGTTGTTTGTATTTTTTATTATGGTGGTGGCTGCTGCGGAAGTTAGTGTTGGCCTCGCCATCATAGTAATGATGTATAGAAATATACATTCGGTGGATGTGAATTTCCTGAACCGATTAAAACATTAATGAATTAATAGTTGAATAAAATTTTTTTAAAAGAATACTTGAATTGATTTATGCATAATGTTCTGCAAATAGTTTACCTGATACCGCTGATTTCTTTTTTGGGCTTCGTCATCAATGGGCTGGGAAGAAAACAAATGTCCCGCTCCACGATCAGCCTGGTGGGTTGTGGTACGGTATTGATTTCATTTGCCTTAAGCGTATGGGCATTTTTGCAAATCCGCAACGGCAACGCTGCTACCATTCAATATTTTGATTTTATTCATGTAGGCAGGCTGGTCATTCCTTTTGAATTTAAAATTGACCAACTCTCCGGTTTGTTTTTATTGATTATTACCGGCGTAGGTTTTTTGATACATTGGTATTCCACAGCTTATATGAAAGAGGAAAAGACGGCTGATTTTGGAAAGTATTTTTCTTTCTTGAATTTATTCGTTTTTTCTATGTTGCTATTGGTGATGGCCGGCAATTTTGTCGTCATGTATATGGGTTGGGAAGGTGTAGGATTGTGTTCTTATTTTTTAATTGGATTTTGGTTTAAAGTCAATGAAAATAATAAAGCCGGAAGTAAGGCATTTATTATGAATCGTATTGGCGACCTGGCATTTTTAATTGCCGTTTTTTGGTTAGTGGCCAAATTGAATACAGTTTCTTTTGATCAGATTTTTACGACCGCCAGTCTTGATCGTTTATCAACTTTGGATATAACGGTTATCACTATCTTATTATTTATTGGCGCCACTGGAAAAAGTGCACAAATTCCATTATTTACTTGGTTACCCGATGCTATGGCAGGCCCGACACCCGTGTCAGCCTTGATACATGCCGCTACGATGGTAACAGCCGGTGTGTACATGATTGCCCGTAGCAATGTCTTGTATTCCTTGGCGCCTGTTACGTTGAATGTCATTGCCTATGTCGGTTTGGCGACAGCTTTAGTGGCTGCCAGTATTGCCATTAAGCAAAATGATATTAAAAAAGTTTTGGCCTATTCCACCGTAAGTCAATTAGGATTTATGTTCCTGGCATTGGGATGCGGCGCTTATACGGCTGCTGTTTTTCATGTACTGACACATGCTTTCTTCAAAGCCTTGTTATTCCTCGGAAGTGGTAGTGTGATTCATGCCATGGGCGGCGAGCAGGACATCCGCAAAATGGGCGGCTTGTCCTCGAAATTAAAAATAACTTTCATTACTTTTTTGATTGCTTCCATTGCCATTGCCGGTATTCCTCCATTTAGTGGATTCTTTTCTAAAGATGCAATCTTATTAAGTGCTTTTGCTAAAAATCCGGTCATGTATGGCCTTGCATTGTTTGCGGCATTACTCACTGCTTTATATATTTTCCGTTTATTGTTTCTCACTTTTACCGGAAGTTTCAGAGGAACAGCAGAACAAAAAAATCATTTGCATGAAAGTCCACCGGCAATGACGATTCCATTGATTGTCTTAGCGATTTTAGCTTTTGCCGGAGGCTTAATTGGCATCCCCGAAATTTTGATGCAGGGCGGCGACCGACTGGGAGAATTCCTGTCGCCGGTTTTGAAAAATGCTGAAATACATGTAGCACATTCTACCGAAATGATGTTGATGGTCTTATCCACGGTTTTAGTGTTAATCGTCATTGGTATTTCCTGGATGATTTATAAAAAATACAGGGATGTTGAAGCAAAAGGGTTTGGAAAATTTTTACAAAACAAATGGTATGTGGATGAAATGTATGATGTGGTTGTGGTAAAACCATTAAAAAGGTTGGGTAGTTTTCTCGGGAATGTTTTTGATAAAAAAATAATTGATGGCATCGTCAATGGTGTGGGAAGAATGGTGCAGTATAGTGGAAGACAGTTGAGATTATTGCAAAGCGGACAGGCCGGCAATTATATTTTGCTGATGGTATTCAGCATGGTCAT
>JAGQWM010000089.1 GCA_020437365.1 Chitinophagaceae bacterium | reverse complement strand
AAATCCGGATAACGCTTGCACCCTCCGTATTACCGCGGCTGCTGGCACGGAGTTAGCCGGTGCTTATTCGTATGGTACCGTCAGGTGACCTAGAAAGGTCTTTTTTCGTCCCATATAAAAGAAGTTTACAACCCAGAGGGCCTTCATCCTCCACGCGGCATGGCTGGTTCAGAGTTGCCTCCATTGACCAATATTCCTTACTGCTGCCTCCCGTAGGAGTCGGGCCCGTGTCTCAGTGCCCGTGTGACTGGTCGTGCTCTCACACCAGTTACTGATCGAAGGCTTGGTGGGCCATTACCCCGCCAACTACCTAATCAGGCGCACAGCCATCTTCAAGTGATAAATCTTTAATATTAAAAAGATGCCTTAATAATATACTATAGGGTATTAATCCAAATTTCTCTGGGCTATTCCCCGCTTGAAGGAAGGTTCTGTACGTGTTCCTCACCCGTTTGCCGGTCGCCAACATCTGTATTGCTACAAATTTGCTGCCCCTCGACTTGCATGTATTAAGCCTGCCGCTAGCGTTCATCCTGAGCCAGGATCAAACTCTCCATTGTAAATGTTGTTTGATACTGACCGTTTAACTTCAAAGTGGTTCTTTTAAAAAAAAGAACTTTAAAAATTAACGTGTCAAATCGAATTGTTTTCGCTTGACTTACCTTTTTGTTTTCATTATTCTATGCCTTTTTGCCATGTGGCAAAAGAGGCTGAATAAGTGCTATTGCTTCCCAACTTTCAAAGATCTTTTGGCTTTCAGCCGGCCGAAACCGACCGTTACCATTGACCCGTTTTTTCAAACGGAGTGCAAAGGTACGAGCCTGAATATTTCTACCAAATATTTCTTGAACTATTTTTCAATAATTCTAAAATTTTATGGCTTTTTTACTGACTTGTTTTTTTAAGTTTTTATGCATTTATTAAAATTCGGACGGCAAAGGTAAAGCTTTGGGCAATACCAACAAATAAAAAACTTTGCTTTTGTACACATTCGTTTCACATCTTCTTCCACATTATTCAGAGAGCTATCCGTTTGTGTCAAACGGGCGGCGAAGATAAGGGTGAAAAAGTTTATAACAAATTAATTTTCAAATGTTTCTTGTTTCTTGTTGCTTGTTTCTTGTTGTGCCGTAGGCATCTCTATGAGACTGGTGGCTTGTTGCTTGTGTTGAAGGGCTGCCCGACTGAAGCGGCTACCACGGTGAAGCTTTGTCGCCAGGATTTGTGCCGGAGTAATAGCGGAAGGCGGGAACTGTAGTTGAGTAGCATTCCTTAAGCCCACAGCCCCTAATTTTTTTCGCGTAAAATGCCCGGTTTAAAATTGACTCCAGTAAGAAAAAGGCCGTGAGAGGGTACTGCAAATTTGGCCCGGGTGCAGTCTTTGGCTTCGATGATGTTTTGAAATTCGCTGAGTGTTATTTTTTCTTTACCTACTTCGAGCATGGTGGCAGTGAGTGCTTTGACCATGCCTCGCAGGAATCGATTGGCAATGACTTCATATTGGAGTGTGTGCCCATTATCGATCCAGCGGCTTTGGTGTATGGTACATTGAAAAGATTTTACCTGTGTATTGCGTTTTGAGAATGAAGTAAAATCGGTGTATTGCAGGAGTAATGTGGCAGCTTCTTGTAATAAAGAGATATTTAAAGTATAAGGAAAATAAAATGCGGTTTCACGGAGAAAAGGGTCTTTGTAGCGATATATGTGATAGTTATATTGCCGGGAAACTGCATCGAAACGACAATGGCTTTCAGGCGATACTTTTTGAATGGATTTAACCACAATATCGGGTGGCAAGATTGCATTCATTTTGTACACAAAATGCGGGTGAATATTTTTAAGGAAATCGAAATGAAAAAAATTTTGCAAAGCATGCACACCGGCATCGGTTCGGGAGGAACCTGTCATTTCTATTTTTTCTTTTTGTAAGGTATGAAATGCTTTTTCAATTTCGGCCTGAATGGTATTGGCATTTTTTTGGGTTTGAAACCCACTAAAGTTGGTGCCCTTGTATGCAAGTTCTAAAAAGTAACGTGACATTTTATGTATTAATTGCGCAACATGGCTTTGAAACGCTTCATGTAATAAGGGTCTTTGAGTAAGTCTTGAAGCGGCGGATAATTTTGTGCATCAGCAACATTGGTGTAAGCCAAATCGAGAAACCGATAACGGGCTTCATCATTTAAAAATAATACACATAAATTTTTAATTTGTTCAGCTGTAAAACACATTTTCTTAAAATAATCTTTGGCGGCGTCGATCATTTTATCATCCGTCGTTTGTGCTGCCATTTGTTTTCTTAATAGAAGGAAATCGCTTTCCAGTGCAACTACTGAGCAGTAATTACTCAAGACCGGTTTTGCTTTCAATGTATCTTTTACTACCGGCGTAATAAGTTCTTCCTTTGCATTTTCTTTAACAACAGGATTGGCGCTGGTAATATCGAGAAATTGCTTTTGTTCTTTTTCTTTTTTTTCCGTGGTTACGGGAACTTCTATCCTGGGTGGATTGGGTATAAATAATTTGATGGTATCAATATCTCCGTTTTCGTAATTATCGATAAATACTAATCCAAAACCTTGTGAAGTAGAACTCTCTGACCATTTTTTGACAATGGAAGGTGAATAAGATTCGTAAGGCGATGGCCTGTTGGAAGCGGCAATAATGGCTGTTGGTGTTTCGGCTTCTTCCTTTTTTTCTTTTGCAGCAATGCCAACTTTTTCTTCAACATTGTCTGCATTTTTATTAACTGATTCTTGTTTGACTACCGGTTTTTCGACCGGTGGATTGGCCAAAGGTTTTTCTACAATAACCGGTTCTTCTTTTTGGGGTTCGACCGGTGATTCTTCTGCTTTTACTTTTTTGACAATTGCTTTTTCTTCTACGGCAACTGGTTTTGATTTTTGTTTATTACTGTTTTCTAATATAGAAGGATCGTCGGCTACTTTAGAAAGCATTTCGGTAAAAGGCGAAGCATTATTATCTTTTGTTGCTTCCGTGCCGGAAACATTTTTTACGGAAGACATGTGAACTTCCAGTGTTTGAAGGTCAAAAAGACCCCAACCTTTTCCCGGAAATTGTTTCAATAAAAATCCGTGGTCTTTTGCATTCAGGGAAATGGTGTATTGTTGTTCGGTTTTTTCGTTTTTTGGAAAGCCAATAGAAAATGAATAGGTGCTGTCCACCAAATTAGATAAAATCAAATAACCTGAACTTGAGGAACTGCGAATTTTTTGGTCGAGGGTAACATAAAAAGGTTGACCGCCTTCACTCTGAATGTAAACAAAATAGGCTTTTTGAGAAAATACCGATACGAAAAAACCTACTAGAAAAAGGGTTAAAAAGAGTTTCTTCATTGGTGAGGAATTGGTGTTTGTACAAATTTACTTGAATTCTATCGAGAAACCCCAAACCAGCCACAATAACTTGTTAAATATTGCTACCGTCTATCCCATTTTTTCATAAAGAAATTAGCCAAGAACTACATTTGCGTGATTCAAATTCTTAATTACATGAAAAAAATATTATTCGTTCTAAGTTTTTTGTTAGCGACAACAACTTTTTTATTGGCACAACCGGCTACGCAAACTGACACAGCCTGGAAAAAAGAATACCGTGGCAGTGCCACCCGGATTAACGACCTGGTACATACCAAACTCAAAGTGAAATTTGATTATGATAAATCTTATTTGTACGGCGAAGCATGGATTACGTTGCAACCACATTTTTATACCACCGATTCATTGACTTTAGATGCCAAAGGAATGGACATTCATAAAGTTGCTTTGGTAGATGGTAAAAAAATGAAAGAATTACCTTTTCAATATGATAAAACATTTTTAAGGATTCACTTGGATAAAATGTATAAAGGAGGCGAAAATTATACAGTATATATAGATTATACTGCCAAACCTAATGAAGCTGATGTACATGGCAGTGCAGCCATTAATGATGCCAAAGGTTTGTATTTCATTAACCCGAAGGGTGAAACAAAAAACAAGCCTACACAAATATGGACACAAGGTGAAACCGAAGCCACCTCTGTTTGGTGCCCCACAATAGACAAACCCAACCAGAAAACGACGGAAGAAATTTATATGACCGTTCCGGCCAAGTATGTCACTTTATCGAACGGCAAATTGATGAGCCAGCAAAAAAATGCGGATGGCACTCGTACTGATTATTGGAAAATGGATTTGCCACATGCTCCCTATTTATTTTTTATGGGCGTAGGCGATTATGCCATTATAAAAGATAAATGGAAAAATAAAGACGTAGATTATTATGTAGAAAAAGAATATGCTCCCGTAGCCAGGAAAATTTTTGGCCTTACGCCGGAAATGATAGATTATTTTTCGAAAATAACCGGTGTAGATTATCCTTGGGTAAAATATGCTCAAATAACCGGAAGGGATTATGTAAGTGGCGCCATGGAAAACACCACGGCCACTTTGCACTCTGATGTAGCACAGCAGGATGCCCGTGAATTAGTGGACGGCAATATTTGGGAAAGCACTATTGCCCACGAACTTTTTCACCAGTGGTTTGGCGATTATGTAACCACTGAAAGCTGGAGCAATATTACCCTGAATGAATCATTTGCCAACTATAGCGAAACGCTGTGGGCCGAATATAAATACGGGAAAGATGCCGGTGCCGAGCAAAATTATGATGACATGCAAGGTTATTTGCGCAGCCATTCCGGGAATAAAGATTTGGTCCGGTTTTATTATCGTGATAAAGAAGATGTTTTTGATGCCGTAAGTTATAATAAAGGTGGCCGCATTTTGAATATGCTTCGACACCAGGTAGGCGATGCAGCTTTCTTTGCAGCATTGCATGAATATTTAACAGCAAATAAATTTAAATCGGCAGAGGCACAACAGTTGCGTTTGGCATTTGAAAAAATAACAGGCCGTGATTTGAACTGGTTTTTTAATCAATGGTATTATGGAAGCGGCAATCCAGATGTTGACATCAATTACGTGTATGATGATGCGAATGGAACCGTGCAAGTTATCATAGATCAAAAACAAAAAAGCGGTAACATATTTCAAATGCCTATTGACATTGATATATATAACGGTGCACAAAAAGTACGTCACCATGTATGGGCCAATGATGCGATAGATACTTTTACATTCCATTATACAAAAAGACCGGACCTGGTGAATGTGGATGGCGATAAAATTATGTTGTGGACAAAAGATGATCACAAGACTTTAGACAATTATATTTTTCAATATAAAAATGCCGGCAATTATGTTGACAGAAGAGAAGCTATTGAATTTGCCGCTAATCATCTTGATGATGAAAAAGCGGTTGATTTATTAAAAACGGCATTGAACGACCCTTATCACGGCTTAAGACAATTGGCATTAAGTAAAGTAGATTTAAACAAGGATGCTATTAAAACCGGTTTTGAATCTACTATTTTAACCATTGCAAAAAATGATAAATATGCGCCGGTAAGAGCCAGTGCCATTGCATTGTTGGGTCAATATAAAAACAAAGAATTCGCCGGTTTATTTACCAAAGCTGTTAAAGATTCTTCTTATACAGTTTCAGGAAATGCATTGACGGCTTTATCGGATATTGAACCTGACGCAGCACTATCGCTTGCCAAGCAACTCAGCAATGAGCCCAGCAAAGGAAAACTGGAAAGTGCCATTTTGGTTGCTTTTGTAAAATCAGGTGATGAATCCATGACCGACAAAGTGTTGAATAGTTTTGCCAATATGCCATTGAGCCAGGGCAAATTTCAATTTTTAGGCACACTCAGTAGTTTTTTGAGTAATGTAAAAAATACAGATAAAGTAAAACGTGGTGTAGAAGAGATTGTAAACTTCAGAGACGCCATTCCTGCACAGATTCAATCGCAGACCAGTCCGTTTATCAATGGAATGGTGATTAAGAAAATACTTATGAGTAAGGAGAAAGATTTGAAAGCCGAGCCCAATGATACGGGTTTAGAGAATTTAGTAAACTATATTAAATCTGTACTGCCCGATGCGGATAAGAAAAGTTTTTAAATAAATAATTATTTTAAAATCAAAAGCCTTCCTGATTTTATGCAGGAAGGCTTTTTAAATTTTTTACATTTACCAACTTCCGCTGGCGCCACCACCACCAAAGCTGCCACCGCCAAAGCCACCGAATCCGCCACTGCTGCCACCGCCGCCGCCGCTACTCCATCCGCCGAAGCCACCGCGGGAAGCATAAAAACCGCCGCCGCCGCCACCGGCAGCACCACCAAATATGATGAGCATTAAGAAGATGACAAAAATGATAGTGGAAATGCTGATGGCTTTCTTTTTCTTACTGCCATAACTTTTCGATGCGGTGTACTCTCCTTTGGTCGCCTGGATAATAGCATCGGTTCCTTTATCAAGCCCCCTGTAATAATTTTCTGTTTTAAAAGAAGGTTTGATTTCATTCTCTATAATGCTTTTGGCTGTTATAT
>JAGQWM010000088.1 GCA_020437365.1 Chitinophagaceae bacterium | reverse complement strand
GCTAAAAACTGCTCTCCGTATTTTTCTACTTTGACATCGCCAAAACCATTTATTTTTTTAAGCTCGGTAGTTGTTTGAGGCAGGTATCGGGCCATTTCATCCAGGGTGGCAGAACCGGCAACAATGTAGATGGGTAAATTTTTCGGGGCACAAATTTTATCCCTCAGTTTTCTTAATTGTTGATGCAATACCGGATGTGGCGAGTCGTTTCTTTTTGACGAAGCACCCGCATAAGTATTGACAGCCAATCGGGGCATTTCAAATTTTTGTTGCCGACGATGGAAAGCTTCCATGTCGAATTTATTATGAAACCCTTCGAGCATGAATTTCTTCCGGGATAACCGGGCGAACACATCTTTTAAATTTTCATTGTAATGTTTGGCATGCAAGGAGCTGTCCGTTACCACAGGAGTTTGTAGTATCAAATCAATGATAGATTGTATTTCGGGGATGAAATATTGAGCAGCAGCTTGAATTCTTTCCTGC
The DNA here is from genome assembly GCA_020437365.1 of Chitinophagaceae bacterium. Lineage (GTDB taxonomy): Bacteria > Bacteroidota > Bacteroidia > Chitinophagales > Chitinophagaceae > JJ008. Next base: position 6,425 of record JAGQWM010000088.1, on the reverse strand, counting down.
AAGAATTTATTTTCTTCCGGCAATTTGTCTTGCTGAAAAAGGTCCGCTATTTGTAATTGAAATTTAGCAGCAGTTTCTTGTTGGGTTTCCAATTGCATTATTAAATTTTCCATCCAGGAAAATGCATCGCTATTAAAAGAAGTTGATTGTTCTACCTGGTAGTCGGATAATTCTTTTACCAATTGAATGATTTGTTGAAAATCGAAAACAGTGGTTAAAACGGATTGTTGGTATTGTTTTTTGGCAATGGCCAATTCTTTTTTCAAGGCTTCGCTGCCGATGTTTTGTTGTGAGAAAGCCACAATTCTGGGGTCGGTAAAAAGTGAATCGGTTTGAATGCGGCTTTGCAAAATCATGCCTTTCAAATTGGTGCACCGGCTGAGTGCCACATACACTTGCCCGGCAGCAAAAGCCTGCCCGGCATCGATAATGGCTTTATCGAAAGTGAGTCCCTGGCTTTTATGAATGGTGATAGCCCAGGCCAAACGCAATGGGAATTGTGTAAACGATCCCAACACTTCTGTTTGTAACTGCCTCGTCTTTTTATCAATGGTATATCGAACATTTTCCCATTTTTCTTTTTTAACTTCTATTTCTTCTTCGCTGTTGGTTTCCTCATTCCGGCATTGTACATATATTTTATTTTCTTCTAACCGGGAAACGATACCGATTTTACCATTAAAAAACCGCTTGCCGTTTTCGGCTGTATCGTTGCGGATAAACATGACCTGTGCTCCTTTTTTTAATTGCAAAAGTTCATCTGCCGGAAAAGCCCTTTCAGCAAATTCATCTTCAACTTCTGCCGGATACGAAAAAAGTTTTTGTTGAATCTCCCGAAGTTCCCGGGCATTGATGTCGTTCGCTTTATGATTATGAGTTGTCAGAATGATAAAACCGTCATTTTTTTTCCTGCGGAAAGTCGGGTCAAATTGTTTTTCGAGGATGGCGAGACTTTTTGTATCCAGTTCATTATTCCGCACCTGGTTGAGGACACGAATAAATGCTTCGTCACGTTGCCGGTATATTTTTTCGAATTCTATATAAACAGGAGGCGATTCTTTTAATACCAGGCTGTCAAAAAAATAAATGCCGTCATAATAGTCAGCCAATAGTCGCCATTCCTGTTCTTTGATAACAGGCGGCAGTTGTAGCAAATCGCCGATAAACAATACTTGCACACCACCGAATTTTTCTTGCGGCCGTTGCCGTACAAATCGCAATACGGTATCAATGGCATCGAGCAAATCGGACCGAACCATACTGATTTCATCAATCACCAATAGTTCTAATTGCCGCAGCATTTTTTTCTTTTCGCTGTTGAATCGTAATCGGCTTATGAGTTGATGACGAGATGTAGGTTCGGGCAAAAAAGGTTCTAAGGGAAGTTGAAAAAAAGAATGAATGGTTACGCCACCGGCATTGATGGCTGCCACACCGGTAGGTGCTACTATGGCCATTTGTTTAGGTGAGTTGTCGCGGATGTATTTTAAAAAAGTTGTTTTTCCGGTACCGGCTTTTCCGGTGAGAAAGATAGTACGATTACTTTGATTGACGAGTTGTATAGCCAGTTGGAAGATATTGTTGTTTATGTCGGGAGTAAAAGTTGCCACAGATTTTTTATTTTAACTAAGAATGAAATAAGAGCCACTAATGTCACAAATAGAACGAAAAAAACACAACAGACCTGCCTGTCGGCAGACAGGATTCACAGATGAACACAGATTAAACAGATGAACACAGATTAAAAGTTTTTTTGCCACGAATAAAATATAAGCCACAGACCTGCCTGTCGGCAGACAGGTTTCACAGATGAACACAGATTAAAAGACAAGTCTTTTATATTCCAGGCTATTCTTTCCAAAATTAATAACCAGTCCAACTTTACAGCCGGAAACTTTCAGATAATTTAATGTTTGCGAAATGTGTTCATTTGCAATTCCGGCAGCACATGCTTTCACTTCTACAATTATGTTATCAAACATAACAAAATCAGCAAAATATTTATGACGTAATTTTTTTCCTTTATAATATACATCGAATTCTTTTTCTCTTAAGAGGGGAATTTTATTTAATGCTGCCTCAGTTTCAAGTGCATCTTTATAAACAATTTCTGAAAAACCGAATCCAAGTTCTTTGTGAACTTCCATACATATACCGATAATCTGGTAGGTATCGTTTTTTTGAATAAATTTTTTCATGAATAAAAAATTAGAGCCACAGATAACAACAGATAAAATTAAAAGTGGCTGAAAGCCAAATCTGTGTTCATCTGTATAATCTGTGGCTCAAACAATCAAGCTTCCACAGCCTTAGCGCCTAAAAGCAATAATTCATTGACCTGAATTTCGGTCACATACTTCTTCACACCATCTTTGTTGGTGTAGTTGCGGTTGATCAATTTTCCTTCAATCGCTACTTCTTTTCCCTTGGTAAGAAATTTTTCGGCAATTTCAGCCACCTTTCCCCAGGCAATCAAATTGTGCCATTGGGTTTCAGTTATTTTTTCGCCTTTAGCATTGCGATACACTTCATTTGTGGCGACACTGAAGCGGGCCATTTTTTTACCACTGTCTAAGGTTTTTACTTCCGGGGCGTTGCCCAGGTTACCAATCAATTGTACTTTGTTTTTTAATGCGTACATGTTTTTGCGTTTTGTGTTCCGCCGAAGCGAAACGATGAATTAATTTATTTCAGCCAACCAATCTGTTTACCAGCGATTGACAGGACAAAGATGTAACCGCCGCCGGCCCCGAGCCGGAGATTAAACGTTTCTTCCCGAAGCTAAACGTGTAGAAACGTTTGCACACGGATAAATTTTCTTATCTTCATCTCCTCAAACCCTTGCTATGACTACCACAGAAACCAAAAAATGCCTCGCCTGCGGCAAAACACTGAAAGGCCGGATTGATAAAAAATTTTGTGACGATTATTGTCGCAATAATTATAATAACCAAAAAAAAGCCAAGGGAAGTCACAGTAGTTTGGTACGAAATATCAACAATGCCTTACTCAAAAACCGCAAAATTCTGGAGTCTGTTTTAGACGACGATGCTGACACCGCCAAAGCCAACCGTGAGAAATTACAAAGGCTCGGTTTTCATTTTACTTATTTCACACACACCTACACCACCAAATCGGGCAAGGTTTATTATTACTGTTATGATTATGGTTACTTACCGTTGGACCATGATTGGTTTTTAATCGTCAGGAAAAAAGAAGAATAGTCAGTTACATTTGCAATATGTCGAATCCCGTTATTTGTATTGGTGCTTCGCTGGTCGATGAATTATTTCATGCCACGGAAGCAATGCTTATGGCGACCACAAATGAAGCTACGGTAACCAAAACCGTTGGTGGTGTCAGCCGCAATATTGCACATCAGTTGGCCGTATTGGGTGTGCCGGTTGAGTTGATTTCTGTTTTTGGTGATGATAGTGATGGCGACTGGCTGCAACAAGTTTCGCATGATGCCGGCGTTAGCACAAAAGCTTCCATCATCAAACCCGGATTGTCGGGAAAATATACCGGCATGTTAAATGTGGATGGTTCTATGTTCTCTGCTTTTTTAACCAATTCGGCCGTGGGTTTACTCACACCTGAACATTTAGAAAAACATCAGGAGCTTTTACAAACCGCTTCGTATATTTTGGCAGATGCTAATATCAGTACCGCTGCTGCGCAATGGCTTTTACAGTTTAGTAAAACATCCAACATTCCATTTGTCATTGAACCCGTATCGGTGCCTCCGGCAAAAAAATTTAGAAATGAAAACCTCGATGGCCTTTTTTTAATTACGCCTAACGAAGATGAACTGCCTGTTTTGTGTTCCGAGAAAGCGTTTTTCACCCAACAACAAATCAATGAACTTTTAGCAAGAGGCGTTCAAAATATTTGGTTGCACAATGGAAAACACGGATCGGCATTATATAATAAAGAAAAAACGATTACGCTGCATGCACCAAACATAGCCGTGGTGGATTGTACCGGCGCCGGCGATGGTTCTTTGGCCGGGTTTATTTTGGGCATGCATCTCGGCTATACCGAATTGGAATGCCTGAAACTGGCACATACTTTATCGGCAGAAATTTTGCAGGTGAATGGCGCCATTGCCACGCATCTTTCGCAAGAAAAACTTTTACAATTGGTAGCTAAATATTTTCCGCAATGATGAACCCCTATTTATCCATCGAGCCGGTTGTACAGGCGGCATTACAAAATGGCCAACCTGTTGTTGCGTTGGAATCTACAATAATTTCTCACGGTATGCCTTATCCGCAGAATGTAGAAACTGCTTTGGCGGTAGAAGACATTATCCGTCAGCAAGGTGTCGTGCCGGCTACCATTGCGTTGATAGATGGCAAATGTACCGTTGGACTTTCTGCAGACAAGTTGGAATATTTCGGGAAACAAAAAAATGTTTGGAAAGTCAGCCTTCGGGATATGCCTTTTGTCATTGCTAAAAAATTGCCGGGTGCCACCACGGTAGCGGCTACGATGCGCATTGCTTCTATGGCCGGCATTAGGATTTTTGTAACGGGTGGCATTGGCGGTGTACATCGAAACGGTGCACAAACAATGGATGTGTCTGCCGACCTGACTGAAATGACGCAAACTTCTGTAGCGGTAGTTTCGGCGGGTATCAAATCTATTTTAGATATCGGGCTGACGTTGGAATACATGGAAACAAAAGGCATTCCCGTGGTAACGGTGGGGCAAAATGAGCTGCCGGGGTTTTATTCCCGTAATAGCGGTTATACTTCTCCGTTACAATTAAACACACCGGAAGAAATTGCCGTTTTACTGGCAACAAAATGGGAATTAGGATTGAATGGTGCCGTGTTAATCGCCAATCCTGTAGAAGAAGAAAGAGAAATTCCGGCAAAAGCCATGGAAGTGCAAATTGAAAAAGCATTGCAAGCCGCCAAAGAAAAAAATATAAAAGGCAAAAACATCACTCCTTTTTTATTGCAATACATTGCCGAAAACACGGATGGAGAAAGCCTGGCAACAAATATGGCATTGATAAAAAATAATGCAATGCTTGGAGCAAAGATTGCGGTAGCGGTAGGGGAAGAAACTTTGAAATGAGTGAAATTTTCTGGAAGTATATATTTTTATTGTAAGCATTTTACCACCCACCAAGCCGGTAGCACCTACTACTGCAATTTTCATTGTAAATTTTTGGTCCGCAAGGCCTTTCTATTGTGGACGGGTTATTTATTCAATTACCAGATAAAGGTATAACTATTAAAAATGCGTTAAAACATTTGCTGTTGTTTAGAAAATATTGAAATATCGGCAACAATATTTTTTAGATAAGCTAACGTGTCGGGTACTTGTGCTTTGGTCTTTTGTATAAATGAAATTGATACAATTGTGAATAATAAAGCTATTTTCTTCATAGTTGACTTATTTTGAAATTTTAAAAATTATAAGCAATCCTGTACATACTGTTTTTTCTTAGGTTTATTGGGATTAGGAATAACGGTTTTTGCCACAATGGGTTTAAAATTACCATTACTGTCTTTTTTGTGCAATGTAATTCCCGTATTAAAAGAATTTAAAACCGCTGCCATGGCCATTTCGTAAGAAAAAAAGCAAGAACTCCATCCTGCTTTTCTACTTTCATAACATTGCTGTTAATCCCTTACTTGTATATCTTTTATTATCGCATTCTTATAAAAATTATATACATTGGTATTCCATCCCCCACCATCGTTGTTCCCCCAAAGTAAACCCGACTGATTAGCGTTTAATGGCGTTTGCCAATAAATCTTCAAAGAAGGGGAGGTCATGTATAAATCTTCAGCAGTTTGTGGAAAATAAAATGCAAATTTTGTAGCAGTCTCTTTATTTTTATCGTAATGGATATTTGCATAAGAATAAAAGTACTTAGTTTGAATCTGTAAATTATTAAATAGCACGGAAAAGGGCTGCCCGATATAATTAGCTTTGTTAAGTTCGATAGACTGCAAGTATGCCAACGTATCAGGCACTTGTGCTTGGGTTGTCTTTGTTAAAGCTGCTATCAATATTATTAAAAATATCTTTTTCATTATTATTTCAGTTTATTCGTTATAAAATTATAAACAATCCTGTACATACTCTTTCTTTTTGGGTTTATTAGGATTGGGGATGACTGTCTTTACTACCAAAGGTTTAAAATTCCCCGTCGTAGGGTCTTTTTTATGTAGCGTAACTCCGGTATTAAATGAGCTCAGAACAGTTGCCATTGCCATTTCGTAAGCAAGGTTTTTTCTTTTTGTAGTATCATAGTTTTTATAGATTTTTTCAAAATGTTCTTTCGCATCATCAAACGCCTTCCCAATTGGGGAGTTTTCGTTCCAGTCATTAGTTGCAGTATCTAAAAAAGCAGCTTTAGTACTAAAAAAGGCAATCGCTTTAGCCGAATCAGATACAGTAAT
>JAGQWM010000087.1 GCA_020437365.1 Chitinophagaceae bacterium | reverse complement strand
GAACCGGAAAGCCGGAGAGAATGGCTTTTATATATGTTTCATTTTTTTGCAAACTGGACGAATGCAAATGATAACTATTAAGTGTGAACCTGTAATAATCACCCAGAAGAAATTCATAGTGATGCCATGATGAAAGTAAAACTGAATTACATTCATGAAAATCCCGTAAGAGCCGGAATTGTGGAAGAACCTGCACATTTTCTGTATAGCAGTGCTGCTGATTATGCGGATAAAAAAGGAATCATGGAAATTGATTCTCTACATTAATGCGTTGAGAATGGTTTTATAAACATTGCCATTGGCTATAAAAAAAAACTGCGAGGCTTTTAGCTTCGCAGCAAAGTTATTTTTTAGTTGCGAAGGGGAGGATCGAACTCCCGACCTACGGGTTATGAGCCCGTCGAGCTACCGCTGCTCTACTTCGCGGTGCAAAGGTAGGCCGAATACTATTACTTTCCAAAGAAAAAACGCTCCAATGGAAACCACTGAAACGTTTTAACTAATGAAACAATCTTTTGTACCATGTCAACTTTTGGTAACGCTGCTTGAACCGCTGCTTTTCATATCGGTTACCACGCCGTTGCCTTTATAATGTACATCGCTGGCGCCACTGGCTTTGGCCGACAATTCTTTTTGAACGGTAATTTTTATATCGCTGGCGCCGGAAGCTTTAGCATCACAAATGTCGGAGGTCAAATTAAATCCTTTGAAATCGCTGGCACCACTGGCATCAATCCACAAATGACCCACCGAACCGGACAAGATAGCATCAGAAGCGCCACTGATTTTTACAGTGAGTTTGCTGGCTTCAATTTTACCTTTGGCATCGCTGGCACCGGACTGTGTCAGGGTTAGTTCTTCGCTTCGCAAAGTACCGGAAATATATAAATCGGAAGCCCCGCTGATAGAAATGGCATTTATATTTTTGACAGAAATATAGGCTTTCAAATCCTTATGGTTGCCTCCTAAAATTTTGCCTTTGCCTTCGTAACGAATCGTCAGCACACCGTTTTTCACTTCGACTTTTATTTGGTCGATATATTTTTTTTCGGATGCACTGACGGCGACGGCTTCACTATTGCCTTGGGTCAATACAATATCAAAAGCATTGGAAACATCCACTGCGTTAAAACCGGAAACCGTTCTGGATTCCGCATTCGGGTCATTAATTTTTTGGGCAAATACCGTAGCGGTTAAAAAACCGAACGCCAGGACAAAGCATATTTTTTTCATACTACATGATTTTGGTTAAAAATTTAGTTGGAAAGGGCAAAATTGGAGCACCTTCTACGTAGTACGCATGAAAAAGCCAAAGGTTACAAACCGGCACCAAAAACTTTCTTATTTTTGCTCCAGTTCTTCAAACTGAAGTAATCAGCAAGAAAAAAACTTGCCGGTTTCCGGGGTGTTTCCAAATTGGAATCTGAGATTAAACCCGCTGAACCTGGTCAGGGTAATGCCTGCGAAGGAAGAAAAGAATAACAACGCCAAAAGTTATTCGCCTTTCAAATAGCATTTCCCTCTTATTTTTTAACCTTTTAGCATTTATTAAAAAATGAAGAGGATTTTTATTTTTAGTTCGTTGTTATGCATCGCCCAGGCGATAGCAGCACAGGAAAAAAAAGACAGTTTTTACACATTGACACCGGTAGAAGTGAAAGCCATTCGTGCCGGGCAGTATGCACCTTTTACCAAAACCAACCTCGACAAAAAAGCTATACAACAAAAAAACCTGGGCCGTGATATCCCTTTTCTTTTGAACGAAACACCGGCGGTAGTGGTAAATGCAGATGCAGGTAACGGTGTTGGATACACGGGTATTCGCATTCGGGGTGCCGATGCTACCCGCATCAATATTACGTTGAACGGTATTCCTTTCAATGATGCGGAAAGCCAGGGTAGTTTTTTTGTGGACCTGCCGGATTTTAGTTCTTCGGCACAGAGTATTCAAATACAGCGAGGTGTAGGCACTTCATCCAACGGCGCAGGTGCTTTCAGTGGCAGCATCAACTTTAGTACCAATGAAGTCAACAAAGAACGATATGCCGAAATTAACAACAGCATTGGCTCATTCAACACCCGGAAACATACCCTCAAAGCCGGTACAGGTTTGGTCAATGGTTTTACAACAGAATTTCGCCTATCAAAGATTGCCAGCGATGGCTTTATTGACCGTGCTGCCAGCCGGTTGCAATCATTGTATTTTACTACCGCTTATATTCAACCGAAAACAAGTTTCAGGATTAATGTTTTTTCGGGTCATGAAAAAACCTACCAGGCATGGAATGGTATTCCTGAATCCATTTTACGCAGTGGCAACCGAACATATAATAGTGCCGGCACCGAAAAACCCGGCGAGCCTTATAAAAATGAAATAGACGATTACACACAAACACATTACCAGTTTTTTTTCACACAAAAATTTTCTAAAAAACTTTCTTTCAATACCGCTTTGTTTCATACCAAAGGCAAAGGTTTTTATGAACAATACAAAGCCGATGAATTGTATAGTAAATATGGAATGGAGAATCCGAAATCTTCCGGTGCGCCCATTACAAAGTCTGATATCATACGTCGCTTGTGGCTCGATAATGATTTTTATGGAAATATTTTTTCTTTTCAATACAGAGCCAAAAAAACAGAAGCGACTTTGGGCGGCAGCCTGACCAGATATAACGGCCACCATTTCGGCAAAGTAATTTGGGCCGAAAATGGCTTGACCAATACAAATAATTGGTACGACCTGACCAGTGATAAAAACGACATTAGTTTTTTCCTGAAGCAACAGCAACGCTTAGCACAACATTGGGTATTGTTTTATGATTTGCAATACCGCCAGGTTTTATATACTACCGGAGGATTCCGGGATAATCCTGCTTTATCCATTCGCCAACGTTATCATTTCTTCAATCCGAAATTCGGTGCCAGTTATATAAAAAACGGATGGAAATATTATGCATCCTACAGCGTAGCTCATAAAGAACCCAACCGTGATGATTTCGAAGCCGGACAACAAGAATTGCCAACGCCGGAAATGCTACACGACTGGGAAGCAGGTGTAGAACAACAATCTACAAATTTTTCATGGGCAGCTACTTTGTATTATATGCATTACAAAAATCAATTGGTACTCACCGGCAAAATAAATGATGTAGGCGCTTACACCCGAACCAATATTCCTGTGAGTTACCGTGCAGGTATTGAGTTGCAAGGCGGTGTACAAATTATGCCTCGTTGTAAAATTGTAACCAACCTGGCCATCAGTACAAACAAAATCAAAAATTTTACGGAGTACATTGATGATTATGACAATGGCGGACAGGTAAAAAATATTTATCCAAAAACAAATATTGCTTTTTCACCTTCGGTAGTGGGAAATGCAGCAGTAGATTTTTCCATTGTAAAAAATGGTGTGTTACGCTTATCCAATAAATATGTAAGTCGGCAATTCCTGGATAATACTTCGCAAATAAGCCGATCCCTGGATCCGTTTTTTGTTCAGGATATTAGTTTTGAATACACAATAAAAAAATGGGTTGCCCGGGAAATACATATTATAGCACAACTCAATAATTGTATGAATACAAAATACGAACCGAATGGCTATACTTTCAGTTATCTATACGATGGCAAATTAACTACGGAGAATTTTTATTTCCCAATGGCGGGCAGAAATTTTATGTTGGCCGTGAATATCAGTTTGTAAAAAAAAGATTTTTATTGGGCACCGAATTTTTCCTGCCATTCATTCATACCGCCAACGAGGTTTTTGGTATTGCTGAATCCCATGGCTTCGAGAAAAAGGCAGGCTTGTCCACTGCGGGCGCCGCTTCTGCAATAGAGGATGATTTCTTCTTCTTTTTTATCTTCTAATTCATCTATCTGCATGGTTTGAATTTGTCCCAATGGAATCAGTTGGCCGTTGATATTGAATGTTGCATATTCATCCGGTTCCCTCACATCAATGAGGTTTATTTTTTCGCCGGCGTCTATTCTTGCTTTCAATTCTTCGACTGTAATGTTTTGCATACTGAAATTGTTTTATTCTATGTTGGTTTTTGTTGAGTCTTGCACGGGTTTATCTTGTTGCAGCCACACATCAATGGTTTGTCCGGAACGGATTTTCTGTAAATGTTTATCCTCATCGAAACGTGTTGGATTTTGTTTGTAAATCCAGGCATGCAATGTATCGGTAACATTCATATCGGCAACGACTGCACCAATGACAATACCATTGGCTTCGAGAACGTCTTTAGCTGCTGCAAATTGCATCCCGATAATGACGGGTACTTTAAATTCACGGTTGCCCACCCCATCGCCAAGTACGAGTGTGATGGCACTTCCCTTACGAATTTCTGAGCCGGGTTTGATGGAATGGCCATTGTACAATTGTTCCAACACTGCATTCTTCGCAAAATCGGGTTTGGATAATGTGTCGCCGATTTTCAAACCGATATTGCTCAATACCATTTCGGCATTCCGATAACTAAAACCGACTAAATTCGGCATCGCAATCATGGGTGGAATAGCACGGTTGATAACAAGAAAAACGGTGCGGTTTCTTTTGACCAGTTCATCAGGTTCGGGAAACTGTTTGAGTACCGTCATCGGTTTAGCGGTATCCACATAGACAGAATCCTGGATTTCGATGGCAAAACTTTTTTCTTTTAATATTTTTTTGGCTTCTTCAAAACTCTTGCCAGCTACAGAAGGAACAACGGCCGACCGGCCATGATGTGTAATCCATTTTAATGAAAAAAGGACCAAGGCAAAAAAGCCGACAGCCAACAAAATGCCGACAAGAATATTGACCCACAAAGGACGGTTCGTGATAAATTTAAACATTCGGTAATTTATATATTTTCAATTTTTCGGGTAACTTTTTGCAAAGCTTCTTCGACCAATATAGTATAAAATTCTTTTAAGGAGCCGCCTATTGCTTCCACCTGTTGGGGAATAATGCTGGCTGCTGTTTGTCCTGGAACGGTATTGATTTCAAGCATATACGGTTTTTCTTCTTTGCTGTGATAAATAAAATCAATCCGAATAACGCCACCGCAATTAAAAATACGATAGACTTTTTGTGCTGCTTCGCTAACGTTTTTTAAAATTTTTTCATCCACATCGGCCGGTGTTATTTCCAAGCCTTTGCTATGGTATTTCGATTCAAAATCGAAAAACGGTTTATTTACATCGGCTTTAATTTCCGTAAACGGCAATACTTTTATTTCGCCATTGGCACGGTACACACCTACGGTAAATTCCCTTCCGGTTATCATTTCTTCGACCAGCACTTGTTCGTCTTCACGAAAAGCTTTTTGTATGGCTTCTTCCAGGCCATCTTCCGGGCGGTTGATTTTGGACATGCCGATACTCGAACCGCCGCTATTGGGTTTGATGAAAACCGGAAATTGCAATTGCAATAATTGCTCATTCACTCCTTTGTATTGTTTTTTAAATAACAAAACTGAACGGGCAACGGCAATACCACCCATGCCGGCCACGGCTACGGTAAATCTTTTATTCATGGTCAATGCCGAGGTAGCCGCATCGCAGCCGGTGTACGGAATTTTCAACAAATCGAAATACCCTTGTAACCTGCCATCTTCGCCGGGCGAACCATGCATTCCAATGAAAACAAGGTCGAATACTATTTTACGTCCTTCTGTCGTCAGGCTGAAATCATTTTTATCGACCTCTATTTTTTGGCCATCGGCTAAGGTAAACCACCAGCCTTCTTTTTGAATATCGATGGTATAAACATCATACAAATCTTTATCGAGATGTTTGTTTATCGTTTCAGCACTCTGATAAGAGATGACCGACTCACCGGTATAGCCGCCGGTCACCAAAGCAATCTTTTTCTTCATTGGTTGTATTGTGATTTTACTGCCGATTCAACGGCAGATACTTTGCAAATATTGTAGAAATAATCTATACACCAACACAAATAACCTCTAAGATTCCATCATTAACAAAAAATATTATAAACAATCGTGAAATCTACAAAAGCCGGATAAAGGGTTAATTATTTCTATTGATTTTAACAGCATAAAAGGTGAAGAAAGTTACTTCTTCACCTTTTTACAACGGGACATATCACCCGCTTTAAAAGAGCAGTATTAACTGCTTTCAATGATAAGTACAAGTTACAAAATTTTATGCCTGTTGTACGCAAAAAATTTGAAAACTTATGCACAGTTGCCATCTTATATGTGCATCGAATCTTTTTTTGCCAGTAGCTGTTCTACGGTTTCTTCATACATTTCATCGGGTACACAACAATCTACCGGACAAACAGCTGCACACTGTGGTTCTTCATGAAAACCCTGACACTCAGTGCATTTATTGGGTACGATGTAATAAATATCGTCTGCTACCGGTGCATTTTTCTGGTCTGCGTCTATCACTGTTCCATCCATGAGCGTAAAATCACCTTTGACTGTAGTACCATCGGCAATGGCCCACTCCACTCCACCTTCATAAATAGCATTGTTAGGACATTCGGGTTCGCAAGCACCGCAATTAATACATTCTTCTGTAATCTTAATAGCCATAATTCTAAAAAATTTAAAAAGTTCTGGGTTAGTTTTGCACTACAAAAATAATAGTCAGGAATGAATATACAACATCGAATTGATTTATTGTTGAGGCTACGGGAATATATTTTATCAGACACAACTGAATGGCAAGAAGCCCGGGAAAAAGCCGGTTACGAAAACGGATGGTTTACACCGGAATTTGTAACATTGGCTTTGCAAAATATTACCGATTCTTTTTTGCAAAAAGACCTGTTGCAAGAATGGATGGCACCTTATTCCAAAAAAATACTAACCGCATCACCCCAAAAAATCGGCGTCACGATGGCAGGCAATATCCCACTGGTGGGCTTCCATGATTTTTTATCTGTATTTATAACAGGACACAGGGCAGTATTGAAACCATCGTCGAAAGACAGTGTGCTGATCAAACATTTTGTAGAGAAATTAATTGGCTGGGAACCCGCATTGGGTCAATCTATTATTATTACCGACCAACTAAAAGGTTGCGATGCCTACATTGCCACAGGCAGCAATAATTCTTCCCGCTATTTTGAATACTATTTTGCAAAATATCCGCACATCATTCGTAACAACAGGACTTCGGTGGC
>JAGQWM010000086.1 GCA_020437365.1 Chitinophagaceae bacterium | reverse complement strand
GCTGATGAATTGTTCAAAATCTATTTGCGAACAATTGGCCGTGGCGCCAATTTATTATTGAATGTGCCACCGGATAACCGTGGTATGATTACAGCAAAAGATTCGGCAGCATTGATGGAATTTAAAAAAATAAGAAGAGAAAATTTTGCAGTAAACCTTTTAAAGAAAGCCGATTCATATTATGAATTCAGTCAGAAAGATTTTAAAAAAGCTCCTTTAAAAATCAGGGACTTTGATTCGACTTATGCTTATTATGGCATCAACCTGCAAAATTTTATTGTGCATTTTCAAAAACCTACTACGTTAAATTGTATTGCCCTAAGGGAAGCGATTCACCTCGGACAAACAATCCGAAAATTCAGGATTGTATTGTACAACGGACCAAAAGTGGTGAGTGAAATTAATGGAACCAGCATTGGACATAAAAGGATATTGACTTTTCCTGCTGTTACAGTTACATCATTTCGAGTATATCTCGAAGATGCCAAAGGCAATGATAATATTTCTGGGATTGCGGCTTATTTAATTGATGAAAAATTTATCAATCCCTGAATTATTTTCCGGTAAAGACGGCTTTTCTTTTTTCCAAAAATGCCTGGGTGCCTTCTTGCATATCCTGTGTGTCGAAACAATTACCGAATTCATCAATCTCCAAAGCAAATCCGTTGGTAGATTCATCGAAAACAGCATTAGCAGCTTTGATGCAAGACGCAACGGCTAAAGGTGCTTTTGTATTGATGACAGATAAAATTTTTTGTGTATGTGCCAATAATGTTTCCTGTGTTGTTACATAATTAACCAATCCTAATTCTTTAGCTTCTTTTGCATCAATCATGTGTGCCGACATCAGGAGTTCCAGGGCCTTGCCTTTTCCAATCAATTGGACTAAGCGTTGTGTACCGCCGTATCCCGGTATCAATCCAAGGTTTACTTCCGGCTGGCCAAATTTTGCATTTTCACTGGCGATGCGGAAATGACAAGCCATAGCCAGCTCACAACCGCCACCCAAAGCAAATCCATTGACGGCGGCCACTATAGGCTTCTTACAATTTTCTATTCTTGCAAAAATATCCTGCCCTCTTTTTGCCAGGGCTTTGGCACCTGCTTTATCTAGGTGGCCAAATTCACTGATATCAGCACCGGCTACAAATGCTTTCGATCCGCTACCGGTGATGATGGCTGATTGAATATCACTGTTTTGTTCTATTTCAGTCACCAATTGATCCAGGTCGGTAAATACATCTTTATTCAACGCATTGAGCTTTTCTGGCCGGTTGATGGTGGCTGTTAGTATGTTTGCATCAATAGATATTTGCAATGTGGTATATTTCATATCGAAAAATATTTATTTTAAAAACTACGGTTTTCTTTTACCCAATGGGTGATGTATTCACAGATTTGAGTGGTGGGTGTGCCCGGCGCAAATAATTGTCCGACACCCAATTTTTTTAAAGCCTGCATATCATCGTCGGGAATAATGCCACCACCGGTCAGTAGAACATCTGTCATTTCTTTTTCTTTCATCAAGGCCATCAATTTGGGAAACACCGTCATGTGGGCACCGGATAAAATACTAACACCAATGGCATCTACATCTTCCTGCAAAGCCGCATTGACTACCATTTCAGCAGTTTGCCGCAGGCCGGTATAAATTACTTCCATGCCGGCATCACGCAGGGCAGTGGCAATAACTTTGGCACCACGATCATGGCCGTCTAATCCTACTTTGGCAACTAATACTCGTACCGGTCTGTTCATATTGTTATTTATTTTACGAAAATAAGAAATGTTGAAAACCGAATTTATCTTTCATTTTCCGTCACCGTTATGCTTTTGCCACAATGGATAATCCCTGTTGAATCCTTTTGATGCTTTCCGTTTTTCCCAATATTTCCATGATGTCAAATACGCCGGGGCCGAATTTGCCACCTACCAACATCACTCGTAATGGTAACATCACTTCGCCGGGTTTTAATTGATGTGTTGCTACCAATTCATTCAATATTTTCGTCAATGCTCCTGCTGAAAAATCCGAAGCGTTTTCCAAATTATTAACCAATGCTTCAAAGAATTGTTTTTTCTGTTCGTTCCACTTGGGCAAAATAGCTTGACTGTCTATCGTTTCCGGTGCCTGAAAAAAGAACGAAGCCTGTGCATAAAATTCCGGTAATAAAGTACAGCGTTCTTTTACAAGATCAATTACTTTTTCCAGTTTTTCATTCGCCGTAATTTTTAATCCGTTCTTTTTCAAGACTTCATTGACAGCTGGCATGAGTATGGTGGTATCCAATTTTTTCATCCATTCATGGTTATACCATTTGGCCTTTTCATAATCAAAATGTGCACCACTGTTGTGAACTCGTTGCAGCGAAAAACTATGTATCAATTCATCCAATGTAAAAATTTCTTTTTCGGAACCATCATTCCAACCGAGTAATGCCAGGAAATTGATAAATCCCTGTGGTAAGAATCCTTTTTCCTTAAAACCTTCTGTCGTATCACCGGTTGTAGGGTCTGTCCATTGCAGCGCATATACCGGGAAGCCATATTTGGCTCCATCTCTTTTACTCAATTTTCCATTGGGCCCGAGTAGCAATGGCAAGTGTGCCCAGGCCGGCATATTTTCTTCTCCGAATAAATATTTCCATAAAAGAATATGAACCGGCGCCGAGGGTAACCATTCTTCACCTCTGAAAACATGGCTGATCTGCATGAGAAAATCATCTACTACAACGGCAAGATGATAAGTCGGCATGCCATCTGCTTTCAATAAAACTTTATCATCCAATACGCCTGAATCAAAAAATAATTTACCACGAATTAAATCTGTAAATGAAATTTGTTCTTCTTCCGGCATTTTAATCCGAATAACATAAGGTGTTTTTTGCGCCAGCAATTGATTGACTTCATCAGTAGATAAAGTCAAAGAATTTCGCATATTCATCCGGGTACGATGGTCATATTGTTGCACAGAATTGTCTCCGGAGGGAGTTTGTCGCATTTTTTCCAATTCTTCAGCCGTATCGAATGCATAATACGCATTACCATCCTGTACCAATTGTTCGGCATATTGATGGTAATTGGTTTTTCTTTCGCTCTGCCGATAAGGGCCAAAGTCGCCTCCATGCCGTACACTTTCGTCGGGGGTTAATCCACACCAATCCAAACAATCAAAAATATAATCTTCAGCACCCTCTACATACCTGTTCTGATCTGTATCTTCTATGCGAACAATAAAACTGCCTTCATTTTTTTTGGCAAATAAATAATTGTATAAAACCGTTCTGACACCACCAAGGTGTAAACCACCGGTAGGACTGGGTGCAAATCTTACTCTTACTTTTTCTTTCATGTATCAATTTTTGGACTCCCGCAACAGCGACAAAGATAACCTGCAACCGCTTGGAATGAAAATGAATTTAATGTTTAGCTTTGATGCAAAGGAATGGGTGAAAAAAATTTGCCAATTCTGATTTAATTGTTGATGAGGTATGGCAAAAGGTTATTTTTTTAAAACACCCTGGTGGATGCGAAAATTGTATCCGCAAAGAATTTGGAAAATCCCTGTAAAGGAAAAAACCATTTATCTCAGTTTCGACGACGGCCCCCATCCGGTAGCGACTCCTTTCGTTTTAGATACTTTAAAAAAATACAATGCCAAAGCCTGTTTTTTTTGTATCGGCAAAAACGTAGAGGCAGAGCCGGCCATTTATCAAAGAATTTTAGCTGAAGGACATAGTGTAGGCAATCATACGCAACATCATTTGAATGGCTGGGCGACAAAAAATTCCATCTATGTAAAAGATGTTCAAATGGCAGCGCAAAATATTGAATCCTTCTTGTTTCGGCCGCCGTATGGAAAACTCCGTAACCGGCAAGCCAAAATGTTGCGAAAAGCTTTTTCAGAAAAAAAATTAAAAATAATCATGTGGGATGTGCTCAGCGGCGATTTTGATACTGCAGTTTCTGCCCAAAAATGTGGAGAGGCCTTGAGGAAAAATGCCATTCCGGGTTCTATTATTGTATTTCACGATAGTGAAAAAGCATGGCAAAAATTGCAAATAGTACTGCCGGCTTTTTTGGAAGAATTTTCAAAAAGGGGCTTTCTTTTTAAAGCAATAACCTGAAATATTGAAGTAGGAATGGCCTGAAAAAGTTAGGGCCTGGGTAGAAACCCTGGCCCGTTTTTAATCCGTACCCTATGAAAACTGGTTTAAAGGTATAATAATTTTTTAATTACCGCAAAGTAATTTGAAATGTATGTCCGTTAATGCTTATTGTAGCTTGATTATCACAGCTTCCGTCGCCAAAATCAAGAATGGCAATCCATTGGGTATTGGCGGCTGCATTTTGCCTTACAGTTCTAATCCGGCCTTTCACAATCCAGTGGCAAGTGAATTTTTTGATTAATGGATAATTTGCCGGAACGCTTGATTCCCAAAGGACTACAAGGTTTCCCCTTTGTACTTTACCGTTAGAATGTCCTTGAATGGCAAATACATCATCCAGCGGACTATCAGTTGATAATCCTTCAAATTGAGTAATTGTTTTATGGCTGTCCCACATTGTATAATTGCCATTGGGCTTGGTCAATTTTGCGTCGGTAACATCTACAGTAAACTGGCGAGTGGTCGGTGGTGTTGCGACCGGACTTGTGTTGGTGATTTTGTGAATGCCTTCTACATGAATGGAATCAAAATAAAAATCTTCGAAATGAGTCGTTGCCATGGCACCGGGATGTAGCAACCTGTCGGTATAAACCGTAATGACTTTCCCTTTTCTGAAATGCCCGTCGGGAGCTACGCAACCTGTACCAAAATCCAGCGTAATCTTCACCGGGAATAAATCCGGAGCATGTAATCTTTCGATGGAAACAGAAGGGCAGGAATTGATACGGCCAAAGACACCGGTACCGCCAATACCCACTTCATTATTGACGCCCATTGCATCATCAAATACATTATTGAAAACCAATTGGGCTTCACCATCGGCTTCGCTGGAGACAAGAACGGCTTGCTCCTCACTGTCGTCTGTGTTTTGAGAATTAATATCTTTCTGGCATGATGAAAAAAAGGCCAATAGAGAAAATACACTGATAACAACCAATGTATTGGGAATGAATATGCGTTTCATAATTGAATTTTTTGGTATTGATTTAACGTATTTTGGAACAGATAAATTGGAGGAAGTTTAACCAAATCCAATATTTTTTTGCAGATTTTTGCAATGGATTGAAAATAAAAGGCAAATGATAGACTCTCACTCACATATTTACCTCAAAGAATTTGACAACGACCGGGCAGAAATGCTGGAAAGAGCTGAAAATGAAGGGGTTGAAAAGATTTTATTACCGGCCATTGATGCTGAAACACATGCAGAAATGCTGGAATTAGCCGCCCGATTTCCCGAAAAATGTAGGGCCATGATGGGTGTGCATCCTTGCTCGGTGAAAGAAAATTTTACGGATGAACTGAAAATCGCTGAAAATTATTTAGCCGGGCAAAAATTCATTGCCGTTGGCGAAATTGGATTGGATTTTTATTGGGATAAAACTTTTACCAAGCAGCAATACACGGCTTTTCATACACAAATAGAATGGGCATTGCAGTATAATATTCCCATTGTTATTCATTCCCGAGATTCCATTGATGAATGTATTGACGTGGTGGCATCGCACCAAAAAGGACAACTGAAAGGTGTTTTTCATTGTTTTACGGGCAACCTGGAGCAGGCCAAAAAAATTATTGATCTCGGTTTTTACATGGGCATTGGCGGTGTAGTAACCTTCAAAAATTCGGGATTGGATAAAGTGGTAAAAGAAATTGATGTGCAACATTTATTATTGGAAACAGATGCACCTTACCTGGCTCCGGCACCTTTTCGAGGCAAAAGAAATGAACCGGCTTATTTGAAATATGTCGTAGAAAAATTAGCGACTGTCAAAGCTTGTAGTGTCGCCGAAATGGCAGAAGTTACTACGCAAAATGCAAAAAGATTATTTGGAGTGTAAAAAGGACGTATTTAGTTGTTTTATAAAAAACAATTGAACGGATGTTTCAAAAATATTTTTTCAAGACCAAATATTGTTTTTCAAATGAGGCTTTGAATTTGGCAATACCGAATTCATAATAATAGCTAAAAAATTTTTTTAACCACATAGATACATAGCGTTGTATTTACTTTTCAGGTAGTGAGGTGAAATATTCATTGACAAATGTTTTTTGCCCTTCTTTAAAAATATTGAAACAGTTAAAGTTGATCAGTATTCCTTTAGGAGATTGTAATAGTTTCATATAGGTTATCAGCTGCGCTTCAAACGTAATCGTCATTTCTTGAACTACTTTTAATTATACAACTATACAGTTTTCGACAAATAAATCACACCTGAAATCTATATCCAATGTTTTTCCTTTATACAAAACAGGAATTTTCATCTCTGTTAAAAAATTTATTTTTCTATGTAACAACTCTTCTTTCAAACATTGATGATAAACACTTTCCAATAATCCTCGCCCCATAAATTTATGCACTTCGATAGCACTTCCAATAATCTCATAAGTCAGTTCATCTAAATATTTTTTTGATTTCATGATTTAACTATGCTTCTATGTGGTTTAAAAAATTAGCAATACATCGGCGGTAAAATTGAATTTAGCAACAGACAATGGATTTGTCCTCTTTTGAATAGAGAGCCTCAAAATCCAATAACAAATGATTCGTAATTTTTGATATTTTTTAAATACAGGATTTTCACTAGCAAAGTAGGTGCGTAGTATCCATCAATAAATAAAAGAAAGGATTTGCGGAGACCAAGGGATTCGAACCCTTGAAACAGTTTCCCGTTTATACGCTTTCCAAGCGTACCTCTTCAGCCACTCGAGCAGGTCTCCGAATGAAAACAAGGTTGCAAAAATAGGGATTCCACCTTTACCAGTTGTTCTCTTGGTCAGCATTTAATCTTTCTGAATAATCTTCCGGCCGATGATTTTTCCAGTCAGCATCATATCGCACAAACCAGGAAATCCAAAGACTTCGGCTCAACCGCATCAACCAGGGTTGTAAGGCAATGAGTACAACCGCATTTACAATCAGCCAAATGAAAAAACGATTATCATTGACCGAAATACCAATGGTAAAAGCCCAAATGGCTAAACTTACCAG
>JAGQWM010000085.1 GCA_020437365.1 Chitinophagaceae bacterium | reverse complement strand
GATGAGAGAAAAGCATCCGTGTTGATAGAAATTGATGGAGGTGTAACGGTTGAAAATGCACCGGATATTATTGCCGCAGGTGCCGATGTACTGGTGGCCGGCAATACAGTTTTTAAATCGGACAATCCGGGCAAAACGATTGCCGCATTGAAAGCCATAACACGATAAATTTCTCATCCATGCATCCGGAACTAAAGTACATGGTAAAGTATTAATTTGTATCTTGTTGCTGATTCACTTATGAAAAAAACCATTCACCAATTCATACTAACTGCCTGCTGTAGTTTGTTGCCTTTTTTTGGTTTTTCCCAAAATCATTCTGCTACCATCTCCGGCCATGTTGTTGATGAAGATGAAAATCCTATTGCCAATGTATCGGTTTTTATACTGGGCAAAACATCCGGAACGACAACGAATGATTCCGGTTATTTTAAAATAACCGCCAAGGCCAATAAAGCATTTGCTTTAATTTTTTCTTATTCGGGAAGAAAAACAGTACAACGTTATTTTTTATTGAATGAAGACGAAAAAGAACAAGTTACCATCCGAATGGAAAAAGGAGAAAAAACACTGGCAGAAGTTATCCTGAAAGACGAGAGAGACCGAAAAGAGGCGGGCCTGATCAAGCTGAATCCCAAAACGGTTTTACAACTTCCATCGGCCATATCGGGTGTCGAAAGCCTGATAAAAATTTTTGTAGGTTCCAATAATGAATTGACTTCTCAATATTCGGTTAGAGGTGGCAGTTATGATGAAAATCTCATTTATGTCAACGATTTTGAAATCTTTCGTCCTTATCTTGTCAGCAGCGGCCAACAGGAAGGTTTAAGTTTTATCAATCCTGAAATGGTGCAAGGTTTAAATTTTTATAATGGCGGTTTCCAGGCAAAATACGGCGACAAGCTCAGTAGTGTATTAGATATTAAATATAAAAAGCCAACAAAATTTGAAGGCTCTGCTTATATCAGTTTGCTGGAGCAAGGCATTCAATTAGGTGGTATTACGCCAAATAAAAAATTTACATACCTCGTTGGTTTGCGCAACCGGAGCAACCGGAATTTATTGAGCAGCCAGGAAACAAAAGGAAATTATGTACCTTCTTCAACCGATTTGCAGGCTTTGTTCACGTATCAGTTCAATCCAAAATTTTCGGCAGAGCTATTGGGCAATTTTTCACAAACAAAATTTTCTTTAATTCCGCAGGAAAGCCAGTTGACTTCTTCGGTATTTTCTCCCTTGTTCAGCACGGCATTGGGTATTGATATCAATTTTGATGGCCGTGAAAAAGATGCTTACAAAACAAAAATGATTGGCCTTTCTTTCATCAACCGGCTCAATAAAAAAACGAAACTCAAATGGATGCTTTCCCGTTTTGAAAATGATGAACAGGAAAATGTAGATATTACCGGTACTTATCTTTTTGGCGAAAGAGATTTCGACCAGGAAAATCCCACTTTTGGGTTAATTGTAAATCCCCTGGGCGCCGGTGTGTACCAACACTGGTCGAGGAATCAATTAAATATTGAAAACTGGAATGTATCACATAAAGGAAGTTCCGACCTGGGGAAACATGCCTTGCAATGGGGCGTCGGTTATGATAGAACCATCATCAAAGACAAACTAAACGAATGGGAATTTCAGGATTCTGCCGGTTATGCATTACCGTACCAACCCAATATGTTACAATTGGATAAAGTTTTAAAAAGTACCACCGATTTGAACATCAATAAATTTTCGGGATATATTCAAGACAATATTTTATTGGACAATGATTCGAATCATACAACCACATTAACAGCCGGTGTACGATTCAATTATAATTCATTGAATAAAGAATTGCTCATCTCGCCGCGGATAGGTGCCAGTTGGAATCCAAAATGGAAACGGGATATTATTTTCAGAATGGCTGTGGGTGCATACGATCAACCTCCTTTTTACCGTGAGTTAAGAAGATATGACGGCACGGTCAATACAAATGTAAAAGCACAAAAAAGTTGGCAAGGTGTAGTAGGATTCGACTATAATTTTATTGGTATCGGTGGCAGGCCCATGCGATGGACAACTGAAATGTATTATAAAAGTCTTCGTGATGTAGTGCCTTACGACCTCGACAATGTGAAGTTGAGATACTTTGGAGAAAATAATGCAAAAGCCTATGCTACCGGTATCGAAATGCGTTTGCATGGCGAACTGGTACCGGATGCCGAAAGTTGGATTAGCATTGGTGTCATGAAATCAGCAGAAAACCTCGACAATGATTTTTATTACCGGTATAAAAACGCTGCCGGTGAATTTATTACTGCCCAAAGTACAGACCAAACGGTTACGGATAGTGTAAAATTTGATGTGGGTTGGTTGCGTCGGCCACAAGACAGGCGCATTACATTTGGTATGTTCTTCTCTGATTATTTGCCAACGAATAAAAATTTTAAAATGTATTTGCATCTATTGTATGGTAGCAATATGCCGTATAATATTCCAAATGCTGTACGCTATAGAAATGCCGCCGTAATTGAACCCTACATTCGTGCCGATATTGGTTTTAGTGCTCTTTTATTGGATGAAGACAAAGCAAGGCGACGTAGCCATTCGCCTTTCAGGAAATTTAAAAACATTTGGGCAAGCCTCGAAATTTTTAATATCATCGACAGGCCCAATACTATTTCCTATTTGTTTATCAAAGATTTTTCGAATACGGTGTACCTGATGCCCAATCGGTTGACACCAAGGTTGCTGAATTTCAAAATTGTGGCCCGATGGTAAATTATTTTTTTATCCAAAATTCATTCGTCCAGGCAGTATGTTCGGGCGAAGGTTGATTTTCAAGGGCTGTTAACACTTGGTCAAGTTGATCTTCCGATAATATATTTTCCGCTTCGGGAAATAATGCTCTCTCTTCGAAACGAATATGACCTTTTATCAAATCACCTAAAGATTGCAAAGCAGCGGCATCCGCTTTTTCCATTAATGCTACAACCAATACCCGGATTTGCTCATGTTCTTTTTGCATACGCAAAACCATGGGATGCTTTTCAGGAAGAAGTGGAATCAAAATTTTTTCTTCACTTTCAAAATGTGGACGGAAATGATTTTGCCAACTCCATTGTACAAATGCTTGCAAGGTTGCAATAGGTATTTCGAATGCCAGGCCTTGTTTTATTTTCCAGCCGAACAACAGTCCTTCGTGATGCTCACGGCTGAGCGGTGCCAATTGTGCCGATCTCTTAATCGGTTTATTCTCCTTCTCCATAATGCAAATGTAGGTGTACAAAAAAAATATTGATGTAAGATGTGGAATTGTTTACGTTTTAATCATAGCAAATCAATAAAGATATGTTCACTTTATTTGCACATACTGTGAATAAAAATGATTAGGTTTTTTTCATTCGCATCAATTATATTTGAGTATCACATTATTTTTAATGTGAGAAGTAAGGGTAACCCTGCCAGGTGCAGACTTGCTTTTGAATATAAATCAGAAGACGCAGCAATCCGGTTCTACCCTTCGCCGGCCTTTGAAATCTGGTATCGGTTTTTTTTAAATAACTGAGCCATCAAAACCAAACAATTTGACAGACACAATTATCAACCTGGAAACCGTCAACCCTATAGAATTTTTTGGCGTCAACAATGGTAAATTAGACATTCTCAAGAAAAAATTTCCGCTACTCAAAATTCTTTCGCGGGGCACCCAGTTAAAATTAAGTGGTGCACCGGAACAGATTGCAACTGCAAGAGAAAAAATTGCCTTGATTATTTCCTACTTAGAAAGGAATGGCCACATGAGCCATAATTATTTTGAGCAAGTTCTCGGTGGCGACGATGCAGAAGTGATTGACCATTTCATGGAAAAAAATCCAAATGAAGTATTGGTTTTCGGCCCGAACGGAAAATCTGTACGAGCCCGGACTGCCAATCAAAAAAAACTGGTCAGGGAATCTGAAAAAAACGACATTGTTTTTGCCATCGGCCCTGCCGGAACCGGTAAAACATATACCGCCGTAGCACTCGCTGTAAGAGCATTAAAAAACAAACAAGTCAAGAAAATCATTTTGACACGTCCGGCTGTAGAAGCCGGCGAAAGCCTTGGTTTCTTGCCCGGCGATTTGAAAGAAAAAATTGACCCTTACCTGCGGCCGTTGTACGATGCACTTGATGATATGATTCCTGCCGATAAATTGGGCTATTATATGACAACGAGAACTATCGAAATAGCACCACTGGCCTATATGCGTGGCCGTACTTTGGACAATGCGTATATCATTTTGGATGAAGCACAAAATGCTACCGACTTGCAATTGAAAATGTTCCTGACCCGCATCGGGCCTTCGGCCAAAGCCATAATTACCGGCGATATGACACAAGTGGATTTACCCAGAAACCAACGTAGCGGATTGCAATTGGCCACCCGTATTTTACAACATATTGACGGCATTGCTTATATAGAACTCGATGAAGATGACGTAGTCCGACACAGGCTTGTCAAAGCCATCATCAAAGCCTATCATACAGAGCAGGAAAAAGAAGAACTACATCGTTCTCAAAAAAATTATAAATCAGCAGACAAAAAAGAAAAACCTTCTTCGTAGCTCTCTGAAAAGATTCTTTAATTTGCAGGAATGAAAATGAAAACCATTTATTTTTTATTCCTGCTTTTTATTTTTTACGCCTGCCATACACATCGTAAAGAAAAACAAAACACCATTTCCGAGAGTTCCTTGAAAAAAGATTTTCGATTAATTGATGAAGTAAAACCATTGATCCGGGATGGTGATGTCATTTTCAGAAATGGCAATGACGATGTGAGTCGTGTAGCGAGAAGTATGAATCGAAAAGACACTTCATTTTCGCACTGCGGATTACTCTTCCGGGAAAATGATACGGTTTTTGTTTACCATGCTATCGGCGGCATTTATAATCCGAATCAAAAATTGAAAAGGGAACCGATTGATAGTTTTTGCAATCCAAAAGAAAATACGGCTCTCGGTGTTTACCGTTTTTCGCTGACAACAAATGAGGAAAAAAAATTAGATATGGTGGTGCATAATTATTACAAAGCGGGATTGCCATTTGACCTTTATTTCAATTTTCAAAGCGATGATGCCATGTACTGCTCTGAATTCGTTTTCAAATCATTGAATCAATCCAAAAACGGGGCTTTATCTAAATATGTCAGGCTGGATACAATTCCTTTTGGTGTAACGACAGATGATATTTATCTCAACGAAAACTGCAAGTTGATAAAAAGACAATATTTCATCGAGTAATATTGATAAATAACACTATTTTTACCGAAACCAAAAAACCAAACACATGAAAAAATTTTTGACCACATTCACTCTCTCAGCTTTATTAATCAGTTTTTTAATCGGCTGCAAAGGCAAAGATGCCGTGAATAGTGATGACCCCAAGGCCGTATTGATGGCCTTTTTCGAAAGAATGGCAAAAAAAGATATTGACGGTGCCGCCAAACTGGCCACAGAAAAAAGTGCCGGTACCCTGAAGATGATGAAAAAAGCCATGGATATGGGCGAAAAAATGAAAGACAAATTGGGTGACCTCGGCGACCAGAAAGAGAAAAAAGATCCTTCAGAAGATTTTAAAAATATGAAAATCGGCGAAGCCGTTATTGATGGTGATAATGCGACTGTAGAAGTAACCAATACTGCCAAGTCTGACAAATCTTTCAAATTCCCGTTGGTAAAAGAAAACGGTGCTTGGAAAGTTGATTTCAGCATGGGTACTTTAATGAAAATGGGCATGAACCAATCCAAAAGCATCATGAACGATGATAAAACGGATAATGGAGATGATAATATGAACCCATCCGATACTACCAATCCAATGGATAGAC
This sequence comes from Chitinophagaceae bacterium, assembly GCA_020437365.1. Classification (GTDB taxonomy): domain Bacteria; phylum Bacteroidota; class Bacteroidia; order Chitinophagales; family Chitinophagaceae; genus JJ008. The sequence continues at coordinate 1,618 of JAGQWM010000085.1, read as the reverse complement.
TGAATAAAGTCTTGAATTCCGATTCACTCAAAAAAGGCTTACAAAAATTAGACAGCCTGATGAAATCCATTGACCCCAAAGTGATGGACAAAGCCAAAGAAATTATGAAAAAAGCCACCGAAAAGGCCGGACAATAAAAATCATTTCTTTTTAAAAAAAGCACTTCTGCATGGAGTGCTTTTTTTATGCCTTGTTTCATCTTCCATCTATTTTTCAGTACTTTGCAAATTGTATGATGAAACCAATTACCTTTTTTGCATCGATACTATTGCTACTGCAAGTGGCCTGCAAAACAAAAAGCAGCGAAACAGCATTTGTAAAATCTGATAGCGATATCGATGCTGCCCGCAATTTTATCCGGGCTGCTTTGGACGGGAATTATGAAAAAGCCAACATCTTTATGCTACCCGATTCTGTCAATGAAAATTATCTTGCCGTAGCCAAAAGAAGTTATGAACATGCCAACCAGGAAGAAAAAAACGGTTACCGGTCTTCCTCTATTTACATACATCAAAAAACAGACATCAACGATTCTACGGCAATTGTTATTTTTTCCAATTCATATAAAAACGACCATGACACTTTGAAAGTGGTGCGTAAAAATGATAACTGGCTTGTCGATTTTAAATATTTATACGAACACGACAGGGATACAAGTATTCCAAAGACGATAATCAAAGATTCCATTCCATGATAAAAAATATTTTATTTGTAGGCCTTGGTGGCAGTATTGGCAGTATTTTACGGTATTTGAGTCAGCGCCTGGCCGATAAAGTATATCCTACCCATTTCCCAATTGGGACATACCTTGTCAATATTATCGGTTGTTTCCTGATTGGCATTTTCTGGGGTTTAACTTTTAAAGGATTTGAAACCAATGAGCATTGGAAATTATTTCTCATGACAGGCATTTGTGGTGGGTTTACTACTTTTTCATCTTTTACATTGGAAGGTATTGGATTAATAAGAGAACAAAAATTGGCTATGTTCTTTTTATATCTTGGTGCCAGTATCATTGTTGGGTTGGTAGCTACCTATGCCGGCATGAAAATATCGCATTAACCTGATAGCAATATGACAACAGTTCAACATCCCTGGCATGGCGTACAAACCGGTAACGATGCGCCGGCTACTGTCAATGCAATCATCGAAATACCCAAAGGTGCCCGGGCTAAATATGAAGTGGATAAAGCAACGGGTTTGCTCAAAATGGACCGGGTTATTTATTCTTCTTTTCAATATCCGGTCAATTATGGTTTTATTCCAAAGACATTGGGACAGGATAATGACCCGCTTGATATATTAGTGCTTTGTTCCCAATCCATACAATCGCTATGTCTCGTTGAGGCCAATGTAATTGGCAATATGCAAATGATAGACCAGGGTCAGCAAGACGATAAAATAATTGCTGTTGCCAAACATGACCCTTCTGTCAATCATATTGCAAGAATGGAAGAACTGCCCAATCATTTTTTACTGGAATTGAAAAACTTTTTTGAACAATACAAAGTGTTAGAAAATAAAAAAGTGGAGATTGACAATTTCCAGGACCAGTGCATTGCATTTCGTATCATTCAGGAAGCCATTACTGCGTATCAAAAAACATTTAAAAAATAAT
>JAGQWM010000084.1 GCA_020437365.1 Chitinophagaceae bacterium | reverse complement strand
CTTGTGTAAGGTCTAATTTGCCATTTAAAAATGCCCGTTGTGTAAATTCGCCGGGCCGGGCCAGCCGGGCACCTTTTTTTATACAGGCTTCCATCACTTGTTTCAAAACAAAAGGAGAACCGTGGCAACTTATTTCTACAACATCTTCGCCGGTATATGACCTGGGGTTTTTGAATAAAGAAATTACAACTTCATCGAGGATGGTATGTGCATCTTTCAGAAAGCCAACGTGCAATGTATGAGAAGCCTGTTGCAATAAATTTTTTGAGGGAAATAATTGGTCAACGATTGTAAAGGCCTCAGCTCCACTCAACCTGATAATGCCCAAGGCAGCGATGCCGGGCGCCGTGGCAATGGCAACTATCGTATCGTCCCAGCGGGAAGGTTGTTTCATACCTGTCAAAAATAAAGCAATTGAAACTACCCTTTTAGAATGACAAAAAAAATCCTTCCCGTGCAGAACGGGAAGGATAAACTTCTGAGATATTTTCTTTTAGAAATCGTTCAATACCTGGAAGGTAATTGGTTGTTTGCGATAGGCTTTTACCTGGCTACCGTTTTGTACGGCCGGTGTCCAGTTCGGGCCTTTTTTAATTACACGCATGGCTTCTTCTTCCATTCCATATCCATGATGCGTTAATGCTTTCACCTGGCTGATTTCACCATTCTTATCCACAACAAACTGGATAATGGTAGTGTAGGTTCCCGGAGGTGCACCATTATCGCTGGCTACCTGCGCATTACAGTTATTTTCGAGATAACGGCGCCATGCAGATGGGCCACCCGGAAAACTGGCTTCGATTTCCACTTTATCAAAAATCTTATTAACGTCTTCCACTTTTTTTGTTTCCACAATTCCTTTTCCCTGGTCAATCTGTACCGGAGTTTGAATGCCGATATCCTTGATACCTTCCTGATTGATTTCAGCAATCTTCACCTCTTTCAACTCTTCCTGTGGTGGTGGTGGTTGTTTTACCTCTTCGTCTTTTTTAATAACGGGAGGTGTAAACTGTTTCATTTCCACCTTGGGAGGATCGGGTTTGGGTGGCGGTGGTGGTGGCGGAGGCGGCGGAGGTGGTTTCTCCTCCTCTTGTTTAATATTCTGAATGGTCAGCTCATCAATTTTTACTTTTTTATTTTTCTGATTGTTCATAGCGCCGGCGAGGATGGTGCCAATGACGACGAGTAAAGCAATAGAAGAAGTAATAATCAAAGCTTTCCAAATACGGCGGTTATAGGTTTTTCTTAACTGGTAAGCTCCGTATTCTTTGTTCCTGTCTTCAAAGATGATATCAAGAACATCTGCTGATAAAATTTTGTTAGCTTCCATAATTTATTTTTTTATAAGATGCAGGAATGTATCAGATTCCATACATCTCAATCAATTATTTTTTCTGACTGTCTTCTGTCGCTTTAATTAATTTCAATTCTTCCTCTCCTACTTTTACCAAGGCATATCTTTTCACCTGATTGATGGACATTTCGTCTAGAATATCCACGGTGTTTTTATAAGTTGCTTCGTCAGTAGGTTTAATAATCACAACAAAATCCATGTCTTTACAGGCATCTTCCCAATTAGGATCACCTTTTTTCTTCGCTTTCGCTTTTTCCTCTTCACATAATTTTGGATCAACATTAGCAGGGTTAAAATTTTTAATTACTTCTGCTTTTTTATCGATGATGACCTGCCTGATTTCTTTGAAAGTAGAGCTTTTGAAATTGTTTTCGCCTTCGGCTACTTTCAGTTGCCCTTCATAATAAAAGACATTATTGTCCTTGCCCAAAAGAATTGTCAAAGCACCGGAGTTTTTTACTTCGGTTTGTTTTTTGGGGTCTTTTACGTCTTTCGGCATATTGAGGTCCAGCGTTGTGGGTGTTGACATGGTGGCCGTAAACACAAAGAATGTGATAAGCAAAAAACCAAGGTCCACCATGGGAGTCATATCTACACGGGTAGAAAGTTTTTTCGCTTTTTTTACACCTGGGCCTTTTTTGTGGCCGCCATCACCACCACCGGTATCTATACTAGCCATATTATTAAGTTTTTAAAGTTATTTAAGTCCTTGTTGTTGGGCAATGTCTAAGGCTGAACCTTTGGGTACATCATCCAAATCGGTAACAAGGCCATATTTCAATTCATCGTTCTTTTTCAAGGCTTCCACCACTGCTTCAAAAGCCGGATATTTGGAGGCTCCATCACCTTTGATCAGGTACACCAGTTGTTCTCCTGCAAAAGCGACTTTGCATTGCTGAATCCACCATACCAATTGGTTATTGGTAGAATCCAACACGGGAATTCCGGGTTGTTTTATTTTTTCCTGTTCTTTGGGATCGAGGTCCAGCAATCCTTTTAATTGTGAAAAAGGAACGCCGACCATAATGGTTTTTTTGAAATTATTAATTTCTGCAGGTGTCAGTCCGAGATTTTGCTTTTCGTTGATTCCTTTTATTAATTCATCAAATTTTTCAGGTTCTTTTTCAGATTTTAATGTGAAATACACCTTATTGGATGAATCAATAGAAATCAGCACTGCATTACTTTCCGGCATTTTCTGCGAAATCACCGAGCCCGGTGTTTTAATTTCTACCGGCTCGGGTGGCTTGAATTTGGTCGCCATAATAAAGAAGGAAAGAATCAGAAAGGCGATGTCCACAAATGGTGTCATATCCGTATCTGTACTCTTCCTGGGTATTTTAACACTCGGCATGATTACGTTTATTTATAATGAGATGAATAAGTTCATTTTTTCCATACAAAAATCTAGCTGCTGTACAATTATTTATACAGGGAAGCAAAACTTTGTGTTAAAGTGAAACCGGATTCATCAATACCATAAGTGATAGAATCAATTTTAGTGGTAAATACGTTATACATAATCAAGGCTAAGGCAGATGTACCAATACCTAATGCAGTATTATACAAGGCCTCGGAGATACCAACGGCCAATTCACCTGCGGCACCGGCACCACCTTCTTCACCCAATGCGGCGAATGAACGAATCATACCCATAACCGTTCCTAAAAGGGCAATCAACGTACCGACGGATGTAATGGTAGAAAGAAATACAAGATTTTTTTGCAGCATCGGCAATTCGAGTGCCGTAGCTTCTTCTACTTCTTTTTGTATAGATACCACTTTTTGTTCGGTAGTCAATCCACCTTCATCAATCATTTCTTTGTAGCGGCGCAAACCGGCTTTCATTACATTACCAACAGAACCTCTTTGCTTATCGCATTCGCTTAATGCTGCTTCTACATTGCGGTTTGCCAAATGGTATTGTACTTTTCTCACAAAATCAGAGATAGAACCTTTTCCTAAAGCTTTACGAATAGTCAGGTAACGTTCGATGGAGAATACAATTACCATCAAAAACATTCCAATCAACAAAGGAACGATGATACCTCCTTCATAAATTCTGTGGAAAGCATCTCTCGGATGTTTATGTTGTGGCCAAAAGCCGCCGGATGCATCTGGGTTATCAAATCCATTGGGGTTTCCCATAATAAAACGCCAAATACAATATCCTGCGATAATACAAACGACTGGTGCAATCCAGGAAATCAAATTGCTACTCTTTTTAGGCTGTACAGAAGTAGCTTTTACTGACTTTGATGCAGTTGGTTTAATCTCTGCCATGTTCTTTAATTTTTAAGTTTTTTAATCGTTAGAAATAAATCTTTTTAAAATCTAAACTACAATGCTAAGGAAAAAGATTTAAAAAGAAACTCCCTTTCTTCATTTTTTTAAAGGGAGGTTCAATTTAAGGATTTTTTTATGTACAACAAGTTTGTGGTCAATTATTTATCCGAATTTCTTTACTCTCTCCTCCTTAATTTGAATCAAGATTCTATCTATTATTCATATCTCAATGCTTCTATGGGATTCAATTTACCGGCTTTCAGTGCAGGATACAAGCCGGCAGCAAGGCCTACAAAGCTACAAATGAGCATGCCATACAAGACCCAATTCCAGGGAATAACGAAACTGGTTTTCAATACATAAGAGAATAAATTTCCTACAAAAATGCCCAAAATAATGCCCAGTAATGCACCAATCAGGCTTATGATAATGGCTTCAATTAAAAACTGGCGGCCCACCACCCGGCTTTTGCCTCCGATGGCTTTTATTAATCCCACTTCCCGTGTTCGCTCTGAGACGGACACCAACATAATATTCATCAACCCTATAGCGGCACCGATTAACGTTATGAAACCAATTACAGTAGCAGAAATAGTTAAAAATCGCAAACTATTAATGGCTTTTTCGGCAATGCTATCGCTCCTGTCCAATACAAAATTGCTGGCTTCTGTCGCGGATAGTTTACGAATAGAACGAAAAACACCTTCGGCTTCGCTCATGGCTGCAGCCACTTGTTGAATATCCTTGGTCATAACGCCTAAAACAAATGAAAAACCGGATGGAAAATTATGATCGACATTGGTATAAGAACTAATAATGACATTATCTCTACTGAATCCAAAAGTAGAACCTCTACTTTCTAAAATACCAATGACTTTGTATTGAATATTATTGAGCCGGATTGTTTTATTGATGGCCGTTGGCAATGCTTCCCGAAAAAGTTTTTTAGCAACGTCATAACCCAATAAGCAAACATTGCTTCCTGCATGCACATCATTGCGGGTTAAATTTCTTCCACTCATTAAAGAAAATCCATTGAGCAATAAATAGTTTTCATCGCCGCCAAATAAAGTTATGTTGGGTGTTGTTTTCCGGGAATTATAGGCCGCAATATTATTCCTGTTTCCAAAAATGGAAATACTGGTAATGGCCGGAAAATTAAATCGCTTTACAAATAATGCTGCATCCTGTATTGAAATTTTTTCACCCAACCTCGATTTTTTTTCTTTCCTGGCTCCTTTCTTTTTTACTTTCAGCCGGTCTGAGCTTCCACCAAAATGAATATTTCTTTCTTTATACCGGATGGTAAAACTATTGGCACCCATCGTAGAAAAACTTTCTGTAAACTTCTGATTCATGGCTTTGATAGCCGTAATAATGCCGACCAATGCCATAATGCCAAATGCAATAATGGCCACCGTAAGTCCGGTTCGTAATTTATTGCTGCGAACAGAATTGAATGCCAGGCTGAATATATCGGTAATGCGCATAAATGTTTCAAAGGAAAGTACAACACTTTTCTTGTGTCGTATTCGATTCCCGGGATTTTATGAAATTAAAAAATCTTGAAGAAGAATGGTTTATTTTTCTGTCAATAAAAATTAAAAATACAACCAGTAGGAAATTATATCAGGATAAACGCCTAAAAGGATAATGAGTGCCGTAATCACTATCAAGGTCCATTTGAATTGTGCAGAAACTTCAATTTCAGGGGCATCACCTTCTTTGAAATACATTGCTTGAATTAAGCGGAAATAATAATACACACTCACCGCCGCCATCAATACTGCAAAAATGACTAACCACAAACTATGGCCTGATGCTAACACAGCTTTCAGCATGAAAAATTTAGCAAGGAATCCACCGGTCAACGGAATGCCCGATAATGATAATAAACAAATCGCCGTAGTAGCCGCTAATAATGGTTGGTGTTTGGCAAAGCCATTGAAGCCATCGAAGGTATAATCTTTCATTTTTGTGAGTACCGCAAAAATGCCAATGGTAGCCAAACTATATACTGCTGCATACAAAAGCAGTCCTTCTTTGGCATCGGAATTCATAGCATAGATAGCCATCATCATAAAACCGGCATGTGCCACACTCGAATAAGCCAACATTCTTTTGACACTTTGCTGAAAAACGGCTGTAATATTTCCAATCAGTAAGGTTGCCACGACAATGATTCCCACATATAATTTCCATTGCGGTAGCAAAAAACCAAAGGCTTCATCAAACAAGCGAATAAACCCAACGAACACACCCACTTTTACAATGGTAGCCATAAACGAAGTAATTGGTGTAGGCGCACCATCATATACATCGGGTGTCCAAAAATGAAAAGGTGCTGCCGAAGCTTTGAATGACATGGCAAATAACATTAACAACATGCCTGCCATGAGCAATAACGATGGTTTATTTTGTGTAAATACATTTATATCGAAACTGGCAAATGTACCCCTGGCGCCATAGATTAAAGCAATGCCCATCAACATTAACCCGGTAGAAAAAGCTCCGAGTAAAAAATATTTCAATGATGCTTCATTACTTTTTAAATTTCGTTTATCACTCCCCGTTAAAATATACAAGGGAATAGAAATGATTTCTATACCCAGGAAAAGTATCAACAATGATTTAAAAGAAACCGTTAACGCTATGCCACAAAGCACAAAAAAGAGTAAGGCAAAATACTCTGCATAATGTTGCCCGATTTTTTCCATGTCTTTGGCGGACAATAATAAAAATAAGAAAGTACAAGCAGCAGCTATAGTGTCGAAAATCAATGCAAAATTATCAAATGCCATCATGCCTCTCGTATCTACATAAAATAGGTGAATGCCTTGCAATTCCAAGATATTCAGCACCAGCAATAACAACGTTCCCGCAATAGCCAATTGGCGAATAGCAGTTTTTTGTTTCAGCACAATACCACTGAACATCATGATAACCCCAAAAATTGCCGATATGATTAATGCATTCATAATTTATTCAACTTATTATTTGAGCATGGCTTTTTTAATAACTTCAAAATGTGCTACAAGTGCATCGCTGGCATGACTGGTCAAATTCAAAATTGGCTGCGGATAAATACCGATGGTCAGGATTAAAATCACCAATACACCCAAGGCCAGTTTATGCCTGAAATCTATATCTACAATATTCGCCACCGAATCTTTTACTGCTCCATACGCTACTTTTCTTACCATCCGAAGCATATAAGCGGCACTCAACACAATACATAGGCCGGCTAATGCGGTGTATAACACATAATATTTTGTAAAGGAACCCAGTAAGCCATTAAAAATTAAAAACTCACCAACAAAAGCATTGGTCAATGGCAATGCAATATTGGCAAATGCGATGATGACAAAAGCAATGGTCAGTGCCGGTGCTTTTTGTGCCACACCACCAAGTTCAGAAATCTTACGAGTACCTGTTTTCTTTTCTATCCAATCTACCACAATCCACAAACCAAGTATATTGATACCGTGGCTGAACATTTGAATCATTACACCTAGCACACCACTTTCATTTTGGGTGAATAAGCCGGCACACATAAAACCAACGTGAGCAATGGATGAATACGCCACCAGTCTTTTCATATCATCTTGTCGCAATGCAATGAGAGAGGCATATATCATTCCGATAATGGCTGTCAATGTAACAACATCTCCCCAGGCAAAAGAGGCTTCCGGCATCACCGGAAACAACCAGCGAATCATACCAAACAATCCCATTTTGACCATGATACCACTCAGCACCATGGTGGTCGCACCATTTGTTTGTTCGTAGGTATCGGGCTGCCAGGTATGTAAGGGGAAAATAGGCATCTTCACTGCAAAGGCAGCAAACATCAACCAAAATGCCAGTGACTGTTGTGGATTGGTAAAATGTATTTTAGAAAATGATGCCAGACTAAAAGAATGGTCCTCTGTCATTCCATATAATAATAAAATGCTCACCAGCATTAATAAAGAGCCAAGGAATGTATATACAAAAAATTTAAAAGTAACTTTTATGCGATTCGCACCTCCCCATTGTGA
>JAGQWM010000083.1 GCA_020437365.1 Chitinophagaceae bacterium | reverse complement strand
TGTACAGGTGTTTCAAATGAGTTGACCATAGGTACCGAAGCTTCAGATCGTTTGTGGATATATCCGAACCCGACAACTGGCGAGTTCCAGGTAAGGTTGTATTCTAACTTAGCGATATCTGAGAAGCGTAAAGTAACCATCTTCAATTCTATTGGTCAGGAGATTATGTCTAAGACCTTTAGCCTGATTAACACGACACCTCATTACCTGAAAATGGACTTTGACTTATCGAACATGGCCAAAGGCGTTTATGTAGTGAAAGTGGCACATGAATACACGAAGAAGATTGTATCTGGATTAGTCGTTGTACAATAAGCAACACACTGATACAACAAACTGAATACACAAAGCCCTCTCCATCGAGAGGGCTTTTTTTAATTGTACAATTTCGGCATAAGGAAATATTGTGTTTGAGATTTTAATGCGATGGGAATGGAAAGATTAGCTGTTAATTTCTTTCCAGTAATTGATCAATCCGTTTGTTGAACCATCATGTTCAGTGGAAGGTGTTTGACTACGTAATTCAAGTAGAATTTTTTGAGCTAATTCCTTGCCCAATTCCACTCCCCATTGGTCAAAACTGTAAATATTCCAGATGACTCCCTGAACAAAAATCTTATGTTCATAAAGAGCCAACAAAGTGCCAACAGTAAAAGGTGTTAATTCTTTCAGTAGAATGGAGTTAGTTGGTTTATTGCCAGGAAAAATTTTAAAAGGTAATAGTTGAGAAATTTCTTTTTCAGTAAGTCCTTTATTTTTTAATTCATTCTTGACCGCATCTTCATTTTTGCCAAAAGCCAATGCTTCTGTCTGTGCAAAAAAATTGCTCAAAAGTTTTTCATGATGTTCACCCGTCTGAAAAATATCTTTTGCAAATGCAATAAAATCACACGGGATAAATGGTGTGCCCTGGTGTAGTAATTGAAAAAATGAATGTTGGCTATTGGTGCCGGGTTCTCCCCAAATAACAGGACAAGTGGCATACTGAACGGGTTGCCCGTTTCTATCGATACGCTTGCCATTACTTTCCATGGCTGCTTGTTGCAGATAAGCCGGTAAACGATGTAAATATTGAGCATAAGGTAAAACGGCTTCAGATTTTGCATCAAAAAAATTGACATACCAAATACTGAGCAATGCCATTAAAACCGGAATGTTTTTTTCAAAATCAGTTTGTTGAAAATGTAAATCTGCTGTATAAGCACCTTTCAATAGAGTTTCAAAATTTTCGTATCCGATGGCGAGGGCAATGGAAAGTCCGATAGCACTCCACAATGAAAAGCGGCCACCTACCCAATCCCAAAATCCAAAAATATTTTCTTCTGCAATGCCAAATTGTATGGCCAATCTTGTATTGGTAGAAAGGGCGACAAAATGAAGTGCAATATGTTTTTCATCTTTGGCTGTTTCTAAAAACCAGGACCTTGCTGTATGTGCATTGGTCATGGTTTCGTCTGTCGTAAATGTTTTGGAGGCAATGAGAAACAAAGTTTCTTCAGCATTTACTTTTGCTAATACACTTTTAATATCTGCACCATCAATATTGGAAACGAAATGCGTTTCTATTTCTTTTATCCGATAGGGTTGTAAGGCTTCGGTAACCATTCGAGGCCCAAGGTCGCTGCCACCGATACCAATATTGACAATGTATTTAATTTTTTTTCCGGTATAACCTTTGGCTTGTCCTGTATGAATATTTTGAGAAAATGTTTTCATTTGCGCCAGCACTTCTTGTACATCCGGCATAACATCTTTTCCTTCGCAATACACAGGCTGCCCGGATTGATTTCTTAAAGCAGTGTGCAAAACTGCCCTTCCTTCAGTAGCATTTATTTTTTCGCCGTTGAACATGGAATTTATCGCTTCCGGCAATTTGCAATCATTGGCCAATTGGAGTAACAGGCCTTTGGTTTCTTCAGTAATTATATTTTTTGAATAATCAAATAATAAATTGTCGAGTTGAACGGAAAAAGTTGAAAAACGATTTGTATCATTTTTGAAAAGCGAAGACAAATTGGTTTTTTGCATGGTCTTAGCATGTGCAGCTAATTTTTTCCAGGCATCGGTAGTTGTAGGATCGATGTTGGCTAACATACTTTAAAGTTAGGGAAGAGAATTGAAGACTTCAATAGTTTTCTCTACCATTTCTTTTGTAATATCGAGGTGCAGTACCAGCCGTACACGATTCGGAGAAATGGCATAACCCAATATGTTTTCTTTTTTTAATTGTTCAACCAATGCAGGTGCTGTCGTTTTTTCATTGACTTCAAAAATGATAATATTGGTTTCAACCGGTAAAATGGTTTGAACAAAATCTTTTTTGGCAATCGTATTAGCAATAGCTTGTGCATGTTGGTGATCTTCGGCGAGGCGTTGTATATGATTATCTAATGCGTAGATACCGGCCGCCGCCAGAAAGCCGGCTTGGCGCATACCGCCGCCAAATGCTTTGCGGATTCTCCTTGCTTTTTTAATAAATTCTTTTGTACCCAATAATATACTTCCCACCGGGCAACCCAGGCTTTTACTCAGGCAAACTGAAATACTGTCAAATACTTTTCCATATTGTTGCGTAGTTTCATTTTTCGCCACAAGGGCATTCCACAAACGGGCACCATCTAAATGAAATCCCAATTGATTTTGCACACAAACTTTCTTAATAGCTTCAATGTCTTCAAAAGCATAACAGCTTCCTCCACCTCTGTTAGAAGTGTTTTCCAATGATACAAGTCGTGATTTGGCTTTGTGTACATCATCGGGATTGATGGCGGCTGCTACCATTGATGCAGTTATCCTGCCATGGTCGCCGGTTAATAATTTGACGGAAGCTCCCGCATTGGAAGCAATGCCACCACCTTCATATTGATAAATATGCGAGGTTTCGTCACAAATGACCTCATCGCCGGGCTGTGTATGGCATTTAATGGCAATCTGGTTGGTCATTGTACCGGAAGCACAATATAAAGCAGCTTCCATACCAAAGAGTGCAGCCGCTTTTTGTTCCAATTCATTGACGGAAGGGTCTTCGCCAAAAACATCATCTCCAATCTTTGCATGCATCATAGCTTCCCGCATAGCAGGAGTAGGTTGGGTTACGGTATCTGATCTGAAATCAATTAGCATCTTTTTATTTTTCCGCAATATAATCAGTTCATCCTTTAATTCGGGCATTTGCCGATATTCAACATAACACTAATGTTCAAATTTGTATTTTGCCGGCTCTTATGCTGGCTTATTCAATATATGAATTTCTGCTCCTGATATTTATTTGCCTGGGAATGGCCTTAATAGGCTTGTACCTGCTGACGAATTTTGACAAATTATTTACCCAATCCATCCGGCCAAAATTGCTACGCAAAAATGTAGCGGCTTTTGTGGTCATATTTTGTATCACAGCTGCTTTTTTGCCCATGTCTTCTACCTTTTTTTATATTATGGAAAAGCACGGTTTCTGGTGGATGTTGGCTTGGCAAACTGGAACATCGGTTTTATTGACTTTAATTGTGTATAACCTCGCAAGGTTTGTGGCTGAAAATAGACGCTTCAAAAAACTCCCGTTTATATGGCACCAGGCTTTAATCATTTTGACTATTATCATTGCCGGATTGTCCATCAATATGCCGTTTACGTATATCCTGTATCCGCATCAGGCCAATGTGATGAAATTAACTGCTATTAGTAGTATTTATCTGGCAGGCGCTACGGGCCTTGTCTATGCCATGAACAGGTATTTGGCCAAAGAACGAAAAAGAAAATTTGATGCCAAGGAATTGGAATTGAGCCGTATGCGTGAACTAAAATCAAAAGCAGAACTGGAAGCCCTTCAATCAAAAGTGAATCCGCATTTTTTATACAACGCTTTAAATTCAATTGCTGATTTGTCTATTACAGATGGTAAAAAAGGAAGGAAAATGACCATTGCCCTAGCCGACCTTTTTCGGTACAGTATTAATTATAGCAATAGCAATTTTGCAACGGTACAGGAAGAAGTGGAAATGACGGAAGTCTATTTACAAATAGAAAAAATCAGGTTTGAAGACCGGCTGAATTATTTTTTGGATATTGATACTACCTTACGGCATTATCTGATTCCCCGGTTTTTATTACAGCCTTTGGTTGAAAATGCAGTAAAACATGGATTGAAAGCCACCGGACAGTTGACCAAAATTGATATTTTACTACGGCCAATTGAAAAGGGAATGGTATTCGAAATAAAAGATAATGGACCCGATTTTCCGGAGAGCATTACGCCGGGTTATGGTGTGAAAAGTGTGTATGACAAACTTGACCTTTTATTTCCTGAACAGTATGAAATTCATTTCAGCAATACACCTGAAAAGAAGATATCGGTTTTTATTTTTAAAATGATAAAAGATGAAACAACAGTTTAATGCTTTATTGATAGACGATGAGCCGGCAGCGAGGCGATTATTAAAAAGCTTGTTGCATTCTTTTCAAAATACCATTACCATTATTGGCGAAGCCGGTAGCGGTAAAGAAGCTATTTCAAAAATAAATACATTACAACCCGATGTTATTTTTCTGGATATACAAATGCCGGATATGACAGGCTTTGAAGTATTGGAACAACTGCAACACCAACCGAATATTATTTTCACTACAGCGTATGAACAGTTTGCTATGAAAGCTTTTGAATCTTTTTCCATCGATTATTTGCTGAAACCGATAAAAGAACAAAGACTGGAACAAAGTATAGAAAAATTAAAAACCTTCGGGGTATTGAACAATCAAATAGATACTTCGGGTATCCGTGAATTTATTGAACAACTGCAGACAGCCAAAAAAGCTACTGCATTACCTATCCGCAGCGGTGATAGAATCAACCTGGTTCGTTTTGAAACCATTAGTTTCCTGGAAGCCCGTGATAAATATGTGAGCATTCATACCATCGATGGAAAAAAAATGCTGACCGATCAATCTTTGGCTGCTTTAGAAGAAAAATTGCCTGACGAATTTTACAGGATTCAAAAATCCTATATTATTAATAAGGATAGGATAAAAGAGATGCATCGCCATTTCAATAGCCGTTATTTATTTACAATGGATGATAAAGACCAAACAAAAATCACCAGCGGCCGCACCTACCATGACCAGATAAAAACCGAATTTGGGTTATAAAATATGCAGTATTTTGCCTAAGTGTTAAACTAAGGTGCTTACTCTGTGTTGAAAGAGAAGCCACGGATTTACACGGATTACCACTGATTGATTGCTGGCGCAATTTATTTCGCCACGAACCTGCCTGTCGGCAGACAGGTGGCACGAAATCCACGAATAAATTTTTATGGTAGAATACGCTGTGTCCGCTGTGTTTAAAAAGAAGCCACAGAAGTACACGGATTACCACTGATTTATTGCTTCGCAATTTTATTTTGCCGGTAAGTCGGTGAGGCGGTAAGGTTTTATTTCTCTTTCCGTCTTCGTTTCTTCCTAGCGATTTTTTTTTGCCACGAAGAAGTCTTAATAACAGATTACGCAGTGTCCGCTATGTTGAAAAAGAAGCCACAGACCTGCCTGTCGGCAGACAGGAGCCACAGATTATCACAGATTGTTTGCTGGCGCAATTTTTTTTCGCCACGGACCTGCCTGTCGGCAGACAGGTGGTACGAAAGCCACGAATAAATTTTTGTGGCAGAATACGCTGTGTCCGCTGTGGTTTATAATCCCACGAATTTTCTCCGTGTAACTCTGTGAAATAAAAACTCCGTGTTCTCTGTGTTGAAAAAAGCCACAGAAGTACACGAACCTGCCTGTCGGCAGACAGGTTTCACTGATTTATTGCTTCGCAATTTTTTTCAACCGGCAAGTCGGGGAGACGGTAAGGTTTTTTTCTCTTTCCGTCTTCGTTTATTCCCGGCGATTTTTTTGTCTGGTAAGTCGGGGAGGCAATTCTTGGGCTCTTGTTTCAAAAAATATGTTTTGGCTGGGCCGGTCGGGAATCGAATAGGAATACAACACTTTGTTATAAAAAGAAACCAACCAGGTATGAGGCTAAAAAATAATTATTTGAAAAAGCTTGCAAATATGAAAAAACTGTATTTAACTTTGTGTAGTTTTTGTATTAAGCCTTTTTCCTGAATCCATATTTCCTACGATTCCCCAGACATAATACCTGTAAGAAACCAAAAAGTTTATTTGATTTTCGTTTGTTATTAGAACGTAAGTTGATTTATTGCCTTATCCAAAGTCCCGGTGAAATACTATTCCTAATTTAATTTATTGGTAAACTTAAAATTCTTTTCCATAGTAGGGAATATCTGCTATGCATGAAAAACCTGGGTGCAGCAATGTATCTATAGGAAATTGAATTATTCGGACACATAAAAACTAATTAAAAATTTAAAAGCATGAAAAAATTTATTCTCATAATAGTTTTAGCACTTAGTGCGAATCTATTTTTAAACAATTTTGCCATTGGGCAGAATAATGAACCCATTGGGTGCAATGGGCAGTATTATGTAAGCCATGGAAATAGTGGTAATGCAAATGGAAACACTTTATTGAAGAAATTAAGTTTTTCCGGTAGTACGATATCTGCTACAGCCTTTGGTTTAAATCCAAGCACTTATGGATTCAATGCGATTGGATTGAACCCAATTGATGGGTATATCTATGCGATACGTTACCCAAATGGATCTAATGAACCACATTTAGTTAAAATTGGTAACGGTGGTACTAATGTTCACGATTTGGGTGAAATTGATGGAGGCAGTGGCGGCGTAAGCAATGAGGATATTTGCTATGCTGCTTGTTTTGATTCCAATGGTGATTTTTATTTTGTTGATAATACAAGAGAAGAATTAAGGAAAATTACCAATGCAAATTTGAATGGTTCAAGGTCATCTTCATTGGTAGGTTCAAATAGTGCTTATGGAACTATTTATGATATAGCCATTAACCCTGTAACTGGACAAATGTATGGTACAAACAGTTCTACTAATTCCAATTACCTTGTAGCTATTAACAAATCAAACGGAAACCTTTCCACAGCTGTAGGTCCTAATATGGGTGGCGCAGGTTATTTTGCCGGGTTATTTTTTGATGAGGTAGGTGAATTATATGGGTACCGTGCCGATGGTGGTTTTTATCAAATTAATAAATCTACAGGTGCATTAACAGCAGCAGGTTCCGGTGCATCATACACTTACGCTGATGGTTGTAGTTGTACATTTGGCCGAGTGTATCATGACCTTGATTTTACTGCCAATCCTTCAAACCAGATTTGCCCATCGGCTCAAACGCCTAATCCTTCGTTCCCGTTAGATGTAATCGTACATAATAAGAGTAATGCACAACAAACAGGATTGACTTATACATTAGATATTTCTGATCCGGCAAAAAGGTTCCGGTTTACGCAAAGTGCTGCTACGATTAAAGCAAATATTGTGGCCGCCGGATTGGGTACGAACGGCGGAACAACTGTTACACTTTCTACCGTAGCACCGGCAACGGGGACTAATTACAACAAGGTTGTGGTTACAGGTTTCCAAACCGGACCGGTGAATTCTGATAAAACTTTTACTTTACAAGTGCAATTATATACAACGGGCGGAACATATAATCCTATTCCTTTGCAATCAGAGATAACTGGTTTACCCGTTGTGTTGGGTAGTTCAGATTTATCCAATGACCCAACATCTATTCCACCGGATGATGCAACAGTAATAAGTTTCT
>JAGQWM010000082.1 GCA_020437365.1 Chitinophagaceae bacterium | reverse complement strand
AATTCATCGAAAGGATCCTGCTGCACCCAACGGCCAATCTGCGCATCGTAGTTACGGAAAGCAAAATCCTGCCAACCTATATCATTGTCTAATTCTGCAAATGCCCCCTGGTACAGGTAGTTATTCTTCAATTCGCCTTCATAACTATCGCCCAGTTTCGTACTGCTCAGCATAGCTATTTTCAACCCGTACGCATAGTAATGGTTCTCCTCTATAATGTTTCCCGCGGTAATGCCTGCCTGCAGGTCATCCCCGCCTGTCCACAATATTTAAAATTATTGCAGTCGGGCAGGAAAATATACATCATTATTGCTTTGGTTGCTTATGTAAACATACACATACCCCCGCCAGTGGTCGGGCAGGCATTCTTCGGGGCTTTAATGTTTGCCAAAGTCAAAGAACTTCCGTTGCTGCCTACGGTGGCAAGCACCTGCTCCTGTGCCACACCGCCCCGCCTTCATTACTTTACGGACGGGCAGGGCATCGGCTGCGGGTATAAAGTTAAATCTTTTCCGCCGGAGGCGGACAGGCTATCCAAGAAAACAGCCGTTTTATGTCGTTGGTGTTTTTCTTCGGAATGCCAACAGCGGCAAAAAATATTTGTCAAACAGCTTTGACAAGAAAGAAACTATTTTACAAATTTATTTTAAAATATACACAAAAAAGCCTCGCTAATGCGAGGCTTTTACCATAAAATTTATTTTGATTTAAAATGATTTCTTTTTTTCTTCAGTGCTTTGCGTTTGTGCTACATTCCGCTGGCTGATCATATCATCCATTACTTTTACGGCCTGGTTCAGGTAAATATCCGTTTTCAGGTAATCTAACCATTGCTCAAATCTGTCCTGCTTGTTTTTATCACTAGCCCAACGGTTGGCTTCGCTCGGCAATGCCGATACGTTCATGCCATTTTTTAATTTTTGCAAGGCATCCATTTGATCTACGGTAGCATTAATAGCCTCTTGTTCTTTACGGTATTTATCCAATTGCAAGGAAGCAGGCAAAGTGTATTGTTTGGCCAACCATTCCGCATCGTTTTGAATGATATTGAATGCCGGATCATTTTTCAGCCTGAGTTCACTTAAATGTTGAATCGTTTTTAAATTATAGCCCGGATTCCAGGCGGTATAATCTACTTTTTTAATTTCATCCCAGGGCAATGCATCAGCATCATCTTTTTCTCTCACTTTCAAATATTCAAGATTGTCGGGCAGTACAATATCTGAACTTACGCCTTTCAGTTGAGTGGAACCGCCATTAATCCTGTAAAATTTTTGTAACGTAAGTTTTACCGTACCGAGTTCTGCATTGGATAATGAAAAACCGTTTTTATCGATACCGATATTTCTTTGTACCGTTCCTTTACCATAAGTAGATGTGCTACCGATAATAACGCCACGGCCATAATCCTGGATAGCCGCTGCAAATATTTCTGAAGCAGAAGCACTCAATTCATTGACCATAACCGCCAACGGGCCGTCGTACAATACATTCCTGTTTTTATCTTTCAACTCGCTGGCATTATTATCCCGGTCTTTTACCTGTACTATCGGGCCTTCTTTGATAAATAAACCGGCCATTTGCACCACATCGTACAAGGAGCCTCCACCATTATTTCTTAAATCAATGACAATGCCATCGACATTTTGTTTTTTCAATTTGATGACTTCTTTGGCTACATCTGTATAACTTCTGTTGCCATTCGGATGGTCAAAATCTGCATAAAATTCAGGTAAGAAAATATACCCAATCTTATTGCCATCTTCATTGACCACTGCACTACGTGCAAATGTTTCGTCCTGCACAATTTCGTCGCGGATGATGGGCACTACTTTGGTAGAACCATCTTGTTTTAATAAAGTCAATTTTACTTCTGTTCCTTTATCGCCCCTGATAATTTTGACGGCATCGGTTACGGAATAACCTGTCAAGTCCACGGGATCGGCATCGCCTTCTGCCACTTTGGTAATGATGTCGCCGGCTTGTATTTGTCCCGATTTCCAGGCAGGGCTACCGGTCAGTACACTGGCTATTTTAATATTGCCATCTACATATTGCAATGATGCACCAATACCGAAAAAGCGGCCACTCATTTCTTCATCGAAATAACGTTTATCAACAGGTGGAAAAAAAGTAGAATGCGGATCGAAAGTTGTAGTAATCGCATTCATAAAAATATTGAACTTATCATCGTCGCTGGATTTGTAGCGATAACGATCAAATGTGCGGGCCATAATTTGTGCAACAGCTTCCCGGGCTTCTTTTTCTAATGCTTCATCCGATTTCACTACAAAGCCTTCTTTATTTTTATTTTTTTCCCTGGCATCTAATTTATCGACATAGCGTTTGAGTGCCAGGTATTTTAATTTCTTTCGCCAATTGTCTTTTCTTTCTGCCAGTGTAGCCGGGTATTTCATTTGGTCAATATCAACAACAAGGGATTCATCTTTGGAATAATCAAATGACTGTGCCAAAATTTCGTCAGTAATTTTTGACATTTCTTCCATTCGTTTTGTAAAAACTTTTCCGGCTTCGAGGAAAAACTTTACCGGTGCGCCTTTTATTTCATCATCAATAGCAGTGCCGTATTTTTTGAATAAAGAATCGACATCTGCTTGCAGGAAAATGTTTTTTTCTTCATTCAGGTCGTTGATGTATTTGTAAAAAACTTTTTTGGAAAATTTATCATCTATTTGTTGCGGGCTGTAATGAGCCTGTTCCATCATTTCGCCCACCATTTTCATGATTTTCTCATATTTGGTCGGCGGCGTATTGTCTGATGAAGATGTTTTACCAAGGGTTTTAAATGCCAGGAATGAGGCAGCTACAAGAACGAGTATTACAATAGGGAGACGTTTCATATTCAATAGGTATTTTATTGTCTTAGACATTAACCAAAAATAATGCAAAAAGCTTGTTTTTCATATTATACAGCTCTTTTAACAACAGTTTTTGAAGAACGGCAAGTAGAAATTGCCATTTTATATTTTCGTACTTAAGAAATTTCCGGTTTTAATTTTTATTCGAAATTGTATTTTGCTTAATTTTGCCCGCCCGGATGAACATCGTTCGAACGGGTTCGCCTACCTGCCGAATCTATTCGGAAAGGAATGAATAAATGAGTAAAACAGCGGTTTTATAGCTGATTTATTCGAAAGGGCAAAAATGGTGGCTATAGCTCAGTTGGTTAGAGCATCAGATTGTGGTTCTGAGGGTCGCCGGTTCGAACCCGGTTAGCCACCCCAACAACCCTGTTTCACACAAACGAAACAGGGTTCATTTTTTAGGTAAAAACAATACAATGAGTTCCTGGTTTTTATTATTTCCTTTAATCTCTGCTTTTATCGGTTGGCTCACAAATTGGGTAGCCATTAAAATGTTGTTTCACCCGAGAGAACCCAAAAGAATTTTAGGCATTACATTCCAGGGTATTTTTCCGAAAAGGCAACAAAAATTTGCAGAAAAACTAGGCAAACTGATTAGTGAAGAATTCCTTTCCTATGAAGACATTGAAGCCAAAATCAGTAACCCCGAGAACCTGCAACAAATCATGCCGATTATAGAAAATCATGTGGACGATTTTTTGCGAAACCGCTTAAAGGATGAAATGCCGGTCGTGAGTATGTTCATTGGCGATAAAACCATTGAAAACCTGAAAAGCCTTTTTATGCAGGAAATACAAACATTATTGCCGGTGGTGATGAAACAGTATGCTGCCAACCTGAAAACCGAATTAGACCTGGAGCAAATTGTAATTACCAAGGTAGCCGCTTTTTCTTCAGACAAACTCGAAGAAATTTTATTCCAGATAATGTCGAAAGAGTTCCGGTTTATTGAAATCATAGGTGCTGTCATCGGTTTCCTGATTGGTGCTTTGCAGGTGGTACTAACCTACTTTATCAACATGGGTTAATATCCCGTGGAATGACCGCTTATAATTCAGATAACTCTTTTATCCAATAATCAGTTGAAAAAGTGCAAGTTAAATACCCTATTAACGTCTAAATAGCAAATTGAAAAAATGAGAATACTTACGATTGTTTTAGCCTCACTCTTAATAAGTTACACAGTTTCAGCCCAATATCCCGGCGGCCAATGGTCAGGTGGAAAAAACCAGTCGATGACTGGCACGATGTACGGGAAAATTATCAACGGAAATACAGAGAAACCTATTGGATACGCTTCTGTACAATTATTTGGTAGTAAATATGATTCTGCCAGCCGGCAAATGGTTGATAATGTATTGATAAGTGGAATGTTGACCCAACAGAATGGAGATTTCCTTTTGGAAAATGTACCCGTAAAAGGAAAATACACTCTGAAAGTAACAATAGTTGGATTTAAACCTCATGAACAAGTCGTTGCTTTCGACATGAAGAAAAATGAAGACGGCTCTCCGAATATGAATGCTTTTGAAAAAGACCTTGGCAATATCGTCATTACTGTTGATAATCAAGTGCTGGCCAATGTGGTTGTCACTACAGAAAAGCCTGGATTGCAACTTGGCATTGACCGTAAAGTATTTAATGTTTCCAAAAATCTTGTTTCGGATGGTGGCACCGCCGTGGATGTCATGCGGAATGTACCTTCGGTAAATGTTGATATAGATGATAATGTAACGCTACGTAATAATGCGCCACAAATTTTTGTGGATGGCAGGCCTACCATGATGGAATTGGCCGATATTCCTGCCGATGCCATTGAGAGTGTAGAAATTATTACCAATCCTTCTGCCAAATTTGATGCTTCCGGTGGTTCATCCGGTATTTTAAATATTGTATTGAAGAAAAACAGGAAAGTTGGTTATAACGGTAGTATTCGTACCAGCCTGGATTCCCGCGGTGCTGTTGGCCTCGGTGGCAGTATCAATGTCAGGCAGAATAAAATCAATGCTTTTGTCAGTATCAATTACAGGCAACGCAAATCAAACAGCAACGGTACTACTGATCGTTTTTCATCCATCACAGATCCCAATTACGAACAACATCAAACCGATATTTCCAATTGGAAAGGTAATTTCATGTTTGGCCGTGCGGGGTTCGATTATTTCATTGACAATCGTTCCACTTTATCTGCGAGTTTAAATATTGGTTCAGGAAAATTTAATCCTTTTTCCAGCAATGAAGTATTAACAACCGTACTGGATTCTCCTTCTTATGATTCACTGACAAAAAGAGTGACACATTCCAACCGTCAATTCAACAGAAAAGGCTTTTCCTTGGATTTCAAACATAATTTTCCCAAAGCAGGCAGAGAGTTAACAGCCAGTGCTGATTATGGAACCCGCACCGGCCCAAGCGATAATTTACTGACAACTGATTATTACAATTCTGACCTTACCACCATTAATTATACAAATGCACAACGCCAGATTGGCGATGGTATTGGCCATAGATTTACGGTAAGAACAGATTTTGTCAACCCGATTTCTGAAAATTCAAAAATGGAAATGGGTGTTCGGGCACAGTTCAATAATAATGAAAGTACCAATGGCTATTACGACGTGGATGCAAATACAGGTGAAATCAACCCGGTGGCGACTACTTACAATAGCTATAAAAGTAATGACCGTGTGTTAGCAGCTTATGCCACTTTTAGTAATAGAATCAACAATTTTGGTTACCAGTTGGGCCTGCGAGCAGAAAGTTCAAACTATAAAGGCGATTTAATGACGACAAATGAAAAGTTCAATATTGACTATCCGATTAGTTTGTTCCCGAGTATATTTTTAAATCAGAAAATGAAAGGAGACCAGGAATTGCAATTGAATTATTCAAGAAGAATTAACCGTCCCAATTTCTGGCAATTGATCCCTTATATTGATTCTTCTGATATTTTAAATCCAAGTGTGGGTAACCCGGGCTTACAACCTGAGTTTACCAATTCATTTGAACTTTCTTACCAGAAAATATTTAAAAATAAAGACAATTTCCTTGCCTCAGTTTATTATAAAAATACCAACGCATTGATTTCAAGATACCAGGAATTGAGAACATTGCCCGGTACAGGAAAAGAGCAATTAATCAATACGTATATCAATGCCAATTCAAGTTATGTTACCGGTTTAGAATTAACCATGCGCAATAAACTTACCAAATGGTGGGAACTGACTACGAATTTTAATTTATTTACTTCTAAAATTAAAATTGATAATCAAACTAATACCAATCAAGATCAATTTGCCAGTTGGTTTGCCAAAATCAATAACTCATTCCGGGTATCGAAAGATTTGAGCTTCCAGCTTTCAGGTAACTATCGTTCCAAAACAGTATTGCCTCCCGGCGGAAGCGGTGGCGGCGGTGGCGGCGGTGGCCATTGGGGCGAAACCTCAAATGCACAAGGTTATGTAAAACCTGTGTACTCCATCGATGCAGCCGTTCGGTATTCTTTCTTAAAAGATGACAGGGCTTCTCTTTCTATGAATATCAGCGATATTTTTCGTACAAGGGTTTCCGATATACATTCAGAAGCACCCGGTTTTATCCAGGATTCATTCCGCAGAAGAGATGCCCAGGTTTTGCGTATCAATTTCAGCTGGCGTTTCGGAAAATTTGATAAATCATTATTTAAAAGAAAAAATAATAAACAAGATGACAACGGCGGCGAAAATTTTGAAGTCGGTGGCATGAATTAATTCAATACTGCATTTTACTAAAAAGGTTTTGCGCTGGCAAAGCCTTTTTTTATGCTTGCAAAAAAGTTATGCAAAATCCATGTACATTTTCCTTTCTTTGCTTTATAAGCACTACCGGTGAAGAAAATCTATTTTACAGTTACCAACGACCTGAACTACGATCAACGCATGCACAGGATATGCAATAGCCTGGCGGCAAATGGCTACGATGTTCACCTTATTGGTTTGAAAAGAAAAAATTCACCTGCATTATTACCCAAAAAATTCAAACAAAAAAGAATACGCTGTTGGTTTAGCAAAGGAAAAATTTTCTATTTTGAATATAATTTCAAATTATTTTTCTACCTGCTCTTCAAAAAAATAGATGCCATTTGTGCCATCGACCTCGACACTATCGTTCCCTGCTTCCATATTTCCAAATGGAAAAAAATACCGAGAATCTATGACGCACATGAACTTTTTACCGAATTAAAAGAAGTCAACCGTCGGCCTTTTGTAAAAAAAGTATGGACCAAAATTGAAAAAAGATGGGTGCCCAAATTTCCATTGGGTTATACTGTGAGCGACGGCATTGCCGAAGAATTGAACAAACGATACGGTGTAAAATATGCCACCATTCGTAATATTCCTGTGTTGAAAAACATCGATACAAAACCTGCTGAAGAAAAATTCCTACTTTATCAAGGTGCCGTGAATGAAGGCAGAGGTTTTGAATACCTCATACCTGCTATGCAGCAAATCAATGCCCGATTATTTATTTGTGGCGATGGTAATTTTATGCCGCAATTGCAGCAATTGATTCAGGAAAATAATGTAGCAGAAAAAATTGTCCTGAAAGGAATGATGACACCGGATGCACTTGTTCAGTTTTCGCAAACTGCTTATATCGGCATTTTCACACCGGAGAATAAAGGATTGAATCAATATTTAGCTTTGCCCAATAAATTTTTCGAATACATTCATGCAACTTTACCGCAAATTACTGTCGGTTATCCCGAATACAAAAAACTGAATGAAACATTTCATGTTGCTGTTTTCATTGAAAATCTTTCGCCCAACCACATTGCCAAAACAGTTAATCAATTACTGAATGATGCAACGACGTATTCGCAGTTGAAAG
>JAGQWM010000081.1 GCA_020437365.1 Chitinophagaceae bacterium | reverse complement strand
AAAAAGAGACAAGCCATGATACTGTTTCGGAAAATGAAACCGGTGATGGACGAAAAAATTCTTTGGTTTGCGTATTATAAAAGTGAACCCATTGCTATTTTTATCAACCTGCCTGATTTGAACCAGTGGTTTAAATACCTGGATGGTAAATTTGACCTTTTGCATAAATTAAAATTTCTCTGGATCAAAAAAAACCGCAAGAACCATCGTTTTACCGGGCTTGTTTTTGGTATTATTCCTGCATTTCAAAGTAAAGGCATCGACTCTTATATTATTAATGAATCCAAATTTGTAATTCAATCCAAAACAAATTATACTTCGTATGAAATGCAATGGATTGGTGAATTCAACCCCAAAATGATCAACGTGGTGGAAAGTTTCGGCGATACTTTTAAAACAAGGCGGTTAATTACATACCGGTATATTTTCGACAGGACAAAGGCTTTTAAACCTCATCCGATTTTACATTAAAACAACCATTGGCAATGCTAAAATATACTTATACACATCAATTATTTTTTGCCAATCAAAAAACAGGCACTTTCTTATCTTGCAATCTCCTTAAGCCCGTTTTTATTCAACTTCGGAAATAGCGATGTATGGAAAAATTTATTGTATCGGCCAGAAAATACAGACCTCAGACTTTTGATACGATTGTCGGGCAGTCGCATATTACAACGACGCTAAAAAATGCTATTGTTCATCAACAATTGGCACATGCATTTTTATTTTGCGGCCCTCGAGGTGTTGGTAAAACTACCTGTGCGAGGATTCTTGCCAAAACAATTAATTGTGAAAATCCAAGCAAAACGGGAGAAGCCTGCGACCAATGCGAAAGTTGCACTTCTTACAATGCCGGTAAATCACTCAATTATTTTGAACTGGATGGCGCTTCGAATAATTCGGTCGATGATATTCGTGATTTGGTAGCACAGGTTCGGTATGTACCCCAATCAGGCAAGTACAAAGTGTATGTGATAGATGAGGTACACATGTTGAGTTCTTCGGCATTTAATGCATTTTTAAAAACACTGGAAGAGCCACCACCCTATGCCATCTTTATCCTCGCCACGACTGAGAAACATAAAATTCTGCCAACCATTCTAAGCCGCTGCCAGCTATTCGATTTTAAGCGCATTGCTACCGAAGAAATTGTAGGGCATTTAGAAAAAATCTGCAAACTGGAAAAAATAAAAGCAGAAAAAGCTGCTTTGCAAATCATTGCCCAAAAATGCGACGGTTGCCTGAGAGATGCGTTGAGCATTTTAGATAAAATTGTCAGTTTCACCAACGGCGAATTGAATTATAATAATACACTGGAGCACTTGAATATTCTCGACGAAGATTATTATTTCCAATTCCTGGAATGCATGCAACAGCAAGACCTTTCCGGGGCTATGCTCTTATTTAATGACATTAATCAAAAAGGATTTGAAGGCGATATTGTACTCAATGGAATGGCCGGATTCATTCGGAATTTATTGGTTAGTCAGGATAAAAATGCCGCTATTCTTTTAGATGTGGTGGACAATCAGCGGGAAAAATACATACAAACTGCTGCAAAAACAGACACCGGTTTATTAATCAGTGCACTCAATATTTTATCCGCAGCAGAAATCGGTTATAAAACTACAGGCAATAAAAGATTGTTGGTAGAACTTACTTTAATTAAACTTTGCTACCTGCAACAAGCTGTTGAATTATCAGCAACGGATGCTTCCCTTTCAAAAAAAAAAATAATTGAAACAGCAAAACCGGTTGCTTTTAGAAAAATACAACCCATAGTACGAAATACCGGTAAGGAACCCAAAGAAAAACTTTCAACAAAAGAAACACCCGCCAAACTCATCATTGCTACCGAAAAAAAGCCTGCAAAGGAAAATAACATACCGGCCAAAGAAGAAAACACAGGACAACCGGCCAGCCGGAAAAAATTAAAATCTTTACAACATCTTCGTCAACAGATTATCGACGAACAGGATAAAACTTCTAAAAAAAATAATGAACCATTACTCAAAGAAAATTTAGATAAAGCCTGGGCTGCTTATCTTAAAGATTTAAAGAATTCGAAAAGCCATTCTACTTTGTCTTTCGAATCTGCACAAGTGAGGATAATAGATGCCAATTCATTTGAAATCATGACGGCCAATTCCCTGGAAAAACAATTTATTGAGCAAAACAAAAACAAATTGTTCGATTTTCTGAAAGACACCCTGAAAAATAAACTTTTGCAATTTACTGTCATTGTAGATGAAAACATCAAAAGGGCTCCGCCCAAAGAGCCTCATTTAAATTCTACGGAACAGTTGCAAAAAATGATAGAACTTTATCCGGCTGTAAAAGATTTAAAAGATAAACTCGATTTAGACATTGACTATTGAGCCTGTTGTTTTATCACTTACCCGTCGGTAGGCAGGTTCATCTTTTTGCCTTATTTTCGACAAAAATTTAGCTGGCGATGCCCGAAAAAATATTAATGCCCCGATTGAGCGACACCATGGAAGTTGGTGTTATTGCCGCCTGGCACAAAAATGTAGGTGACACGGTAAAAAAAGGAGATTTACTGGCAGAAATAGAAACCGATAAAGCTACCATGGATTTGGAAAGTTATAAAGACGGTGTTTTATTGCACCGCGGTGGCGATGTGGGCGCCAAAATAAAAGTAGATGACCTGCTGGCTATCATTGGCAAAAAAGGGGAAGACATTTCTACGTTGCTCGATAATAAAACTACACCTGCCGAAAAGAAACCAACACCGGTACAAGAAGAACCTAAACAAACGGCAACTGAAAAAAAACCGGCCATTGATATTGCAAAAATGGAAGAGGTTGTTCTCATGCCCCGATTGAGCGATACCATGGAAGTAGGTGTCATAGCAGCCTGGCATAAAAAAGTTGGCGATGCGGTAAAGAAAGGTGATGTGCTGGCAGAAATAGAAACCGATAAAGCCACTATGGATTTGGAAAGTTATAAAGATGGTACCTTATTATATATTGGCGCCAAAGAAGGAGAAAAAATTCCCGTGAATGGACTTTTATCAATTATCGGTGATAAAAATAAAGTAGATTTAGATGCCATAGTAGCTGCTTCGAAAGCAACGCCTGTTTTGCAAACAACTAATCAGGAAACGGAAACAACCGATGACACAAATATATCGGCTGCGCCAAAAGAAGTAGAACCGGCTTTGGCAGAAACAAACGGCAGAATAAAAGCATCGCCGCTGGCGAAAAAACTGGCCGCCGAAAAAAGTATTGACCTTTCATTAATAAAAGGAACCGGCGATGGCGGAAGAATTATCAAAGCCGACGTTGATAATTTTACACCCACGCAAAAAGCTGCTGCAGCTACAACCGTTCAAAATTATTCAGGAAGTACCGAAGAAGGATTTACCGATATTCCGAATTCGCAAATGCGCAATGTAATTGCCAAACGCCTTGGCGAAAGCAAATTCACGGCGCCGCATTTCTATTTGACCATGGAAATCAACATGGATAACGCCATGGCTGCCCGCCAGCAACTGAATGAACTAAGCCCGGTAAAAATCAGTTTCAATGATATGATTGTAAAAGCCGCTGCTTTGGCTTTGCGCCAGCATCCGGCTATCAATGCTTCCTGGATGCCTGCTACTGCCAATGAAGATGGGAAAATAAGAAGGTATAAACATATTCATATTGGCATTGCCGTAGCGATAGATGACGGTTTGATTGTGCCGGTTATCCGGTTTGCCGATAATAAAACATTGCCACAGATTGCCGGTGAAAGTAAAGAACTAGCCGGCAAAGCCAAGAACAAAAAATTGCAACCCAACGAATTTTCCGGCAATACATTTACTATTTCTAATCTCGGCATGATGGACATAGATGAATTTACCGCCATCATTAATCCGCCCGATAGTTGCATAATGGCCGTTGGCAGAATCAAAGAAATCGTTGTAAAAAAAGAAACCGGTTTTGATACTGCACAAGTGATGAAGGTAACCATGAGTTGCGACCATCGCAGTGTGGATGGAGCTACCGGTGCTGCATTTTTGCAAACATTTAAAAAATATATGGAAAACCCGATTACCATGTTATTATAAAATCAATATTATTTTGTGTAAAAAGTTGCCTTCACCGGCAACTTTTTTTTATTTCCTGTTGCAACGTTTTTTGGAAAAAATCATTTACCTTGTTTTCAAATATTATTGAACTTTCGAAATAATTAAATTTTCTCAATTATGAAACTAACAGAAGCCCGGCAACAATTCATCAGCAGTTGGGGCGCCTTTGGTACTCATTGGGGTATCAACCGTACGATGGCACAAATTCATGCTTTATTATTAATCAGTTCCGACCCGCTGACGCAGGACGATGTAATGGAAGAATTGAACATCAGCCGGGGCAACACGAATATGAATATTCGTGAACTCATCAACTGGGGTTTGGTAGAAAGAGTATTATTGCAAGGCCACCGGAAAGAATATTTTGCGGCTGAAAAAGATATTTGGAAAGTCGTAAAGCAAATAGTCAGGGAAAGAAAAAAAAGGGAGCTGGAGCCTATGCTTCAGTTATTGGATAAATTGGAAGAAGTAGAAGGCGACAAAAGAGATAAAAATGTAAAATCTTTTTTAACGACTGTCAGCAATATAAAAAAATTGGGCAATCAGGCCGATAAAACACTTGATACAATGATAAATGCCGAAGAAAACTGGTTTCTCAACACACTGCTGAAAATCATTAAATAATTTCTATCGTTTTGTACATTGCATTGCAAATTCCATCCTCATCCGAATAAGCTGTAATGAATAGCATTCATTATAAGCAAAACAACTTACCTTTATTCTACCCATATCTTGCTTAACCAAAATGCAGTTATATGAACAAGGCAAAGTTTTTTCTCTTTTCATTTGGTATATATTTTTTGAGCAATTTTATTGTGCTGTCCACAAATGCACAGTTAAAAAGAAATATAAAATATGGTCTGTCGGTAATAGAAATTTATCTATACTACAATCACGATAAATATCCTGAATTTCGGCACCATGCAAGTCCGGTCTCTGACGACGTAATAAATATAAAAGGGAATAGTTTCGGAATAGATATAGGCTATAAATTTCGGGTGTCTAAAAAAATACAGCTAAAACCCTTTTTAGGATATTATAGATTTTCTTT
Source organism: Chitinophagaceae bacterium (assembly GCA_020437365.1). Taxonomy (GTDB): domain Bacteria; phylum Bacteroidota; class Bacteroidia; order Chitinophagales; family Chitinophagaceae; genus JJ008. Next base: position 2,633 of record JAGQWM010000081.1, on the reverse strand, counting down.
TAATAATATTGACAATTATGTTGAAGCATTTAATGTTCATGCCAAAGGAAGAGAAACAACATTAACTCCACCGGGGATTGACTTTCCAATCGCAACGTATAAATATTTCTATTATTGCTTAAATATTGGCATCTCAGGAGAAAGAAATATTCTTCTTAAAAGATATTTAATAATAGCAGCAGGCGGGGCAATTAATAATTACATTACTATGTATCAAAAATATTTTCATAAGTATAATGACCCTCTATTTCCTACTGTTAATCCTCATGTAAGCAAGAGAACAGATTACTTTGGCTTTAGAGCCGATGCATTTGCTAAAATATTTGTTTCTTTTGAAAAATTTCGCATAGGGCCAATAATCAATTTACCAATATTTACTTTATGGAAAAAGGACTCCATTTTTCCGGGTGAAACGAATAATGGTATAAGAGATAAATGGTTAAATGGCTTGGGAGTAGGAATCACAGCAAATTATCTTATTAAGTAATTTTAATTTTTCACTATTTATGAAACCATTAACCTCATTATTTGCTACTATCGTCGCAACATTTCTATTGCTATTTTATAATGCAGGCATTGCCCAAGTAAAAACTAAAATATTCAATAATGATATTTCTCTTGAAAAAGTTGTCCCAAAAGTTAAAACTAGGGAAATTGTATTTGCAGAACCTAAAGACATTGAGAATATCAAAAAACAAATTGAAAACTCGCCGTCTGAAATAAATAAATTTGCTCATTCAATAAGTACAGATTTGGACTTGATGACGATGGCAGAAAAAACTACAGTAAGCACAAATACCTATTATTCATTAACAATAAAAGCGAAAAATGCATTAAACCTGTCGCTTAGCTTTAATATGTTTAAACTTTCTCCCAATGCAGTTCTAAGTATCTACAATAACTACGAACTGACTGATAGTATAACTACAAGAGAAAATAATAAACTTAATATATGGGCAACTAGAGTATATCAGGGTGATAAAATTACTTTGTTGGTTATAGTACCTAATAATGAGACGAACGAAACAGCACTTAATATATCAACAATCAATTACGGGATCAAAAATTATGGAGGTGATTTTGGTAGTCCGGGCAATTCTGCAAATTGTAATATTAATGTTGCCTGTTCACAAGGAAACGGTTGGGAAAACGAACAAAATGCCGTAACTATACTTCTTGTAGCTGATGGAACTGGTAGTTGTACTGGCACATTAGTCATGAATACTTGTAGTACAAATACACCCTACGTATTAACAGCAAATCATTGTTTAGAAGGTAACTTATCTAATTGGGTATTTCAATTTCAATACTGGAGTACTGCTTGTCATTCCAACACAGGTTATAGCGAAGATTTGCAATTTAACGGATGCACATTAAAGGCTAATAATGCCACTACGGATTTTTTGTTAGTAGAAATGAACACTATACCTCAACCAACTTCAGGCCTATATTATGCTGGCTGGTCAAGATCAACTACAGGCATAACAAATACAACAATATTGCATCATCCCAAATGGGATTTAATGAAAATTGCAATAGATAACGGCTCTCCTGTTCAGGTAACTGATGTACTATATGGAATAGCCCGACCTTGTTGGCAATTAGATTTGGATGACGGAATAGTTCAACAAGGAAGTTCAGGTGCTGCATATTTTAATCAAAATCATCAAATAATTGGTCAACATTTTCGCCGCCCTGATTTCGGAAGTATTCCCGATTGCAGTATAAAAACAACAGTAGGTGGTCGCTTTGACCAATCATGGACAGGCGGCGGTACCAACTCCACAAGATTAAGCAACTGGCTTGACCCCGATAACACCGGCGCAATGACAACAAACACAACTAATATAAGTTTATTACCCACTCCGGGTGTTTCATTGGCAATAAGTGGTAGTACAAGTTTTTGTACAGGAACTCCTTCATATACATTAAATAATAGCGGAGTAGCTTATACTGGAAATGTAACTTGGGTTTCATCAGCCCCATCTATTGCTTCAATAACATCCAGTGGAAACCCGGCAACTCTTACAAAAAACGGAAATGGACAAGTAACGATTACTGCTACTATAATTGAATGTGGAATCCAATATACACATAACCTTACAATTGATGTCGGATTACCTGAGGCGCCAGAGTTTATAGAAGTTTATGGAAATGGTGCAGACGATCCTTTATATTTATGCCCTGGCGGCTACAGGGCTGAGGCCTTTACTACAAAAACTTACCCTCAATTTGAATGGCTGTTACCATCAACCTGGACTTCAAGCGTAAGTGGTGGAAATAACCCTTTTATTGTTGGCACTTTAGGTTTTGACATTCCCATTCATGTTTATTCTCTCCCCTCAACTGAATATATGAGAGTAAGAACTATCAATGGCTGCGGTTATAGTACGCCGGTTTTTCTACAAGTGGGAACAGATTGTGGTGGATATAGAATGTCAAATTATATTGTTTCTCCAAATCCTGCAAAAGAGCAAATCAAAATAGATGGCGGCAAACATAATAAAACAATAAGAGAAGTTCAGATAATTGATAAAACAGGAAACATTAAATTAACAACCAAATATTCAGTAGGCACTAAATTTGTAAATTTAAATGTTTCAAAACTCTATCCTGATATTTATTATATTAAA
>JAGQWM010000080.1 GCA_020437365.1 Chitinophagaceae bacterium | reverse complement strand
TGATGATTTTAGCAGCAGCATCAATCTGCTCATCCCGAGTATGAAATGTCATAAAATACCGAACCATCTGTAAAATATTTTAAGCCTTATACTATGCAGGCAATTTTACAAATGGATATGCTGCTTGTGTTGTAAGTATAAAACAATTAATTGATGAACGGTAATTGAAAATTGATGGTTTATTCTTCCTTATTGGCCTGCAAAAACATTTTTTCTTTTTGTTCTTTATCATGTTTGTACACATCGTTTCTGAAATTCAATTGGCCATCAACATCTACCCAGGCTGTATAATAAATGATAAAAACCGGCACCGGATCTTTCAATCTTACCCATTTTTCTGAACGCTGGTTCATGGCGGAAACGATTTTATCTTTTGTCCATTTATCATCGTTTCGTAATAGCCATTCAGCCATTTTTTGTGGTTCGCTCAGGCGAATACAACCATGACTAAATGCTCTTTGGTCTCTCCCAAATAAACTTTTGGAAGGCGTATCATGAAAATACATATTGAAACTATTGGGGAAAATAAATTTCACTTTTCCCAATGCATTTCCCGGTCCGGGCTTTTGCCTGTAGTAGGAGCCTACTTTTTCCATATTCTTACGAGCCAGGTAATTTGGATTGCGTGCAATAGCCGGCAGTATTTCGTTTTTTACAATGCTTTGTGGAATATTCCAATAAGGGCTGAAACAAATTTGATTCAAATCGCCGTTAAACATCATGGTATTGTGTCCGACTTTTCCAACAACTACAACCATGTCGAATAAAAGTTTTTTTCCATCATACACATGGAGCATAAACTCCGGTATGTTGACAATAATAAGATTGCCTTTTGGTTTTTGCGGCATCCAGCGCATCCTGCCCATGTTCAATAAGATTTCTTCTAATCTCGATTTGGCCGGCACATTCATATCATTCACTAATGAGTTGGTGACTTTTCCTGTTTGCGTGTAGCCATATCTTTTTTGAAAATTTTTAACAGCCATTTCCAATGTATCTGTAAAAAGGTTTGAACTGTCATGTCCGGACATATCCAATGTCATTTGCAGCCTTTCTTTTATTTGCCTGATAACCGGAAGGCTATCACCTTTTTTCAAAGTAGATTTTAAAGAAGGTATTTTTGGCCAGCCACCGGCTCTTGTAATTTTTAAATACAAAGGCAATTTATTTTTTAATGAGGCATACATATCATTGACCTGTTCATAATATTTATCGTCGTTATGTTTTTTGGTTATCAGTGAATCGGCCATCAGAATAGGATCTATTTTTTTGATGGGTACAAATTTTTCCTGTTCTTTTCTTTTGACATATCCTTTTTCATAAGTCAGGTTGATGTAGCGAAGAAAATATTCGGTGAAACCAAATTCAGCTTCCCTGATTAAAGAATCTTTCGCATTGGCGGTCATTTTTTCCCGATTCAGATATTTTTTTGCCAGGTTCGAAAAATTTTTATTGACCATGGTAGAGTCATTCAAATGATTGACAGCATAGTCATATTGGTTCCAGAAAAAACGGGCTTGTTCGGTCAAGCCATCAGATGAAAACCAGGCATAATGATAATTCCGGGCATTGTAAAAACTCCGAATTAATAATGAAAGTTTAATGTCTTGTAAATTCCTTTGCCGAATGTATTGTTCCATGGAAAGGCTATCGAGCATCAGGTCATTATACGCATTTTCGGGTGTTACACTAAAATCCCTGTCAGTTACTTTTTTGTCTTTTGGCTTATCGCCAATGGGTTCGTTGACCTGTACGGGTTTAAATTTTTCTGCTTCGGATTTGCCCTTATGTTTACAACCTAAAAAGGTGAAAAGCAATATAAGGGCAACGGGAAATTTGTATTTCATAGTCAAAGGTTTGTGGTAAGTTTTGGTGTTATTATAAAAATACAAAAAGAAATAAACTAATTCAATAAATCAGAAAGTATTCAGTAAAACAAAGTCCCACTGTAGATACAGCGGGACTTTTGTAATGGTTCTGATTAAAAACTTGATGACAAAAATACGATTTTGTCTATTTTTTATTGATTTAAATGAAAAGTATTTTTGGCTTGAACAGCAGTTATCGGTTTTGCTTTTATTTCTATTTTTTTTGCAGTGGTTGCAGGCTCCGATTTTTTAGCACCAATTTGTGCAAGGGTAGGAGCAATGACCAAAGATACGATGGACATTAGTTTTATCAAAATGTTCATTGATGGTCCGGAAGTGTCTTTAAAAGGATCACCAACGGTATCGCCTGTTACTGAAGCTTTGTGGGGTTCAGATTTTTTATAAAACATTTCGCCGTTGATTTCGACACCTTTTTCAAAAGATTTTTTTGCATTATCCCAAGCGCCGCCGGCATTGTTTTGAAACATACCCATCAACACGCCACTTACTGTAGCACCCGCCAAAAATCCACCGAGTGCTTCCGGTCCTAAAATAAATCCAATTACCAGTGGTGAAATGATTGTGATGGCACCGGGCAATAACATTTTTTTGATTGAGGCCTGTGTTGAGATGGCTACACATTTTTCATATTCAGGTTTAGCCGTGCCTTCCATGATGCCGGGAATAGATCTGAATTGACGACGCACTTCTTCCACCATCGACATGGCAGCTTGTCCCACTGCCCGAATAGCCAGTGAAGAGAAAATAAATGGAATCATGCCACCAACAAATAATGCAGCCAATACATCAGCTTTATAAATATCAATATGCTGATTATCGGGCATGGCTACACCAACGAAAGCGGCAAATAATGCCAAAGCCGTTAAAGCTGCAGAAGCAATGGCAAATCCTTTTCCGGTAGCAGCGGTTGTATTACCAACGGCATCCAATACGTCGGTTTTTTCACGTACATCCGAAGGCAATTCACTCATTTCTGCTATACCACCTGCATTATCTGCAATGGGGCCAAAAGCATCAATAGCTAATTGCATAGCAGTAGTCGCCATCATTCCGGCAGCAGCAATGGCTACACCATATAATCCGGCACATTCATAAGAACCCCAAATACCACCTGCCAAAACCAAGACCGGTAAAAAAGCAGATTCCATGCCAACAGCTAAACCACCAATTACATTGGTAGCATGACCGGTAGAAGATTGTCTGATAATTGAATTCACAGGCCTTTTACCCATGGCCGTATAATATTCTGTTATAATGCTCATTAATGCACCCACAGTTAATCCGACAGCAATAGCACCCAACACACCCCATTTGGTGAAATGCACACCTCTTAAAATCATTTCTTCGGGAAGAATCCAGGTTACCAATCCTGCAGCCGCAATGGCAGTCAAGATAATAGAACCCCAATTGCCCATATTCAAGGCTTTTTGTACGTTGGATGTATTTATACCTGCATTATCGCTGATGCGAACAAATAAAGTACCTACGATAGAAAATAAAACACCGATACCGGCTATGAGCATTGGTAAAATGATGGGTGAAAATCCACCCAGACTATCTACGCCATTTACAACACTTGTCTGTTGGCCCAAAACCATAGTAGCAAGTATAGTAGCCACATACGAACCGAATAAATCGGCACCCATACCGGCCACATCACCTACATTATCGCCCACATTATCGGCAATAGTTGCCGGGTTTCTCGGATCATCTTCCGGAATGCCTGCTTCCACTTTTCCAACAAGGTCGGCACCTACATCGGCAGCTTTTGTATAAATACCTCCGCCAACCCTGGCAAATAAGGCAATAGATTCAGCGCCGAGAGAAAAACCAGTCAGCACTTCAATCGTTCTGAACATTTCTTCAGAATTGACAGTAGCACCATCGGCCAGAAAATATTTAAAAGTAATATACAGGCCACCTAAACCCAGAACAGCCAGTCCAGCCACGCCAAGACCCATAACGGCACCGCCGGTAAAGGATACATTCAATGCTTTTCTCAATGAAGTACGAGCTGCATTGGCAGTACGTACATTGGCTTTGGTAGCGGCTCTCATTCCGATAAAACCTGCAGTGGCACTAAAAAAGGCACCGAGGACGAATGAAATAATAATCGCCCAATGTGAATGTGGATTGGCCTGCGCCATGACGGCTAATAAAATTCCAACAATGACAACAAAATAACCGAGGACTTTCCATTCTGCTTTCAGAAATGCCATGGCTCCGTCAGCAATATAGTTGCTGATTTCTTTCATGCGGTCGGTTCCGGCATCTTGTTTGGAAACCCAATTAAATTTTACGGCTGTGTACAGTAACCCAATCGCTCCAAGGACCGGGATGAGGTAAATCAAATATTCCATAAATATAGTTGCTTAATCAAAATTTTTTGTTCCATTACTTCGACGAAATGCATATTTCATCGAGGGCGGCAAAGATAGGGGTTGACGGGCAATTTAATAGAATGCTAAGGCCGAAAAAAAATATAGTTTTTTCGCCTGATAAATGCAGTGATTTGTTCCAAAAATGGGGCTTTAAATTGGAAGATTGCCATTCACCATTTGTAGAAATGCTGCTCCGAGGTTTTCAATGATGTCGCTTGCCAGCAAAGCCTCTTGTGAAATCTTATCTGCCGCCAAATCTCCTGCCAAGCCATGTAAATAAACACCTAAAACAGCGGCTTCTTCCGGTGCATATAGTTGCGCCAGCAAACCGGTAATAATTCCTGTCAACACGTCGCCACTTCCGGCAGTTGCCATTCCTGCATTGCCGGTGTTATTGAAATAACATTTTCCTGTCGGTGTGGCTATCAATGTATGATGTCCTTTCAAAACAATTATACATTGATGTTCGGCTGCTTTTTGCTGAGCCAGTTGCATTTGGTCAAATTCATTTTTGGTTTCTCCGAAAAGCCTTGCAAATTCTTTGGGATGAGGTGTTAATATACTTCCTTCAGGCAACGATTTTAAAAAATGCGGATTTTTTGAAATGAGGTTCAATGCATCAGCATCAATGACCAACGGTTGTTTTATTGTTGCCATCATTTTCGCAATGGCTTTGGCGGTTTCATCGGCTAAGCCAATGCCCGGACCGAGGCCAAAACATGTGAATGAAGTAAGGTTTTCGACAATTTCTGTAATGCATGTAGAATTTGAATCTACTGATACCATTGCCTCAGGAACAGTTGTTTGTATAATTTCGTAACCAGATATTGGCACATGAATGGTCAATAAACCTACGCCGGATCGTAAACAGGCTTTGGCGCAAAGTATGGCTGCACCCATTTTACCATAACTACCACAGAAAATTAATGCATGCCCAAAACTTCCTTTATGGGTAAATGGTTTTCTCGGTTTGAAAATGGCAGAAATAATTTCTTTATTAATAAAACAATTGGTATTGGTTTTCAAAGCAGGAAATTCCGCTGACAGTCCAATATCGAGTACTTGAATGTGCCCAAAAGCATTTGCATTTTCAGCAAAAAGAAAAGCCGTTTTATATGCTTGAAAACTTAAAGTGGCTGTTGCCTGAATTGTTGTAAAGTCTTTGGAAGATTGATCTGCAAAAAGGCCCGATGGCATATCAATAGAAATGATGGTTGCCAATGATTGGTTGATATGATTGACCAATGCCAAAGCAAGATTGGCCAAGGGTTGGTTGAGGCCCGAACCAAAAATAGCATCAATCACCAATTCATTTTTTTTAATAGCCGGAAAATGTGACTCGTCTTGTAAATAATGAATAGCAACTTGCGGGTAATGATGCAGCCGATGTAAATTGGTTTGAAAATCGGGGGAACCTAATTTGCCGAATTCAAGCACATAAACATTTACGCTATATTTTTTTTCGGCCAACATTCTGGCAATGGCTAAACCGTCGCCGCCATTATTTCCTTTGCCACAAAATATTTTACAGGAAATGCCGGTGGCAAAATGATTTAAAATCCATTGAACACATTGCCGGGCAGCTCTTTCCATCAGATCGATTGACGAAATGGGCTCATGCATAATGGTAAATTGATCCCATTCCCTGATTGTTGATGCCGATAAAATTTTCATTCGAACCTAAAGTTCGAAATGAATTTTCGGAAAAAAAATAGTTGGCAATTATTTTTTCTTCGTTTTCGCAGCTTTGGGTGTGTGTTTTGTTGCAGGAGCTTCTGATTCATTCGCATCATCTTCATCGCCGGGTGTTGTTTGTAGGTATGCTCCAAAAATATCGTAGCAGGTATGGGCTGCCCTGTAAATATTCCGATTGAATTTATTGCCCAGGATGATGATGGTTGCTTTTTCATCGGTCAATCTTGCAAAAGCCGAATTGAACCCATGCCATTTTCCAAAATGATAAATTACTTTTTTGCCATTGGGCAAGAGCAATAAACGCCAGCCATAGCCATAATTATGAATGGATGGTTTTTCAAAACTATAAGGTGTAAAGGCGGCTTTCATAAGCTGCGTATCCAAAACCTGGTTTGTGTAGAAGGATTGATCCCATTTTAATAAATCTTCCGGCGTTGCATAAATATTTTTATCGCCATAAGTATGGTCCAAAAAATCATTATTCCAATACGTATTGCGAGCCGTAAATGAAGGCGTAGCCCGGGCCGAATCGTTGGGTGTAAATACAAAACTATGCTCCATGTGTAAAGGCCCGAAGAATTTTTGTTGCATGTATGCAGGGTAACTCATACCCGTTACTTTCTCTATGATCAGTGCCAGCAATAGATAATTAGTATTGCAATAATCGAATCGTTGATTAGGTGCATAATACCTTTGTGGTTTTTCACGAATCATAAAATTCAGGACATCCTGATTGGTAACGTAAACGGATTTATCCCAATCGCTGTTCGACATAAAATATAAGTAATTGGGTAACCCACTGCGGTGGCTCAATAATAATTTGATGGTAATGCCTTCGTAAGGAAAACCGGGAAAGTATTTTGTAAGACTGTCTTCCAACGAGAGTTTATGCTCCTGGTAAAGTCTTAAAATGGCAGTAGCCGTAAAAGTTTTACTCGTGGAAGCAATGTGAAATGGGGTTTCTTTTGTGATGGAATCATCATCTCTGAGGTCTGCTTTTCCCTGGTATTTTTCATAAATGATATTCCCGTTTTTGGCAATCAATATTCCGCCATTAAAACCCGAACGCAATAAACCGGAATCAAAAAAATTACTGACAACCCGGTAATACGAACGAAATTCATCTTTGCTCATTTCCTTTGGAGTGGGCGGATAATATTGCAAGGAATCGTCTTTGGAGTTTTCTTTGTTGGAAGCAGCATTACAAGCGGCAATGATGACAAAAAGTAAGAAAAAATAAAGGGTGTTTTTCAATATTTTAGGATTTGAACGAAAATAAGGGGTCAATTTTATACCAACAAATTAATACCCGTTTCTTAATGTTCTCAACTCTATATTTGCACTATGTCCGCAACTAAAACAACAAGTTATCCTAAGGAAAAAATCCGCATTCTGCTGCTGGAAAATATCAGCGATAAAGCGGTTAAAAATTTTCAGCGAGGTGGGTATGTGCAAATAGAAAAACACTCGAAATCCATGTCGGAAGAGGAATTGATGAAAGCGATTAAAGATGTACATATTCTTGGCATCAGGTCGAAAACAAAAATTACTCAAAAAGTTTTGGCAGCAGCTAAAAAACTGCAAGCCATTGGCTGTTTTTGTATCGGCGTCAACCAGGTGGATACCAATGCAGCTATGCAACAAGGCATAGTGGTATTCAATGCGCCTTATTCCAACACAAGGTCGGTGGCAGAGTTGGTCATTGGTGCTGCAATCATGTTGATTCGAAAAGTACCGGATAAAAATAAAGCAGTACATGAAGGCATCTGGCAGAAAGAAGCCAATGGAAGTTATGAATTGCGTGGAAAAACCATCGGCATTATTGGATATGGCAATATCGGTTCGCAAGTAAGTGTTTTAGCCGAGTCGCTGGGATTGAAAGTGATTTTTTATGATATTAAAACCAAATTGCCACTTGGAAATGCCATAGCTGCCAGCAATATAAAAACAGTTTTATCAAAGGCAGATATTATTTCATTGCATGTGCCGGATACACCGCAAACAAAAAATTTATTGGGGCAGAAAAATTTACAGTTGTGTAAAAAGAATGTCATCATTATTAATTATGCAAGGGGAGAAGTGGTTGATTT
>JAGQWM010000007.1 GCA_020437365.1 Chitinophagaceae bacterium | reverse complement strand
CTCCTCCAAAAATATGCCTCGCATTCGCCGAAACCGACAAAACCAAAAATGATAATATGATGAGGAGTTTGCGTTTCATTCGGGGGTAGGTCTTATTCATTACTATTGTCGGCAATAAAATTTTCAAAAACCCGGTTCGATTTTTCTACTTCTTCCAACATACCCATGTGGCCTGCGTTTTGGAAGATGTGAATGTACGATTTTTCGGGCAGATAGCATTGCTGTAACATGTCTTTTACAGGAGCGGCATTATCATAAACACCCATCACAAACAGTACCGGTACTTTGGTATTTTTTAAAATCATTGTTCTGTCAGGCCTGGTTATCATGGCCTCATAATAAGAAACGAGTGCCTGCGCCGAAAAGTTGTGGCCTTGGGCGATTAATTTCTGTATTTCTTCCTTTTTATTTTCATGATTTTTTGCTGCAAATAAATTGGGAATACTTGTTTTTAAAAATTCATAAGCACCATGTTGTTGAATAAAATCAATGGATTTTTTCCGGGCAATTTTTTTCTCTTCGCTATCGGCAAAAGCCGTCGAGTGAAACAAACCGAATCCGTCAACAAGTTCATCGTATTTTTCCATAAAAGCCAAAATAATATAACCGCCCATGCTGTGGCCAATGAGTTTTATTTTTTCTGCTTTATGTATTTCTTTTTCTATGATGGCATTCACAACTTCAGCCATAGTTTCCATATTTGTTTCGGCTAATAATGCAGATTGGCCGGAGCCGGGCAAATCAGGAATGATGAGTTTATATTTTTGTTGTAAAAATTTTGCCTGGCTATCCCAAATGGTGCTGTCTTCTCCAAATCCATGAAGCAAAACAACAGGGCTGCCTTTTCCAACTACACGGTAGTGAATTTGCTTTTCCTGGTATTGAATTGTTTTATTCATTTTTTATAAACTAAAATTATTTATTTAAATGTGAAGAAGCGAAGGCTCAGGGTTACGCAATGGTTTAATCTTTTATTTTTTCTTTTTAGCAAACCTCCTTAGAATCTTTACAACAATCGTCCAGCCTATAAGCAGCACACTTAGCACCAACATGATTTTATATAAAAGGTCGCCATGTTTTTCATAAAAAGTTTCTTTGTGTTGTGAAAGGTCAATCTTCATTTTTATGGCTGCATTCGTATTGTAAGGTTGCGGTTGATATACTTTTCCGAAAGGGTCTATAAAGCAACTGATACCGGTATTGGCGCTACGGGCTACCCAGGTTCTGTTTTCAATGGCCCTTAACCGGGCATAATCCATATGTTGTTTATGGCCGGGTGTGTTTTTCCACCAGCCATCGTTGGTAATAATACAAAGCAAATTGGCCCCGTTTTGAAAATAACGGCTGATGAAAGAACCGTAAATACTTTCATAACAAATAGCCGGTGCAATTTTTATATTGTTTTTTGTTTCCATGACTATACGTTCTTTTTGACTGGCATAACCGGCAGTAGTGCCACCAAATTTCTCGAACCATTTATCAAGAAAATGTAAAAACCAGGGCAATGTTTCTACACCGGGCACCAGTTTCGATTTATGATAAAAAGAATAGGCGCCGGTGCTGTCTGATAAAACAGCTCCGTTATAGGTTTCGAAATAGTGCCCATTGAATGCATGTGAATGCTTGGTTTTTGTGGGAAGCTCCCGATAACTTTCAATACCTGTCAATAATGTTGCGTTCGGATGTTTTTGTAAAAATGCAAATAAAGGACGCAGAAAATAATTTTCTTTCATCCTGGTTTCGTCAATGCCGGAAGCATTGTACAAAGCTGTTTCCGGCCAAATCACTAAATCAGTTTGGTCATCAATATGTTTTTCAGTGGTGGAAATTAATATATGTAATTGCGATTCAAAAGAGCCACTGAGTTCCGAAACTTTTTCATACGGATCAATGTTGGGTTGTACTATCACAATTTCTTTTGTACCTGCCTTTTCAGTTTCACCAATGACATGTGGCCGGTACAAAAAAGGAAGAGCCATGAGTAAAATCCAGCCGAAAAGTTGTTTGAAATAAGCAATCGTCCTGCCATTTTTTTGATAAGTAATAAAAATGGAAAACAACAAAATATTACTGGCTAAAACCCAAAAGCTGCCACCTGCGGTGCCGGTGATGTCGTACCATTGCACCCATTCAGGATGCGAAGCAAATGCATTGCCCAGTGTCAACCATGGCCAGCTCAATCCCCAATCCTGCAAGTGAATAAATTCAAAACACATCCAAAATGCCAGCAAAGCAATATACCCGATGGGTTGCCCCAATTTTTTTTTCACAATGGTATATCCCAACCAGGGAAAACACATTAAAAGACTATTGGCCAAAAAAGCAGCAATGGCGCCGGGTGCCGATGCATTCCAAATCCACCAGGTAGTGGCAATATTCCAAACAAACATGGTGATGTACGTATAGCCGAAGAATTTTTTCCTGCTTATTACTTTCGTTTCAATCCACAACAAAGGTGTCCATGCCAGGAAAATTAAAATGGTGAAGGGTGAAACCGGCCAAGCGGCAAATAATAAAAGGCCCGATGCAATGGCTAATAATAAATTGGTATAACGCTTCAAAAAAAGATTTTCGTAAAAATAAAACTTTTTAGTTCATCGTTTTTTACAACAGCGAATGCAGAAGGGTTTTGTTAGTTTTTCTTTCTAATTCGTGTGATTAGTGTAATTCGTGGCAGGTTACTTCCTACTGTAATTCGGCGCTTCTTTTGTAATATCAATATCATGTGCATGGCTTTCGCTCATGCCGGCATTTGTAATTTTTATGAAAGTGGCTTTTTTCAAATCGTCAATATTTTTGGCGCCGCAATAACCCATGCCGGCTCTTAAACCGCCGGTAAACTGGTACACAATTTCTTTCAGGGTTCCTTTATAGGCCACTCTTCCTTCAATGCCTTCCGGAACAAATTTTTTAACATCGTCTTCCACATCCTGGAAATAACGGTCGCTACTACCGGTTGCCATTGCACCCAGCGAACCCATGCCACGGTATTGTTTATATTTTCTTCCGTCGAAGATGATCGTTTCGCCGGGACTTTCTTCCGTGCCTGCAAAAATGCTTCCCATCATAACACAATCGGCGCCTGCCGCTAATGCTTTTACCATGTCGCCTGTATAGCGAATACCACCATCTGCAATGACAGGAATTTTTTTTGTTTTCATGGCTTGGGCAGTTTCCATAATAGCCGTCAATTGCGGAACGCCGGCACCGGCTACAATTCTTGTCGTACAAATAGAACCGGGGCCAATACCGACTTTGATGGCATCAGCACCGGCTTCGGCCAGGGCTTTGGCTCCTGCCGCCGTGCCCACATTACCGGCCAACACTTCCATATTTTTAAAATTCTTTTTTACTTTTTTCAACGCAGCAATAACACCTTGGCTATGGCCATGTGCACTATCCAAAACAATGACATCGACACCTACCTGCTGCAATGCCGACATTCTATCCAGAATATCTGCCGTAATGCCAATACCGGCACCCACTAATAAGCGGCCGAATTGATCTTTGAGTGCATTGGGGTGGCTTTTTAATTTCAAAATATCACTGTAGGTAAATAAGCCGGTTAGTTTCCCTTTTTTATCGACCACCGGAAGTTTTTCAACCTTTGTTTTCTTAAAAAATGCTTCGGCTTTTTTTAGTGTAGTGCCTTCGGGTGCCGTATATAAATTTTCTTTCGTCATGACTTCACTCACTTTCCGGTGCGGGTTGTCTTCAAAACGAAGGTCACGGTTGGTGAGTATGCCAACAAGTTTTCTGTTTTTATCAATGATGGGAATACCACCGATTTTATTTTCACGCATTATTTTCTGGGCTTCGCCAATGGTGGCGTTGGCCAATAAAGTAACCGGATCGATGATGAGTCCGTTTTCACTTCTTTTTACTTTGCGTACCTGCTCCGCTTGTTTTTCGATACTCATATTTTTGTGCAGAATACCAAGGCCACCTTCCCGGGCTAGTGCAATCGCCAATGAAGCTTCCGTTACTGTATCCATTGCAGCCGAAAGCAAAGGAACATTCAGCCTGATATTTTTTGTTAATTGCGAAGTAATATTGACGTCTCTCGGTAACACCTGGCTGTAGCCGGGTTGCAATAATACATCGTCGAAAGTGAGTCCTTCGCCGAAAAATTTGGGATTTGCTTTTTGTTTGCGGGGAGAATTGTTTGTTGCCATGTGCAAAGATAAGCGACAGGCAGATGCTACAAAAATGTTTTTAGCGAATCAACATGACTGTACCTTTTTGAAAGACTTCCTCTTGTGTGTCGGGTTTGGTATAGCGCAGCATCCAGACAAACACGCCGGCACCTTGCGGACTTCCTTTAAAGTTGCCATCCCATTTATCCTGCCAGTCATTTGTATGAAATACCAATTGACCCCACCGATTGAAAACTTTAAAATCATATTTATCTGCTTTCAATGCATTATGCGGCCTGAAATAATCATTCCTTCCGTCGTGGTTGGGTGTAAAAGCGTTGGGTACAGCTATCAAACAATTATCCAGAACAGTTAATGATTGGTGTGCCGTATCCTCACAGCCTAAAGTATTGTTTCTTGCAATCAGTGTAACCGTATAATACGCTTCATCACTCATCATTGGAAATTGAAACGGTGCCGGATCTTTTGCCGTACTTGTTCCGATTACATCATATTTCCAAAGCCATTCATCAATCAATCCGGTGGACGTATTGACGACAGTTAAGGGATCTTCGGGGCAAATGATAGAGGGGATACTAAAACCGGCATTGACTTCATTATCAAAATCGAGGACTACAGAACTGGTATCGGTGCAAGTGCCATTGCTGACAATTAATAGAATGGTATTGCTACTCTTTGCCGGAAAAACCTTTGTTTGTGTTTGTCCGGTTACAGGATTTCCATTGTTGAAAGTCCATATCCAGGTATTTACATCATGTGCACCATTGTGAGAAAACGCAACGGTATTTTCTTCGCAACCGAGATGTTGCACATTACTAAAATCAGCATTTACTGTATCCTCGGTTGTAAAACCCAGTGATTGTACAGGTGTTTCTAATCCACATTCATCAATTAAAACAGTGCCGTCATTACCCGCTTTTAAATGGAGTTGGTAATTGCCTTTTGTAAAAATAGGAGCGGCAAATCGTACTACTACATACGGAGTTTTGCCATTGGTGCAATTGCCGTAGGCGCCAATCACATTTACAGGTGTAGGCCCGGTTACAGAAAAATCACTGCCATTGGCAGCAATGCTGGCGCAATTTATTTTTTTGGGGAAATAAATTTTTACAGAATCGGGGGCACAATTTGTTTTGCCAATGCTGTCGGCAAAAATCGGTTGTGGTACATTGTAAGTAAAAGGAACTTTATCATTTTCAGCAATATTGTTGCCACAAATATCGAGCAAAGTATTGCCATCGGTGCCATTATTAATCACTAAGTCAAAAGTGCCGTTGGGAACCGGGTTGGCCAGTATAATGGTCATTTCCGTAAAATCAAATGAGTTGGTACAGTTTTGTGCTGTGGCACTTACAACCGACCCTACAGACGGGGAAATGCTGAATTCACTACCATCACCGGAAACACTATTGCATTGGATTTGTTTGTTCAATTGCAGGGTGATGACTTTCCCATCGCAATCCACTTTGGCGGAAAGCATCTTTGGGATTTTAGGATCGGTGATAACCGCTGTTCCGTCTTTAAAAATTAAATCATAGCCGCTTTGTGTATCTGTGAAATGGCTAATCATTAATAAATAATCTCTGCCGGCGGTAAGTACGGGCATCGCGGCGAATCTTGGTGCATTATCTGCGGGGACAGAAGCGCATTGAATATAATTGACACCTGAGGCAGCCGCACCTGTAGTACCATAAGAACCGGACCAATTGCCGGTAACGACCAATGAGTAATCTGTGAAAATATCATCCGGATTATGACCGGTGATGTCATACAATTGCCAGTCATAATCGTCATTGGCAGCGTGTGGGTTAATGATAAAACCCAATGTGCCACCTACATAACAGGTGAATTTATAAAAGAATGGATTTTTGTTCTGATAGTTGGCATTGCTATTACCGGAACAACCGGGAACATAAATGTCGTTTGTGCTGCATATAGGCACAATAGATTGTGAAAATGTAGTAGTACCACAAACCGGAAAAGCAGTAGAAGGGGTTTGTCCAAGTGTAGTACAGGCCTGGCCATTTACACTATTCTGAAAACAGGTAACAATAAAAATGAATAAAAATCCTATCCGGCAACGCCTGTTCATGGAATATCGGTTCTGGTTAAAAATTTTATTGTTTTAAAGACAAAAATACCAATGGATTCGCTGTTTGGCTTTAAGCCATTTTGTACAATTTGCCCGGTAAAGATAATATCACATTCTGTAATTCTAAGTTAAGAATGGCTGCTGCTACCGTACTATAACTTAATCCGCTTTTCAAATTTATTTCATCTATAGAAGTAGCTTCAGCTTTTTGCAAGATATTTACAATAATTTTTTCGTCGTGGCTGAGTTCAATAAATAATTCCCGCTGTTGTTTTTTTGTTTTTTTTGATTGCGTTTCATCGGCCCATTGCATGATGTTGATAAGGTCTTCCGGCTTGGCAAGGAGCATAGCCTTGTTTGTTTTGATGAGATAATTGCACCCCGAACTTTTCGTATCGGTTATCTTGCCGGGAACGGCAAATACATCTTTATTATAGCCGTTGGCCAATTCCGCCGTAATCATACTGCCGCCTTTAATATCAGTTTCAATTACAATGGTGGCATCGCTCATGCCGGCAACGATTCTGTTGCGGCTGGGAAAATTATGCTTGTCCGGTTTGGTACCGCTTCTAAATTCTGTGAGCAAACCGCCATTTTGTGTGAGCATTGTATTTGATAATTTACTGTGTTCGGCCGGATAAATGGTATGCAATCCATGACCCAAAACACCAATTGTAGGTAAATTATTTTTTAAAGCCGCTTTATGTGCCATGGCATCAATTCCAAAAGCCAGTCCGCTGACTACTGTAATATTTTGTGCCGTTAGTGTTTTTACAATTTGTGCCGTTACGTTTTTGGCATAGTCGGTATGGCTTCTTGTACCAATGATGGAAACGATTTTGGGCGCATTCAAATCTGCCCTTCCTTTATAATACAACAGCGTAGGAGAGTCGTAACAATTCAATAATCTTTTGGGATAATTTTCGTCCGTAATAAACAGAGGTTGAATATGATTGTCCTCTATAAATTTGATTTCTTTTTCTACGGCTGAAAAGTTGTTGAAATTTGTAATGGCGGCCGCCCTGCCGGTACCGATACCTTCAATTTTTTCGAGGTAGTTTTTTTTAGCATGGAAAATTTCTTCCACATCACAATGTTGCAATAATATTTTCGCTTGTACGGGACCGATAGTCGGCACCAAAGTTAATCCAATTTGGTAAAGTAAATCGTTATTCATACAGTGAAATGAAGCGTTGGTATATCCTAAAAATACTAATGACTGATGATTTTCATTTCAGTTCGACGGTTTTTGGCCCTTCCTTCTTCTGTATTATTGTCGGCAATGGGATTTGTTTCGCCAAATCCTTTCGCCGTCAGCCTGCCGGCTGCTATATTTTTTTCAACCAAATAAGTTACGACAGCTTTAGCCCGGTTCACACTTAATATTTTATTGTCGGCAGCCTGGCCTACATTATCAGTATAACCGCTTATTTCAATTTTCATTGTAGGGTTTTCATTCAATAATTGCACCAGTTTATCCAGCTCGACTTTCGATTCGGGTTTTAATTCATATTGATTGACGTCGAAGAAAATATTTTTTAAAACAATTGTGGCATTCAATTCGATGGGTTGCAGCGCAATGTTTTTTTGATAGGTAGAATCCGGTGATTTGTTCAACATCAAAAAATTGTCGGAATAAAATAAATAACCTTTATGGTCAACCGTAAACGCATAATCTTTGCCAACGGGTAAAGTAATAAGGTATTTTCCGTTGACATCTGTTTGTACTTCAGTTATAATTTCTTCTGTGGCCAGGTCAATCAATTGTACGGTCGAAGGAAGGGGCTGTTGCGTTTTTTTATCGGTTACAATACCTTTGACCCACAAAGTTTTGAAAGGCCGAATATCTTTTCTCAATTGAAAACTATAAATATCAAGCGAACCTTTTGAGTCGCTCCTGTCGCTGGCATAGTAAGCGGTTACGCCATCGGCAGCTATGAATAAAGTGCCTTCATCATTGACTGTGTTGATGGGGTAACCCAAATTCATAGGTTGTGTCCAGCTATGCCCCACACTTCTTCTGACATAAAATAAATCATTTTCGCCATAACCCGGCCATCCGTTCGAGGTAAAATAAAGTGTTTGATTATCGACATGTATAAACGGACATTGGTCATCCCCTTTGGTATTGATGCCCGGCCCGAGATTTTCAGCAGGCCCCCATTTGCCATTCGGCAATAAATGACAAACATAAATATCGCTGCCACCCAAGCCGCCAATTCTTTTGCTGGCAAAATATAAATCTCTTTTATCGGGTGATAAACAAGGTTGTGAGTCCCATTGGTCGGAATTAACATTACTACCCAGATTTACGGCATCGCTCCAGCCTTTGGGTGTCATAAGGGAGTAGTATAAGTCGTAATTGCCATAGCTATCTCTTCGGTCCCTGGCTGTAAAAATCAACAATTCACCGTCCTGCGAAATGGTTTGTGCAGCTTCATTGCCCGGTGTGTTGATATTGCCTTTCAACGGCGAAGCAATGGCCCATCCTTTATCGGTCAATTGGCTGGTGTAAAAATCTTCATTATAATTATTGACCCTCCTGGTGAAGACCAGTTGTTGGGCATCCAAACTCAATGATGGAAAATATTCCGGGTCGGCTGTATTAACGCCACTGCCGACATTTTGCGGTGCAAAAACATAATTTTTATCCGGATGGTTTTTTTCAAAATCAACAGCAAACTGAAAAGATTTTTTTCTTTCTTCTAATTTATTCAATAAAGAAGAATTGGTAATGTGTTTTTTGCTGAGCAATTCATTCACTGCTGCTAATGCTTTATCAAATTGACCAAGGGCAGCTAACTGAAATGCATAAGGCGATTTATATAATAGCGTATAATTGGAATCTAATGAAAATGAGATTTCATATTGTTCTACACTTTTCGAATGGTTTTTTATTTGACCATACAAACTGGCTAAAGCAAGGTGTGCATCAATATATCGATTATCTGTTTGTACAGCTTGTATCAGTAAGCCGATGGCACTGACAATATTATTGTCAACCATTCTTTCCTGTGCTTTAGTATAGTATTCAACCGCTTTTTTTTTGATATTGAGCGGATCATATTGTTGAGAAAAACCAAGTTGAACGAATAAACAAAACAGGGAAACAGTCATCCATTTTTTCATGCACATATCAATTGAATTATCAGAACGAATCTACAAAGATTTTATTCCGGATAAGAAAGAAAAAATAAGTGAAAGGTTGCTTACGGTACGTGAATATACTTATGAATCTGCAAGGAAAGTTCCCATTTTGGATGTTGTTGTATATAAGCAATCATGTCTGCTGTTATTGTATCCGCTTTGTCCCATTCGGGTTGTAAATAAAGTTTGCAGGAAGGATGTACCAAAGCTGCATATTTTTCTGCCCAGGCAAAATCGGATGTATTGAATACAACAATTTTTAATTCATCAGCCGAAGAAATGATTTCCGGTACTGGTGGTTTAAATTTTTTAGGCGATAGACAAACCCAATCCCATTGGCCACTCAATGGATAGGCACCTGAAGTTTCAATATGTGTTTGTAAACCCGCCGCTTGTAAAGTGGAAGTTAGCATCGTTAAATCATACATCAGCGGTTCACCGCCGGTAATGACAATAATTGTTGCAGGTGTTTTTTGTATCTCTCGTAATAAATTTTCAATTGGCATTGTAGGATGTTTTGTGGCATCCCAGCTGTCTTTTACATCGCACCAAACACAACCGACATCGCATCCTGCCAACCGGATAAAATAAGCCGCTTTTCCCTGGTGAAATCCTTCGCCTTGCAAGGTGTAAAAATGTTCCATCACCGGAAGGGCAGTGTCTATGTTTGTGGAAATAGCCATCAATTTTTCTCCGTGCATGATTGAAAGGTATTTTGTAAAAGTGCGGCAATCGTCATGGGCCCAACACCGCCGGGCACGGGTGTAATCCAGGAACATTTCGGAGCAACATTTTCAAAATCTACATCGCCTTGTAAGCGATAGCCTCTTTTTTTACTGTCGTCCGGCACCCGGGTGATGCCGACATCAATTACGACGGCTCCTTCCTTGACCATATCGGCTGTAATGAATTTTGCTTTGCCAATGGCAGCAATGATAATGTCGGCCTGTAAACAGATTGATTGAATGTCCGTCGTTTTTGAATGACAAACCGTTACGGTGCAATTGCCCGGATTGGTATTATTATTGAGCAAAATGCTAATGGGCCTGCCCACGATATTGCTTCGGCCAACCACAACAGCATGTTTTCCTTTGGTTTCAATATTATAATGTTTGATCAACAACATAATGCCTAATGGTGTGGCGGCAACAAAACTAGGTAAGCCTTGCACCATTTTTCCTACACTCACCGGATGAAAACCATCTACATCTTTATCAGGGTCAATCGCATCAATGATTTGTTTTTCATCTATATGTCCAGGTAGTGGCAATTGAACAAGAATGCCATCTACATCGGGGTCATGATTGAGTTCATGAATTTTTTCAAACAATCGATTGGCCGGCTCGTTTTTAGTGAAACGGAATAATGTGGATTTAAAACCCACTTCATCACAGGCTTTTACTTTGGCCGCTACATACGTTTCGCTGGCACCATCATTACCCATTAATACGGCAACAAGGTGTGGAATTTTTTTTCCTTCTGAAACTAATTGCGCCACATCAATCTTCAATTCGTCTTTGATTGCCTGTGCGGCTTTTTTACCATCGAGTAAATTCATGCTGCGAAAATAACATTAAAACGAATCTTATTTTGTTGCGCCGATGGAACCTTGTAACTTTCTTGAAATTTTTTTATTTGAAAAAACTATTAATTTTCTTTTCTGTACTTGCGTTTTTTGCTGCCGGAAATTTGTCGGCGCAAACATTACGTCGTCCTGTTTTATCGGCCTATACGGGTTTGGGTGCCTATAGTAATCAACATATCGATGTGTTTTCATTTACTTCCAACCAGGCGGCATTGGCAGGTTTACAATCCAGTGCAGTAGGTGTATTTGGCGAAAGAAGATTTCTATTGGATGAATTGAATAATTTTTCGGCGGCTGTTGGTCTGGTTACAAAAAGCGGAAATATTGGTGTAAAAGGTAATTATTTTGGTTCTTCAGATTATAATGAAACCCAACTCGGATTGGCTTATGCCCGTAAGCTCGGACAAAAACTGGATGTAGGTGTTCAATTTAATTACAGTGCTTTGCGTATTCCCACTTATGGAAGTGCATCCACCATCAGTTTTGAAGCCGGTGCTATTATGCATGTTACCGATAAATTACTCGCCGGTATACATGTCAGTAATCCCGTAGGAGGTAAATACGGAAAAAATGAAGAAGAAAAATTATCTTCTCTATATGCTTTTGGCATTGGATACGATGCTTCCGAGAAATTTATGATTAGTGCAACCATAGAAAAAGAAGAAGATCAGCCTGTGAATGTAAATGCAGGATTTCAATATAAATTCATTAAACAACTTTTGGTACGGGCCGGATTTTCTTCTGCCACTTCCTCTTATTGGGCAGGTGTGGGATTGTCATTACAGTCGTTCCGGTTAGACCTTACATCATCATTCCATCCCCAATTAGGTGTTACGCCGGGATTGATGATAATTTATCAATTTAATGCGAAAAAGGATTGAGAAAACTGTCCGTCATATTACTCATTTTGTGTTGGGCAAGGCTGGCGCAAAGCCAGGATATTCCGCCTGCGGTACAACAACAATTAGAAAATCAAACAGATGCCGATGAAGGCGAAACAGAAGATGATAGTTACCTGCAGGATTTACAGTTTTTTTATACGCATCCCATGAACCTGAATGAGGCAGATGCCAATGAATTAAAAAGGCTACGCATCTTGTCAGATTTGCAAATAGATAATCTAATTTCATATAGAAAAATTTTTGGCGATTTCATCAGTATTTATGAATTGCAGGCAGTACCTTCTTTGGATATTCAAACAATACGGGAATTATTGCCATTTGTATCCGTGCATTCGGCCACGCCTATCAATGTAGAATTCGGCAAGCGGTTAAAAGGAGGTGAACATAGTTTTTTGTTGAGAGGCACCCAAGTTTTAGAAAAGTCAAAAGGATTTGATAAATCAACCTCCGGTACTAAATATCTCGGCAGCCGGCAAAGGATTTTATTCAGGTACAAATACCGTTACAAAAATTTATTGCAATTCGGCATTTTAGGAGATAAAGATGCGGGAGAGCAGTTTTTTAAAGGTGCACAGAAACAAGGATTTGATTTTTATTCATTTCATTTATTTGCCCGCAACCTGGGTATAATCAAAGCATTGGCCTTAGGCGATTTTACGGTCAATCTCGGGCAAGGGTTAACACAATGGCAAAGCCTGGCGTTTAAAAAAAGTGTGAACGTCATGGGTGTAAAAAGACAGTCGGCTACTTTGCGGCCGTATAGTTCTGCGGGAGAATATTATTTTAATCGAGGAGTAGGCGTTACCATAGGAAAAGGAAAAATTGAATCTACAGTTTTTGGCTCTGTCCGAAAGTTGAATGCCAATTTTGTAGCCGATACGGTCAATAATGAAGACTTTATATCTTCCTTCCTCACGTCGGGGTATAACCGAACACCGAGTGAACAGGCTGATAAGAACAATCTGACACAAACCTCTTTTGGTGGCAATATCATTTTGCGAAATGACCGTTGGCATGTCGGTGCCAATGCCGTATTTTATAATTTTTCTTTACCGGTAGTAAAAAGAGATGAACCCTATAATTTATATGCCATCAATGGGAAAAACTGGTACAACATTAGTGTAGATTATAGCTATACTTACAAAAACATTCACTTATTTGGCGAAGCTGCTGCCGATAAAAATTTTAATAAAGCATTTGTGAATGGATTATTGGTCAGTGTAGATCCGAGGGTAGATATTTCTTTGGTACAAAGATCAATCAGTAAAGGGTATCAGGCTATCAATGGCAATGCCTTTACGGAGAACACTTATCCGACGAATGAAACCGGCTTATATACAGGAGTTTCCATTCGCCCGGCCATTGGCTGGCAGATAGATGCTTACGCTGATTTTTATAAATTTCCCTGGCTGAAATACCTGGTAGATGCGCCCAGCCATGGTAAAGATTTTTTAATCCAATTGACATATAAACCCAATCATGACCTTGAAGTGTACACGAGGTTCAAATCAGAAACCAAACAAAAAAATCAATCCGGCAATACGACCACCACAAATTATTTGGTGGATTTGCCCAAGCAGAACTGGAGAACACAAGTCAGTTATAAAATCAATCCGGCCATTACGCTTCGCAACAGGGTAGAACTATTATGGTTTGACAATCGGGGCGCCAATAAAGCCAAAGGCTTTCTCACCTATTTCGATTTTTTATATAAACCCATGTTGAAACCCTTTTCAGCCAAACTGCGTTTACAGTATTTCGAAACCGATAATTATGACGCCCGGATTTATGCTTACGAAAATGATGTGCTCTATAGCTATTCCATCCCTGCATTTTTTGATAAAGGATACAGATATTACCTTAATATCGAATATGATTTGGCCCGTGACCTGTCTTTATGGCTTCGGTGGGCCCAAACCATCTATAATAACCGGACTTCCGTGGGCTCCGGGCTGGATGAAATACCCGGCAATAAAAAAACAGATGTCAAGCTGCAATTGCGCTGGATACTGCGCAAAAGGAAATAATTTTTGCTTTTTTTTAATTGTTTTAAGTAATTGTTAAAAAAAAATTTATCTTGCGGCAGCATTTTTCAAGGGAAACTTGTCTTTAATAACGACCCCAACCCTTGGAAATTTACATTATTCGATGATAATCAATGCATTATTAATTAAAAATTAACGTTAACATGAGAAAAATCGCTTCACTGTTTACGATGCTTATGCTGTTTACGGCATTTGCATTTGGTCAAAACCGGACAATTTCCGGAACTGTGACCGATCAAAATGGAGATGCCGTACCAGGTGCCTCCGTCAGAATTAAAGGAACAGGTACTGGAACCGCTGCCGATAATACCGGTAAGTTCACCATCCAGGCAAAGACCGGGGATGTTTTACTGATTTCAGGGGCTAATATTGAGTCCACACAGTTTACAGTAGGTTCCTCCAATTCAATCGCTATTAAAGTAAAAACAAGAGAAACTATTGGTACTGAGGTTATCGTAACCTCATTGGGTATCTCCCGTCAGAAAAAAGATTTGGGATATGCCGCCGCCAGCATTAGTGGTGAAAGTATCACCAGGGCCAAAGCGGTCAACGTGGCCAACGGCTTACAAGGTAAAGTTTCCGGTTTGAACATTACAACTATTAATAATAGTGTGTTCGAAACCGTTAAAATTAACCTGCGTGGTATTCGTTCATTATTGGGAGATAACAACCCAATGCTATTGTTGGATGGTGTACCTATGAGTATCGGTTATTTGTCTTCACTGAATCCGAATGACATTGTAGATGTAGATATCCTGAAAGGAACTTCTGCCGCTGCGATTTACGGTCCTGATGCCGTAAACGGAGTCATTGTTGTTACTACTAAGAAAGGGAGTACCAGCAAACCCGTTGTTACTTTGGGTACCAGTGTTCAGTTATCCACAGTTTCAAAATTGCCGGATTTTCAATATGAATTCGGTAGTGGTGGTTATGGTGCTTATACACCGTATGAGAACTGGTCTTGGGGTCCTGCATTTGACGGCTCTATTGTAAAAATCGGACAAACTTTACCGGACGGTTCTAAGCAAATGGTTCCTTATTTACCATTAAGAAAAGAGAAAAGAAAATTCTTTAATACAGGTGTTACTGTTCAGAACGACATCTCATTTGCCACAAAAGGATTTTACCTGAGTGTGCAGGATGCGATTATCCACGGTATTGTACCGGATGATAAAAACAGGAGAACAGGTTTCCGCATGAGTTCTACACATGAATATGGTAAATTCACAGCCTCTTTCAATTTGAACTATATCCAGCAGAACTTCAATGTATTTGATGATGGTGCTATGGGAGCATATAATGCTTCTCAAAACGTTGGTTTGAATAATGGTTTATTGAATTTGTTATTTAATACACCGGCACAAGTGCCTATCACACATTATAAAGATTTCATGAATGATCCTTTTGCAGAATATAACGGATACTTTACCGATTATGGTTTGAACCCTTATTTTGCCATAGATAACTGGAGAAGTACAGGTAAATATGAAGATTTCATTGGTAATATCGAATTAGGCTTGAAAGCAACCAACTGGTTATCTTTCACCTATCGTGCCGCTTTGAGTATGAATGTAAATACCGGCAGATCTACTTCTAAAGGTGAAATACCAACTGATTTCGGACGTGGACGTGGTTTCGCATCTATCCCGGGAACTGTTGGAGATTTTGCTAACAGGGGAAGCCGTATATCTTCTGAATTATTTGCCCGTGTGAATAAGAAATTCGGTGATTTCAAATTGAATGCTATTGTAGGTAATTATTTCAGGCAAGTTGATAGTAAGAATACCAGCGTAAGTGCCGGTAATCTTGTGGTACCTGAATTGTTTAACGTATCAAACAGAACCGGCGAATTAGGTGGTGGTTCATCTTTCAGTCAAGCTCGTTTGATTTCTATTTACGGAAGTGTTGGCTTGGGTTATAAATGGGCAAATATTGAATTTACAGGTCGTAACGACGTGACTTCTTTATTGGATGCCTCAAACAGGTCATATTTCTATCCGGGTGTAAATGGTGCTATCGTCTTAAGTGATGCCATCAGTGCCATTCACAGCAGCCGTGTTATTTCTTATTTGAAATTGCGTGGTTCCTGGAACAAAACTGGTAACGTAACCATTGGTCCATACGCTTTGTCTTCTACATTTAGCCAGGCTTCCGGATTCCCTTATGGTTCTTTGCCCGGTTTTACAGCAAATAACTCTGCTCCTGACCCCTTATTGCGTCCTGAGTTTGTAAAAGCATGGGAAGCTGGTTTCGAATTGGCTTTATTCAAAAACAGGGTAAGTGTTGAAGCTACTTATTTCCACCAGGATAATACAGACCAGATTATTCCGATTGCTGTTTCTGCAGCTACCGGTTTTACATCGGCTACAGTTAACGCTGCCTCGTTTACCAACGAAGGCTATGAATTTGATTTGAAATTGACACCATTGGTGAAATTAGGCCAGGTGAATATTAACTTCAAAGGAAATGCTACGTATAATACAAGTAGGGTTGATGAAGTGTACCAGGGATTGGATGAATTGTTTGCGGGTGGTTATAGCAACTTTGCCGGTAACTATGTTATCAAAGGTTATCCTGCTTATGTCTTCAAAGCCACAGATTATACAAGAGATGCGATGGGAAGGGTGATTGTTGGTGAAACAACTGGTGAACCAACCCAGGATCCGAATACAAAAATCTATGGTCGTACCTTGCCTTTATGGATTGTAGGTTTGAACCCAACGGTTTCGTATAAGAATTTACATTTCTCAGTTGTTGGTGAATACAAAGGTGGACACACTGCCTTCGGTAAAATCGGTGATGATATGGCCTGGACAGGTGTATCTATCGCTACAGCCGTCAACCATCGTGAAAGATTCGTATTCCCGAACTCTTCTTATGAAGATCCTTTAAATCCCGGAAAGTATATTGCCAATGACAACATTACTTTGTCAAACGTCAATAACTTCTTTACCGGTGTTTATCGTGATGTAGGTTCTAACTTCTTATACAGTGCTGCTGCTTGGAGAATCAGAGAAGCCTCTATTTCTTATGACTTCCCTAAAAAATTATTGGGAGCTGCGAAATTGATTAAAGGTGTTTCTGTTTCATTAACCGGTAGGAATTTATACCTCTGGGTACCGAAATCAAATGTCTATACTGACCCTGATTTCACATTCTCATCTGGTAACTCAGCAGGTGTATCCACTTCACAAATCAATCCTCCGCAAAGGACGTTTGGTGCAAGTGCAGTCATAACATTCTAAATTATCACAAACCGAAAATGATAAACATGAAAAAAATAACATTTATATCCCTGGTGCTACTGATGACAGCTACGGTAGGCTGTAAAAAGGGATTCTTAGATATTAATACGAGCCCGAACTCTGTCACCCCGGGCTCCATTACACCCGACCTGATTTGTCCCAGGGCTGAACATGCCATGGCAGCCACAATGGCAACATCTTACAGGATTGAAGCCCACTGGCTCGGTTACTGGTCAAGATCCGGTACGTATGGCCCGAATGCCGATGAAGAGTCCTATAACATTAGCTCAAATTTTGAGGCCGGCGAATGGTCCAATTGGTTCGGTATTTTAAATGACCTCCATATTATGGAGCAAAAAGCCAATGCTTCCGGCGAGAAATTATATGAAGGTATCGCCAAAACATTAAAGACGATTGGTTTTATGTATCTCGTTGACCAATACAATAATGTTCCTTATACAGAAGCCTTTGATTTGGGTAACCATATCCTTCCGGCTTATGACAAAGGACAGGATATTTATAATGACCTCTTAGTACAATTGGATGATGCACAAGCATTGATTGTGGCAGCTAATCCTTCAACTAATGCCAATATCGCTGCTGCTGATATTATCTACGGTGGCGACCAGACCAGCTGGAGAAAATTTATCAATACCCAGCGTTTGAAATTGATTCTGCGCATGTCTCAAGTGCCAAGCTTTAACCCAAGTGCTGTAATAAACAAAATTCAGACCGACGGCTCCGGCTTTATCGGCTCTGGTGAAACAGCTTCAGTACAACCCGGTTATTTGGCAGATAATGGGAAGCAGAATCCTTTCTGGGATTCCTACAGATTACTCTATACAGGTGACGTAGCTGACCAGTTTAACAGGGCCAATAATTACGTATTGAATAAGTACAGAAGTAACAGTGATATTCGTTACCAGTATTTCTTCCAGAAAGCAGCTACTCCATTGCATGGCAATGATTACTATGGCTATAATTTCGGAGAAGTATTGCCGAATGATTTTGAGTACAAAGCTGCTAATTCTTCCGGTGTTGCCGGCCCTGGATTAGCCAAATCTGCTACTCAACCACAGTGGTTATTTACTTCAGTTGAAAGTATGTTTATGCAGGCAGAAGCTATCCAAAGAGGATGGTTGCCAGGTTCTGCACAATCAGCTTATGAAAATGCAATCAGGGAATCTTTCAAATGGTTGGGCATTCCTAACTATTTAACAGAAGCGAACAACTATATCAATCAACCCGGTAATACGATTGTTGACTGGTCAACTGCGGCTTCTTCAACTGCCAAAATCCAGTTGATTGCTATGCAGCAATACCTTGCCTTGTGTGGGGTTAACAATTTTGAAGCCTGGCAGTTATACAGAAGATTGGGCGTACCTACAGATTTGCCGCCTTCAATGGCACCGAACCTGGCAGGAAGACACGTTCCTTATCGTTTGCAATATCCGCAGAATGAGTTTAACTACAACGCTGCTAATGTGGCTGCTGAAGGAACAATTAATCCACAAAACGATAAGATATTCTGGGATCAATAAAATTTATTATATTGTATAACAGTAAGAATAAATTTGATAAAAATTAAAAATAAAAACATGAAAAAATACTCATTATTATTATTAGGCAGTGCAGTTCTCTTTCTGAGTTCCTGCTTAAAAGATAAAGAGGTAAACAACAGGACCTACGGTATGGCCGGTGCAGATGAGGGTAAAATTGTGGAGTTGGCAGATGCCAGCGGTACACATACGGGTACATTCGCCTTCGATTTTCAGGACAAAGCCCTGACGGTAAAAGCGGTAGAAGTTCGCCTGACCTCTAATGATTTGCCGGATCATGACATTTCTGTCACTTTGACCTTGGCAAACTCAGCTACTTTAATCAGTGATTATAATGCTGCCAATGGTTCAAGTTTAGTTACTTTCCCCGGTTCATTGTACACCATTCCTTCAATGTCTGTAACCATTCCGGCGGGCTCCAGAAGTGCCTATTTGATTATAAACACCAATGCAATCAATTTTGACCCATCTTCTACTTATGCGCTTGGGTTTACAATTGAATCAGTCAGTGATGCTGCATTTCTGGCAAGTGGCAACTTTAATACTTTTATTACCATCTTCGGTGCTAAAAATGCTTACGATGGTACATATCGTTTAGATTTTGCCAACTATCATCCGGCAGGTAATCCCGGCTACGATGGAAGTACACAGGAAATAGAAATGCATACCATTTCTTCTAATACTTGTAAAATGTGGTGGCCTCTTTTGGGAGGTTATGCTAACCCGATTATTTACGGAGGTGGTTTGAGCTACTTTGGAAACCAGGAGCCTGGATTTACAGTGCTGGCCGGTACCAATAAAGTAAATGTATATAATACAAATGCTGCAGGCGTTACATATACAACAATCACCGCTGCAAGCGGCTACGATTCAAGATATGTACCTGCTGAGAAGAAGTATTATGTGCGGTATGGATATAACTATGATCCGGGCCCGACATTGAATCCAGCTACTACAAGAGAGTGGACAGATGTGATGACTTACCTCGGACCAAGATAATTTGATTCATAAAATATGTGTAAAAGACTGCTTGAAAAAGCAGTCTTTTTTTTACACCTGCATTTTAAAAATACTTTTATTACCGACACAGAGCCAGTACCTTTGGCCTTCAATTGAAAATAGTATGACAGAGCAAAACACAAACAACCAACTGAATATTGAAATATCGGAAGAAGTGGCTGAAGGGTCTTACGCCAACCTGGCAATTATTACTCACTCACACGCCGAATTTGTAATTGATTTTGTCAATGTGATGCCCGGCACGCCCAAAAGCCGGGTGAAGTCAAGAATTATTTTTACTCCGCAACATGCCAAAAGATTTATGAAAGCACTGGAAGAAAATATCCAGAAATATGAATCTATTAATGGCCCCATAAAAGACCTCGAAGAAGTACAGATGCCAATCAATTTTGGTGGGCCGACGGCTGAAGCATGATACGAGGTTTCTTTATAATTTGCCTTCATCGGCGAAACTAAAATACCCTTCCTCGCTGACGATGATATGGTCCAGAATAGTGATATCCATCAGCGCAGCGGCTTTTTTAATTTTTTCGGTCAACTGTTCATCAGCTTTGCTGGGTTTCAAATTGCCCGAAGGATGATTATGACAAAGGATTAAATTGACCGCATTATTTTCTAACGCAAATTTTAAAATAATTCTTGGATCGGCTATGGTGCCGGTCATGCCTCCTTCGCTGATTATTTTAAAATCATTTATTTTATTGGCATTATTTAAAAAGCACACGGCAAAAACTTCATGGCGGTAATCTTTTAATTTCAGCATAAGATATTCGGCAATATCACGGCTGGAAGTAATGCTTTGTTTAGCCAAGTAAGTGGTTTCGTGCCGACGGCGGCCCAATTCCATTGCTGCGGCAATAGTGATCGCTTTGGCTTCACCAATACCTTTTATTTTCATCAGTTCTTTTACGGTAATTTTTCCTAATTCCTGAAGATTGTTTTGGGTTTTATGTAAGACAGTTTGCGCCAACTCTACAGCCGATTGTTTCGTATTACCACTACGCAATAAAATGGCTAACAACTCCGAATTACTCAAATTTTGAGCCCCCTTCATGAGTAATTTTTCCCTCGGCCGGTCGTCTTTTGCCCAGTTTTTTATTGAGTATTTCTGCTCTTGCATAGGACAAGTATAGTCAATATTTTTAGGTTATCAATACGGTAAAGCCAGATTGATAAAGCCGCCAGCTTTTATTAATTTTTAAAATCCAACTTTTATGAAAACAAAGAATTTTACTTCTGTAGGCTCACTACACCCGATTTTGTTTTTCGCAGTCATGTACCTGGTAGCTTTGGTATTTGCCATTTTTATTTGCTCTACATTGTTTTATAGTTGTAATGCCAAATCGACCGACATTACAAAACAGCAAACGCCTGTATTTAAAAAAGATAAAGCACATAAAAATTTAGCATTCAAATAGATGTAGCGTTTCAAGAGGGAAGGATTTTTCTGCAAGCTGAAGGAAAAGAATGGCCGGTTCATTTTAAAGTGGATTTTTTGTAATTACCAGTTGTGAATTAGTATCTTCGCCGCACATTTTCCACTATGCAATCTGCTAAAATATTTTCCGGTACCGGTTCTCAACACTTGGCCGAGCAAATCTGTAAACAGTTTGGTAATAAATTGGGAAAGGTGAAGATTCAACGCTTTAGCGATGGAGAAATCTGCCCTGTTTTTTTAGAAAGTGTTCGGGGAGATTATGTCTTCCTTGTGCAAAGTACTTTTTCGCCTACTGAAAATTTAATGGAGCTCTTATTGATGATTGACGCAGCCAGGAGAGCTTCTGCCGATAAGGTCATTGCCGTCATTCCCTATTATGGTTATGCCCGCCAAGACCGAAAAGACAGGCCAAGGGTGGCTATTGGCAGTAAACTGGTGGCCAATATGCTGGTGGCTGCCGGAGCCGATAGGGTGATTACCATGGACTTGCATGCACCACAAATCCAGGGTTATTTTGACATTCCGGTGGATCACTTAGACAGCCATGCTGTTTTTATTCCCTATATTGAAAATCTGCGCTTAGAAAACCTTACCTTTGCCGCCCCCGATGTAGGAGCTACCAATAGAATCAGGGAAATAGCCAGTTATTTCAATGCCGAAATGGTCATCTGCGATAAACATCGGAAAAGAGCGAATGAGATTGCCAGTATGGTTGTTATCGGTGATGTTACGAACAGAGACGTTGTGTTGATAGATGATATTTGTGATACAGGCGGCACCTTAGCCAAAAGTGCCGGTTTGCTAAAAGAAAAAGGAGCCAGGACGGTAAGGGCTTTGATAACACATCCTGTTTTGAGTGGTAAAGCTTACGATAACATAAGCAATAGTGTGTTGGAAGAATTGGTGGTTTGTGATACCATTCCACTGAGAAAAGAAACAGAGAAAATAAAAATATTAAGCGTTGCAGAATTATTTGCAGTAGCTATTCGAAATGCGTATGAAAACAAAAGTATCACAAGCCTTTTTGTTCATTCGCAAAGAAGAAATAACGAGTAACTGATATAAATACATGCTGTGTTTATATTTTTTTTATAAATCAAATAACAATTTAACATGAACACAATTACAATCGAAGGACAACTGAGGACCGGACTCGGCAAAAGCGCCACCCGAAAAATCCGCTCTCAGGAAATGGTGCCTGGTGTAATTTATGGCGGTGAAAAGGAGATTAATTTTCAAGCTCCTCTTTCAGCTTTTAAACCACTAGTGTACACACCCAACTTTCAAATTGCAGCAATTTCTGTTGACGGGAAAACCTACCAAACAATTTTAAAAGATTTGCAATTTGATAAAATAACGGATACTTTAATTCATATCGACTTATTGGAATTGGTCGAAGGCAAAAAAGTGATTGCGGATATTCCTATCAATTTTGTAGGCACTGCCGCCGGAGTAAAAGAAGGTGGCAAATTGATTACTAAAATGAAATCATTGAAAGTAAAAACTTTTCCAAAGTATTTACAGGAATCAATTGAAGTGAATATTGAAAACCTGGAATTGAATGGCAACATTCGGGTACAGGATGTAAAAATTGATAATTATGAGTTTCTGAATTCACCAAGGATTCCGATTGCATCGGTAGGCTTAACAAGAGTACTGAAGCAGGAAGAAGCAGCCGCACCGGCCGAAGGTGCAGCACCAGCTGAAGGTGAAGCAGCTACCACTGAAGCAGCACCTGCAGAAGCAACAGCAGAAGCAGAAAAAAAATAATCACTTGCTCAACAAATCGATTTAAACCCCGTTACAAAAATTGCGAACGGGGTTTTTTCATCAATAAATTATTTGCATGGATTTGAATCTGAAAATTGATTCCGTTAAGTTTTACGATTAATAACTAATTTCAACTTATGAAATTTCTGATTGCCGGATTGGGAAATCCCGGAAATGAATATGCCCATACAAGACACAATATCGGCTTCGATGTGGTCCATCATTTTGTACAAAAACATAAAGGCGCATTCGAAGTCGACCGGCTGGCTTTTCGGGCCAAAGTAAAATGGAAAGGCAAATCTTTTATCTGTATATGTCCTTCCACCTATATGAACCTGAGTGGCAAAGCCATTAAATATTGGATGAATAAAGAGAAAATTTCAAGGGAACACTTGCTTGTCGTCGTTGATGATTTGGCATTGCCGCTGGAAAAATTAAGACTCAAACCTGCCGGCTCCGATGCGGGCCACAACGGGTTGAAAAGTATAGAAGAAGAATTACAAACCCGAAATTATGCCCGGCTCAGGTTTGGTATCGGCAATGATTTTGCCAAAGGCTATCAGTCTGATTTTGTCCTGGGTAAATGGACTTCAACAGAAGCGAAATTGGTAGCATTGAAAATAGAAAAATCGGTGGAAGCGATTGAGGTATTTGCCTTCAATGGCTTGCAAACGGCCATGAATAGTATAAATAATCAGGTCTATTCGCTATGAATAATCAAATGGATTACTTACTTTAGCTCTCCGGCTGCGTCAACGCCAGGCCTTCAGTGCCGAAAATGGCGAAAATCCAACTATTTTACTGAAACCATGGAATACTTGTGATGAACAACCACAGGGTATTGTATCCAATGTATTTACTTAAAACACAACCTGTTTATGAAAATCTTTTGTGTAGGTAGAAATTATGTTGCGCATGCTGCCGAATTGGGCAATGAAGTGCCGGATGAACCCGTCATTTTTATGAAACCTAAAAGTGCTTTATTGCAACCTCATGCACCATTCTATTACCCCGAATTTACCAACGAATTGCATTATGAATGTGAGTTGGTCATACGCATTTGCAAAAACGGAAAATATATTCCCGAAAAATTTGCCGGTAAATATTATGATGCGATTACAGCCGGCATAGATTTTACAGCCCGGGATATTCAAAACGATTTAAAAGAAAAAGGCCTTCCCTGGGAAAGAGCCAAAGCCTGGGATAATTCTGCTGTATTAGGCGAATGGGTGAATTTGGATACTGTGAAAAATAAAGATGATATCAATTTCTGTTTGTATAAGAATAAAGAATTGGTACAACAAGGAAACTCCGGCTTGATGATTCATCCTTTCGATGAAATTGTTGCTTATATTTCTAATTATTTTTCCATCAATATCGGTGATGTGATTTTTACGGGAACACCGGCCGGTGTTGGCGAAGTCGTTGTTGGCGATATTTTAGAAGCATTTGTGGAAGATGATAGTATGTTCGAAATGGAAATCAAATAATTTGTTTCTTTCAATGATTTTTTTTGCAAGCTATTCTTAGGGATAGCTTTTCTTTTTTTTAAGCGTTTAGCTAAATGATTTTAACCGATAGTAGTATTTTTGAAGCCCATGATAGATATTGAAATTTTGCGGAGAGCCTATAAAATGATGTGCCATGTAAAAAATATGGCGGCCACTTATGAAGCTAATCGCAGCATCTGTAAATATGTACACTCCACTTCCCGTGGGCATGAAGCCATACAATTGGCAACGGCCTTTCAATTACAACCACAGGATTTTGTCAGTCCATATTATCGTGATGAAAGTATCATCATGGGTATCGGTTTTTCTCCTTATGAACAAATGTTACAATTATTAGCCAAAGGCAATGATATTTTTACCGGCGGCCGGGAATATTATTCGCATGCCAATTATAAGGGAGAAGATAAACCGACCATGATTCACCAAAGCAGTGCAACAGGTATGCAGGCGATTCCTACAACCGGATTGGCGCAAGGTGTACAGTATGTAGAAAAACATTTGTTGCAGAAATTAAGAAAAGGAAAAAATGGTGAATTGCCGATTGTCATTTGTTCCCTTGGCGATGCAAGCATTACCGAAGGTGAAGTCAGTGAAGCTTTCCAATTTACAGCCCTCAAACAATTGCCCATTATTTATTTGGTACAGGATAATAATTGGGGCATTAGTGTAACAGCTGCCGAAGCCAGGGCTATGAATGCCTATGAATTTATTCGAGGGTTTAAAGGAATTGAAGGTGTACAAGTTGATGGTAGTGATTTCGAAGCATCATTTGACATGATGAAGAAGGTGTGCGACACCGTTAGAACCGAAAGAAAACCTTTCCTGGTGCATGCAAAAGTTCCATTATTAGGACACCATACCAGTGGAGTCAGGAAAGAATTTTACAGAACGGATGAAGATTGGGCCCAACACCAGGTAAATGATCCAACACCTAAACTCCGTAAAAAATTATTGGAAAGAGGAATTGCTGAATCTGAAATTGTACAAATTGAAAAAGAAGCTACAACATTTATAGCCAATGAATTTGCAAAAGCCGTTGCGGCTCCGGAACCCACATCTTCTTCGGTAGAAGATTTTGTTTTTGCACCCGGTGCAGTTACTGAAGAAAAAGGTGAGAGACATCCTGCAGGAAAAGAAAAAATTGTAATGGTAGATGCTGCTTTATTTGCCATTCGGGAAATAATGGAAACCCATCCCGAAGCTATTTTATACGGTCAGGATGTAGGCAGAAGGTTGGGAGGTGTTTTCCGCGAAGCGGCTACTTTAGCTGAACAATTTGGTGACGACAGGGTTTTCAATACGGCCATCCAGGAAGCCTATGTGGTAGGCTCAACGGTTGGAATGAGTGCCATAGGGCTGAAACCTATTGTTGAAGTGCAGTTCGCCGATTATATTTATCCGGGTTTTAATCAGTTGGTAACTGAAGTATCGAAAAGTTGTTACCTGAGTTGTGGTAAGTTTCCGGTGTCAATGATTCTGCGTGTACCAACCGGAGCGTATGGCGGTGGCGGCCCTTATCATAGTGGCAGTATAGAAACGACAGTGTTGTCTATTAAAGGAATTAAAGTGGCGTATCCTTCCAATGCCGCAGATATGAAAGGGTTGATGAAAGCGGCTTTTTTGGATCCGAATCCGGTTGTTATGTTGGAGCATAAAGGTTTGTACTGGAGCAAGGTGCCGGGTACTGATGAAGCCAAAACAATTGAACCTGGCGAAGATTATATTTTACCATTCGGTAAAGCCAATATTGTGTTA
This sequence comes from Chitinophagaceae bacterium, assembly GCA_020437365.1. Classification (GTDB taxonomy): domain Bacteria; phylum Bacteroidota; class Bacteroidia; order Chitinophagales; family Chitinophagaceae; genus JJ008. Next base: position 33,853 of record JAGQWM010000007.1, on the reverse strand, counting down.
CATGCTGATGAAGAAAAAATTCATAACGGCGAATCTGTAGTAGTCATTACGTATGGCATGGGAGTGTATTGGGCAAAAGATGCTGCAAAAAATTTCAACGGAAAAATAGAAATTATTGACTTACGTACTTTATTTCCATTGGATGAAGCGTTGATTTTTAAGAGCGTACAATTGCATGGCAAATGCCTTGTATTGACAGAAGAACAGCAAAATAATTCTTTTGCAGAATCATTGGCGGGCAGAATTTCAAAAAATTGTTTTCAACATCTTGATGCACCCGTAGAAGTTTTAGGTGCTGTAAATGTACCGGCCGTTCCTATGAATATGGAATTGGAAAAAGCCATGTTGCCGAATGCAAAGAAATTAACTGATGCTTTGCAAAAACTTTTATCGGACTAATACATTGTACTGTTTGAAACAATTATTGTTTCGCATTCAATTTGATTTGCAATTCAGTTAATTGTTTTTCATCAATTGTAGAAGGTGCATCCAACATCACATCTCTTCCTGCATTATTTTTTGGAAATGCAATAAAGTCGCGGATAATTTCGCTGCCACCAAGAATGGCGCAAAGCCTGTCGAACCCGAAAGCAATGCCGCCGTGTGGAGGTGCTCCATATTCGAAAGCGCCAAGTAAGAAGCCGAATTTATGTTGTTGTTCTTTCGCATCCATTCCCAAAGCAGCAAACATTTTTTCTTGTAAATCCCGTTGGAAAATCCGGATAGAACCGCCACCAATTTCATTGCCGTTCAACACCATATCATACGCATTGGCTTTGATTGTAGCATACGGATGCTGCAAATAATCTTCACCATTTTTAATTGTCGGATCGGTATTGATTAATGTATCAATATGCTCCGGTTTGGGTGCTGTAAAAGGATGATGCCTGGCAACCCACCTGCCCGACATTTTATTATCGGCGTTTTCTTCCTCACTGAATTCAAATAAGGGAAAATCTATTACCCATAAAAGTTTGTATTCATCGGCTTTTCTTAAGCCAAGCCGGGTGGCCATTTCCATACGCAGTGCACTTGCGGCTTGTCTTGTTTTGGCTTCGGTACCTGCAAGAAGTAAAATTAAATCTCCGGGTTTTGCATGTGCAGAAATGGCGATGGCTTTTAATTTTTCTTCATCAAAGAATTTATCGACACTGCTTTTCAAAGTGCCATCTGTATTGTATTTGATATAGACCATGCCTTGCATTCCAATTTGTGGCCGCTTCACCCAATCGGTGATTTCGTCAATTTGTTTTCGACTATAATCGCCACAGCCGGGAATGGCTATGCCGATGATAGTTTCAGCTTCATCAAAAATTTTAAATCCGGCATTCTGTATTAATTGTTGTTCATCTTTTTTGTGGGTAAAAACTGTTGCCGGTTTTTTTACATTCAATAATTTTAAATCGAAACGAATATCGGGTTTGTCATTACCGTACATCCACATGGCATCTTCCCATGTCATTCTTGCCAGGCTTTCTTGGTAGTCAATGCCTTTTACTTCTTTAAAAATATATTTCACCATGCCTTCAAACATTTGCAAAATATCTTCTTGTTCTACAAAAGACATTTCGCAATCTATTTGTGTAAATTCAGGTTGGCGGTCGGCTCGTAAATCTTCATCACGAAAACATTTTACAATTTGGTAATAACGGTCGTAGCCGCTCACCATGAGCAATTGTTTAAATGTTTGTGGCGATTGTGGTAATGCATAAAACTGTCCGGGATTCATCCTGCTCGGTACTACAAAATCCCTGGCTCCTTCGGGAGTGGATTTTATCAGGAAAGGCGTTTCAATATCTATAAAACCCTGCGATTGCAAATAATTTCTAACAGCCTGATTGACTGCACCACGTAATTCAATATTTTTTCTCACAACAGTGCGGCGTAAATCCAAATACCGGTATTTCATGCGCAGGTCATCGCCACCATCCGTATTATCTTCGATGGTAAAGGGTGGCAGTTTTGACGTATTCAAAATTGTATATTCACGTACCAGGATTTCTATTTCACCGGTTGGAATATTTTTATTTTTATTGCTTCGTTCCTGTACGGTACCTTTTGCCTGCAAAACAAACTCTCTTCCGAGTGCATTTTTTTCTAATTGGGCTGTCAGGGATTCATCAAAAAGAAGTTGTGTAATGCCATAGCGGTCTCGCAGGTCAATGAAAGTAATAGCGCCAAATTTTCTGATGGTCTGAATCCATCCGGCCAAAATAACATCGTTTCCGTTGGCAGCTAAAGTCAGCTCACCACAAGTATGCGTTCTATACATTTTTGAAAAAATATGCTGAGGCGTAAAGATAACAAGGGAACTGCCATTGGGCAAATTGCATAAAAGATTATTCCACAGAACGGGAAAGGATGCCGGCAAACCGGGAAATATTTGCATCGGCTTGAATGGGTTTTTCGAATAATAAAAAGTCCACCATCTGGCGGGCAAAATACGGAGCCAGTGAACAACCTTTGGTGCCCAACCCATTCAGTATGCCAATTTGGGGGAACAAAGGATGGAATCCAACGAATGGCCTTCTTTCTATTGTAGCGGGACGAATAGATGCTTTATGGTCAAGAATTGTAAATGGTATTTTTAACCAGTTTTGTAACAGGCTCTCTGCTTTTTTTCTGAAAATTTCTGTCGGGTGTGGATGTTCAAAATCCCAGGCATAAGAAGAACCCAGCCACCATTTACCGGTATCTGCTAAGGGGACCAACATCATTCCTTTTTTATAAATAAATGTTTTGGAAAGCGAAGGAATGTCGAGCCAAATGGCTTCGCCTTTATTAGGTGCAAATGGAAGACGATGAAAATAGGGATTGTTTGTGGCGTTTACCCCATCACAAAAAATTATTTTTCGGGCGGTTATGTCATTATACCTGATAGCATCCGAAGTAATTTGTAGTTTATGGATGTCAAAATTTTCTTCAACGAATTGGTTTTTATTTTTCAAAACCTGTTGCCACAGCGGCAATAACTTTTCGAGAAGTACTGTATATACAGGTTTGATTTCACCACAATGAAATTCAAAATTGAAATCGGATTGAAATGTATTTTCATCTGTATAATCTTTTAGGTAAGAATTTTTTTCGGCTACTCGCTGTAAAAAACTTTCCCGCATTTGTGGCGAAGGAAAAAAGTCAATAATATTTTTTTGTTCAAATACCGAGGTGCCGATTGCTATACTTATTTCCTTGTACACTTTTTTAATAAAGGGAAAAAGCACATCGGCCAACCAAACTTCCACATGTCTGCGGCCTGTAACCGGATTGATAACGCCTGCTGCAATGCGGGAAGAAGCCAGGGCCTCATGGTTATCGATTACACAAAATGATTGATTTTCTTTTTGCAGAAAATAACTGAGCCATGTGCCACTGATACCTTGACCAATGATGAGATAATCAACCGTCATGTTACAAATGTAAGTGTAAGCTTCATCGAATCTTTTTAGTATCTTAAAAAATGCCGGGTCGGGCCCGGCATAATTTTTTATTTTACGTCATTCCGATCTGAGTCGGTATTTTACTCTACGGTAACCCTGACACCTTCGCTATGAGCAGTAAATTCAGGTGCATACATACATTGAATTGTTGTAATGCCATTACTGAAATTTCCGGCCTGTCCTGCAAATAATGTATATTCAAAAACATAAGTACCTTTTCTCAAATAATTAAAGAAGAAATTTGTACTGGCGTCTTTGGTGCTTTCATAATAGCCCAATCCATCCTGGTATTTATAGCGACTTAAAACATTGGTAGGTTCAAATGAAGCGGCCCGCATATCTTTCATGTGTACGTATTCCATATCACGGTCCACTCGCAATTCAATCCTGACTTTTATTTTATCACCTACTTTTATGATGTCATTATCATTGACCGGAGAAATTACCGGGCCTTTATCCGTATTTTTTTCTACAAATAATTTTTTTGTGAGTTGCAAAGGAGTTTCGGCAGTCGTTATTTTATCAATGTTTTCAAAATATTGCCAATACACACTTCCCCATGTGGCAGATTGTTGTTGATTGTTGCTTTTTACTTCTACTTCTATATGACCCATTCTTGGAGAAATATGGTGGTAGTCGAATACTTTTTTGAAATAACCGGTGCCGGCTTCCTGCTTTTCATCTGAAGATTTGATGGTTTCGTGTCCGAGGTTGATAGTGATTACAGGTGTATTACTTAACCAATCGGAGCCTTGCAATAACAACGCATAGCAAGCTTCTGCTGTGGCTTTTGTGGTTTTCCAATTGGTTGTTTGTTTGTTTTTCAACAACCAGGTTTTCAGGTCGTCCACTGTTTTAGTGTCTTTTCCTATTTCCTGGAAAGCTTCAATCAGTAGGGCTTGCGTTTCAATAGGTGCCTGGTACCAGAACCAACCCTGCGTGGCTTTCCAATACATTCCCATTTCTTCATTTTGGATTGCAGTTTCTTTTAACGAACGCAAAATATCACCGGGTGTTTTGTTATCACCTGTTCTGAATAATGCCAACGCCGTCATGCCTTGCATGTATTTACTTTGCCCGTTCCAAGTTTGTTGTGCCCTGCTACGGAAATAATCATAAGCTGTTTCGGAGGCAATCGGAATTTTATACTCCGGAAAGAAACTCCGCATGTACAAATATTGTAAGACCATATATCCCGGTGTATAATTTTTAAGGTCTGTTTTATATTTAATCAAATCATCGTAATCATCTTTTATTTTTTTATCGAGATAGGGGATTGCTTTATTTGTAATCATATCAATGGGAATTTGTTGGCCTTCGGCAATAGCGTTTAATTTTTTCAAATGGCCTATTCCGGTCATAATGTATTGTGTCATATACCTATCATCGGGACCGCCACTAAACCACACGAATCCGCCATTACTACTTTGCATTTGATTGAGCTTGTTTAAAGCTATTGTCAATTGGTCACTCATTTTTACCATATCAAATAACAAAGCGATATTTCTTTTTTGTTCAGCTTCATTTTTTGCCTGCAATACCCAAGGTGTTTCTTCTAACAAAACAGATTTTAATTCCTGGTTTTTTTCCAAATTACTCATCAATGCAGCTGTATCTTTTATTTTCCACTGTTCAAATATTTTCTGAATCCTAGGCGATGATTGAGTAATATGAGATGCGAGGGAATTTGCATAATAACGATTCCAGGTTTGTTCGGCACATTCATAAGGATATTCCATCAGGTAGGGAAGAGCCTGAACGGCATACCAAGCCGGATTGGAAGTGTATTCGACAGTGAGTGCCTGGTTGACAATTGTTTCACTAAGACCGGATTGCAATAATTTTTCAAATGTAAATTCTTTTTTTCCGCTTCCCCGCATTGGTAATGGCAATGATTCTGTAACCAGTATTTGGTTAGAAAGAATCGGTAAAGTATTTTCTTCACCATCGCTGAAATTTTCTGTGGCGCTACTATCTTTATTGATTGTTTGTGCCGAAATTCTCCAGACCAGTGCATCGCTGAATTGATAAGGAATTTCAATGGGAAATTTTACGGCTTCACTTTGTCCTGCTGCCACGGTAAAATATTGATTGGGCATAACGTTTCTGAATTGTCCATCTACAGGTTCATTGGTAACAGCGTTGAAGAGTTGTAAAGAAACCGTTCCGGTAAATTCTTTTGCAGATAAATTGACAATTTTGGATTGCACTTCCATTTTATCGCCCTGACGTAAAAATCTTGGAAGGTTGGGTTGTACCATCAATTGCTTTTGGGTTTGCATTTCCATGGTACTGTAGCCGAAGGCGGCTTCTTTGGTATGTGCCAAAGCCATGAATTTCCATTTGGTCAATGCTTCGGGCATGGTAAATGAAAATTCAATAGCACCCGTACTGTCTGTATATAATTCAGGGTAGAAGAATGCGGTTTCAGCAAAATTTTTCCTGATTTTTACTCCTTCTGTTGGTGGGGCAGTATTGTCATTTTCTGATGCCGCAGAATCTTCCACAGCTTCAGTTGCATAACCAGTTTCTTTTTTTTGCCTGGAGATACCGAGTGATGTTACGACAACTTCTTCATCTTTATTAGGTGCAGTAGGTTGTCCTTTAGAAATGGATGTTATATCTAAACCACTTACTCTTCCTCGGAGGCCTACAAGTGGTTGATAGACATTTTGAAGATAATCATATTGTTTATGAAGCGATTTATTATTTTGCGAAAACAATTGCCATTGTAATGATTGCAATGAATTAAAATTATTGGATTCATTCCATCGGATATTATTGTAATAAGTTGGCCAGATATTGGGCCGGCTCCATTGATGTGGTGAAAACATATCCAAAGATGCATCGTACATACTGGCCAGCATTTCGGCCGCCAGTTTTTCCTTTTTATGCCCGGTAATTTTTATTTTCCATTTTTCCTGGCTACCCGGTAAAGTTTTGTTTCTGTAAGTGGCATATTCAATTTGAAGTTCTTTATTTGTCCAGGGAATGGCTATCGTTTGGTTCAATTGATACACCCTGTTATTTTTGAAAAATAACCAGCCAACGCCAAAACCCGGTCGGTCTTTATCTGTTAAAGTATATTGATAAGTTTTCTTTTCATTATTGAAGTTTACATATTGATAATCTGTAGTAGAATTTCCATTCAAGCGATGATTGATTTGATAAATCACAAATACATCTTTTGCCGATGTTCCCCATTCAACGGTCGCTTTTTCGCCGGGCTCGGCAATGGTTTTCATTTCGCCACTCCAAACATAGGAAGGACGGGATATTGTTGTTGATTTTTCATCTACCAGTTCAATGAATTGGATATCTTTTACAGGTTTTCCGTTTTTGTCAATGGCGGTGATTTCAATTTTATAAGTTCCGGGTTTAAATTTTTTATAATTGATATTCCAATGGCCATCGGCTTTGCTTGAATCGCTTGCCGATAAAATTTCTTTTTCTAACGTCCATGATTTTTCATCGGTTTCATTATCATATTCATCATTGGGAAAATAACTGATGTATTCATTTTTTGTCATGACAAACTGGTCAGGCCTATTCCAATAACGGCTTCTGATTAACCTGTCAACAGTTTTCAGTTTTTCAATATTCATGGTTACCAATGCCGGTTCAAATTCTCCATTCAGGTTTTGTGTATATACTTGAATTGAACGAAGGCTATCTGCAGGTAAAGTTTTTGGTATGTTGGTAGTGAGTGTCAATGCCTGGTAGCTGACGGATACCATTTTTTCGCCACTACGGGTTTCACCATTCAGGTCGGTTACATCGGCATAAATTTTATAATCAAATACAGGCGAAAACTTTTTATCGATTGTTAAATCGGGAATGGCTTGAAAGGGAATTATAAATTTTCCATCTTTATCAGTTTGTATTTCTCCGTGTGCAATTTCCATTGAAGTTGTAGGTGGTTGCCACCAACGCCAGAACATCCACGGGTATAAAAATCTTGGGGTACGTACAACACGGTATTTCACTTGGGCGCCGTCGATGGCATTGCCTGCATAGGCTTTGGCCAGGCCGGTTATTCGAATTGTATCATATACCTGGTAACTACCTTTTATTTTTTCATAATCAACATAAAATTTGGGGCGTTTATATTCTTCCACATTAAATGATAACCGGCCACCGAAAATTTCAGAGCTGATGGTAAATCTTCCATTCATACCGGTTTGTGGCAATTGGAATTTGCCGTTTACCGAACCGTATTGGTTTGTTGTAAGATCCAAACTGTCGATGATTTTATAATTCGCATTTGTCAACAGAATTGTAACGTCTTCATCGGCTACAACACCGCCTTCAGTGGCTGCAGGCCCTTTTGAGAGAAGGATACCTTTGAAGTAAACCGTTTGTCCCGGCCGGTATATTGATCGGTCGCTGAAAAGATGAAAGGAAGTAACGGGTTCTTTTACTTCCGGTTGATTGGAAAAATAAGCATAGTTCAAGTCGTCAAGAAATAAACGGTCATCTTGATAAGTGATGTCCAATAAATGATAAACATAACGTTGTTTTTCATCCTGATTTTTCAACGCAAAATAACCATGCGCATCGGTATGGTAAACGCCGTTTTTATTATAAACGTACTTGTATGATTTGTAATCGTATTTCCTGGACCAGAGTTGAACTTTTGCATTCGCCAATGGTGTGCCGGTTTCTCTGTTCAAAACAAAATATTGATTGTTATTATTCACATATCCAATATTGGACACATAAAAAAGATTGGTACCGAGGTTTACATCATTGCCTGTAAAATCGCTTTTATTGGAAGCTAACAAAAAATACTCACCGATGGGAAGCCCGTCAACTTTCAATTCCACACCATGTGTTTGCAAGTCTTTCATTTCGGGTAAATCCTGCTGCCAGTTTTTAATATATTTTGCAGAAGCTAATGTCGTCCAGAGATTGGCTTTCTGTTGATTTTTCAATAAGTCCTTTAAATCTTCAGTTGCTTTAATGATTCTTAAGTACAAAGAATTGATATTCCTGTATTGCAGAAAAACACGGAATGGTTTTTCGGGAATGTTGACTTTTTCTATTGAAAACTGAAATGATTTTGTATTGATTGTATTTAATAAATTATAGCAATTAATCATTCCTTCGGAAGAATCGTATCCGGCATATTGCGCATTGCGCAAAACTTTTTCACAGATTTCTTTGGCTACGGTTCTGCTGTATCGGTTGGTTGTGTCGCCATTAGGTGTATATTTTTGCGCCTCATTTTCGTATTGTAATGCGATGAGATAACGAGCCTGGTCTGCTGCAGGTATGCCGTCGTATTGCTGAGCAATGTGATTCAAAGCGGTAAAATATAAATCGTCTTTATTGGGTGCTACGGAATTGTCATGGACAAATGCAATGCGTTGAATATCGACATCAATCAACGCATCATGTTCAGTATCATTCAAATGAAAGGCGAGAAGCTGTTGATAGATCAACAAGGCTTTATATTGTAAAGAAGAAGTGTCTTTGGTGGGGAATTTTCGGTGAATAAAATCGGCCGCCGGATCAAATGCAGCAGCTTGTTTTATTTCAAAAGCATAGGCCGGTTTTTGAATATCTCTTTCATCGGATTGGAAATACGTAAGGGCACGGTGTGCCAATAAATCATATAAAGTGGGGCGAAGATGCCGCATATTACCTTTCATAATAAGTGCATCAAAGGGAGAAAGCTTTGTTTTTTGCAACATTTTTTCATCGCTGATAGAACTAAGATATAAAGCCGCAATTTTTTGATGAAAATCTTCTGTTGTCCATGTTTCAATATCATCTTTTTTAAATCCTTCTGTTGTTGTTCTTTGATAAATTTTATAGCGGTTTCGCTGGTAATAAAGCCAATAGTCTTCTGCCAGGAAGCTGGTTAAGATGGCCGCCACTGCACCTTGGGTGTTTTGTATTTCACTTTCTAATTCATACAAAGTAAATGCGTCTGTCTTATCTTGTAATTGATGTTCTAAGAAAAGGATTTGTAAAAGTGATTTCACCATTTGTGCATCCTGCTGATCAGATTTTGCCTTTTCATAAATTTTTTTGACCAATACCAATGCCGATTGAGGAAGCCCTTTGTTTAAAGTATCATTGACTTCTTTCCATTCTTTATCGTAATTATGAATAGGCTGCTGGCCATAAGATAATGGCTTGCAAGAACAAAATGCCAGGCAAATAAAGAAAATTGTTGTAAGGATTTGATGCTTCATTGGTAAGTATTTATCTGGGAAAATATAAATCGGTTAATTCCTGTTTTGAATTTCACTTTGGACACTATTTGTAAGATGCAGCCGGTTTATAAATTTCATAAACAGTAAGGTTGTCGTTTAGGTTTAGTTAAGATAATAAAAAAATAAGGGAATCAGGGAGCTTGTTTCATTTATTTCGGAAGAAAATTGCTTTATTTTTTTGCAGCCTGAAACCCTTTATGACAAAGGATTCCCGCAGAAAGCAGCAAATTCAATTTTTTATTTTGTTCATTCCTTTAACTTTTCGTTGTATTCTTTTTTGGCAGGATGGCACGGGTTTGGAAATATAGAAATTGAAAACAATTTTTTTATAACCTTTTAATTCAAACATTATGAAAAAAATTTTTACACTACTTATTTCTTCACTGTTTTCGCTTTCGCTGCTGGCCTTTGACGGCAGTCGATTAAGTATAGCGACAGCTACCAACATGGAGTTGAAAATCGAAATTGACGGACGACAATTTTCTTTACAAAATAATAGCCTTACGTTGAGCTATTTACAATCCGGTTATCACGAAGTAAAGATTTTCCGTCCTGCCGCTCAATCAAGATTCAGTTTTGGAAGAAATGTCATTATTTATCAAAACTCTATTTTACTCAAAAGAGGTTTTCATTTTGATATTATGGTGAACCGCTTTGGTAAAGTGATGATTGATGAGCGTCAAATAAATGTGGCCAATGATTGGTATAATGATCAGGATGATTATTATGACAGTAATAACGACGGTTGGAATAATGGTTATAGCCATGTGATGAATGCACGTAGTTTTGAAACTTTGAAACAAACACTTCGTAAAGAATGGTTTGAAAACAATCGGTTGAGTTCTGCCAAATTTGTAATTGCCAAAAACAATTTTACAACTGCACAAGTGCAGCAACTGATGTTGTTATTCACTTTCGAACAAAACAGGTTGGACATTGCGAAAGTTGCATTTGCCCAAACCGTTGATCAGCAAAACTATTATTTATTGAATGATGTTTTAACTTTCAACAGTAGCAAAAGAGAACTGGCCCGTTTTACCCGTCAAGCATCCCCTATGGCATCCCGATTTTAAATTTTATGTAGTATAAAAAAAGCCGCTTCGAAATATTGAAGCGGCTTTTTCTTTTAGCAATATGTGTTATTTTGTTAAAACTTCCGCCATTTTCTTTCCAATATCTGCAGGGCTTTTTACTACATGGATACCGCATTCACTCATAATTTTCATTTTGGCGGCAGCCGTATCATCTGCTCCACCTACAATGGCGCCGGCATGTCCCATTCTTCTTCCCGGAGGAGCTGTTTGCCCGGCGATAAAACCAACCACTGGTTTTTTATTGCCATTGGCTTTTATCCAATTGGCAGCTTCGGCTTCCATACCGCCACCAATTTCACCAATCATCACTATTGCATCCGTTTCCGGATCATTCATAAAAAGTTCGATAGCATCTTTGGTTGTAGTGCCAATGATTGGATCGCCTCCGATACCAACAGCCGTAGAAATGCCCAATCCGGCCTTGGCTACCTGGTCAGCCGCTTCATAAGTCAGCGTTCCTGATTTGGATACAATACCGATATTTCCTTTTTTAAAAATAAAACCCGGCATAATACCCACTTTACATTCATCGGAAGTAATGACGCCCGGACAATTGGGCCCAATTAACCGAGTGGATTTTCCCTGTAAGTAATTTTTCACTTTGACCATATCCTGAACCGGAATGCCTTCGGTAATACAAACAACAAGTTTGACCTGTGCATCGGCGGCTTCCATTATAGCATCTGCAGCAAATGCCGGTGGTACAAAAATAATACTGACATCGGCACCTGTATTTTTTACACATTCAGACACTGTATTGAATACGGGCTTATTTAAATGAGTGATTCCACCTTTTCCGGGCGTAACACCACCAACTACCTGTGTTCCGTACTCAATCATTTGTGTGGCATGAAAACTTCCTTCTGTTCCGGTAAAGCCCTGTACCAGTACTTTTGAATTTTTATTGACAAGAATGCTCATCTTTTTGAATTATAAGTTGCGGCAAATGTAAGGCATTTGTGCATTTTGATAAAAGCCTAGATTAAGGCTTTTGCTGTGGCGGTATCAAAATGGGTGCATCTTTATGGAGAAGAGCTTCCATATTTCGCTGCCTCGATATTTTCCCTTTTTCTTCTAACATTCTCATGTCCTTGGCATCTTGTAAAAATTCGGAAGCGAAAATAAAATCATTTAATTTTTCATTTTTGCTAAAAATGATTTCTTTGTTATTGCCTTCCCATTCTTTTTTGCCCTGGTACATATAAAGAATATAGTTGCCAATTTCCATGACACTGTTCATGTCGTGGGTATTGATAACCGTTGTGATATTGTATTCCTCCGTGATTTCTTTAATCAAGCGGTCAATGACTAATGAAGTTTGTGGATCGAGGCCTGAGTTAGGTTCGTCGCAGAAAAGATATTTTGGATTGAGCACAATGGCCCTGGCCAATGCCACTCTTTTTTTCATACCGCCACTCAGCTCTGAAGGATATTTTTTATTGGCACCAATGAGATTTACCCTTTCTAATACTTCATTTACCCGATCCAGTTTTTTTCTGAAACTGTCTTTTGTAAACATATTGAGTGGAAACATCACATTTTGTTCAACAGTAAGACTGTCAAAAAGTGCCGAGCCCTGAAACAGCATGCCGATTTCTTTTCGTATTTGGGTTTTATGAGCACCGGTCATCTCTGTAAAGTTTTCACCATTGTACAAAACCGAACCGGCATTGGGATCGAATAAACCGACCATGCATTTCATCAACACCGTTTTGCCGCTACCACTGGAACCAATGATTAAATTACATTGCCCGTTTTTCATTACGGCACTTACATCATCGATAATGACTTTTCCATCAAAAGATTTTTCTATGTTTTTTACTTCAATCATTTTTTCAAATTCCTATGTTGGTAATAACAAGGCGGATAATATATAATCGGCGAATAAAATTAAAATACAACTTACGACTACGGCTTTTGTACTGGCCCTGCCAATTTCCAAGGCGCCTCCTTTGACATAATAACCGTAAAATGCAGGAATACTGGAAATAATAAATGCAAAGACATAGGCTTTAATCAATGCAAAAATGACATTGAACGGAACGAAAAATTCCAACAAGCCTTTATCATAAATGCTACCTGAAATAATGCCGGAGGCAATACCCGCTAAACGGCCGCCCCAAATTCCCAATGCCATTGCCAATACAACCAATAATGGAATCATTAATAATGCAGCAATAATTTTAGGAAGTATCAAATACGTCTTGGTATTGATACCCATAATTTCCAAGGCATCGATTTGTTCACTGACTCGCATATTTCCCAATTCGCTGGCAATTCGGCTACCGGCCACACCGGCCAACACAATACAAACCAAAGTAGGTGCAAATTCGAGTATAACCGTATCTCGTACAATTTGAGCAATGGTCGATGCCGGAATTAACGGGCTCACCAATTGATAAGCCGTTTGAATGGTAGATACAGCACCAATAAATACAGAGATGATAGCCACAATACCTAAAGAACCAAACCCGATTTCGGTACATTGACGTATTAATTCTTTCCAATACATTTTGCCGTTTTCCGGCTTGGAAAACATGCCTTTTATCATCAAAAGGTAACGGCCTATATCATTGAAAATCGTCATGGTAAGTCTAAAATACGATGAAAAAAATAGTCGCGGAAAAGGAATGGCCGCCTATTTTTAAACCGATTATTTTACTCAGTTGTTTTTTTTGTTCTTCTTAATCTTTTCCACCATTTGGAACGTTTTACAATATCACTTGTAGGTGATTGGCTTTTTTGTTGGGCATCTACAACAGCTACGGTAGCCATATTAATTATACTTCTAACGGAACTGCCTAATTGTAAAATGTGTACCGGTTTTTTCAATCCTAATAATATCGGCCCGATGGCATCAGCGGTTTCCAATTCTTTTAAAAGATTATAAGCAATATTGCCGGAGGCAAGATTAGGAAAAATCAAGGTGTTTACGTCTTTATCTACTAATTCGCAGAATGGATAATTTTCTTTCATCAATTCCTTGTTGAAGGCAACACTGGCTTGCATTTCTCCATCGACAACCAGGGAGGGCATTTTTTCTTTCACTATTTTCCGGGCTTTGGCTACCAACATGGCTTCTTTGGAATTGCTGCTTCCAAAATTGGAATAACTCAACATGGCAATTCTCGGGGTAATATTAAAATGTTTGACTTCTTTGGCTACCATCAAGGTTATCTCCGCCAATTCTTCTGCTGTAGGATTAAAATTGACTGTAGTATCACCTAAAAATAAAGGCCCTCTTTTTGATAGCATCAGGTACATGCCACCGATTTTATTCACGCCTTCTTCTGTGCCAATCGTTTGCAATGCCGGACGAATCGTATCCGGATAATTTTTGGCCAAGCCGGAAATCATACAATCGGCATCGCCAAATTCGACCATCATACAGCCATAATAGTTACGGTCTTTCATAATTTTTTTGGCTTCATACGCATTGAATCCTTTTCTACCTCTTTTCGCCAAAAAAGATTCAGCATACGTTGTTCTTCTTTCTTCCATTTCATCGCTGCGAGGATCAAAAATGGGAATACCTTCAATGTCGATGCCATTGGTAGAAGCTATGTCGGCAATGCGGTTTTTATCGCCAAGGAAAATTGGGTAACCAATGCCTTCGTCAAAAATTATCTGTGCCGCTTTTAAAATTTTGACATTATCGGCTTCGGCAAAGACAATTCTTTTGGGGTCTCTCCGGGCTTTATTGCCAATGATGCGCATGACCTGGTTATCCAATCCCAAACGTTTGTTCAAGCTGTTGGTATAAGAATTCCAACTGGTAATATTTTGCTTGGCTACGCCACTATCCATAGCTGCTTTGGCAACCGCCGGTGCAATGGTGGACAATAATCTTGTATCAATGGGTTTGGGTATAATATAGTCTTCACCGAATGCAATATTTTTTTCATTGTAAGCCATCGTTACCATATCCGGCACTGGCAATTTTGTTAATTCGGCTAATGCTCTAACAGCAGCCAGTTTCATTTCTTCATTTATATGTGTAGCCCTGACATCCAATGCGCCCCGAAAAATATAGGGGAATCCCAATACATTATTGACTTGGTTCGGATAATCGCTGCGGCCGGTTGCCATGATTACATCTTTCCTGGCTTTTTTGGCATCTTCCCAACTGATTTCTGGATCGGGATTGGCCATCGCAAAGACAATGGGATTTTTAGCCATGCTTTTTACCATTTCCTGTGTTACACAATTGGCTACACTAAGGCCAATGAAAACATCGGCATTTTTCATGGCATCTTTTAATGTAATTTCTTTTGTGGTGTACGCAAATCTTTTTTTGAGTTCATCTAAATCATCTCTTCCTTCACGCAAAACACCTTTGCTGTCGAACATTAAAAAATTTTCTCTCTTGGCGCCTAATGATTCATACAGGAGAGAACAAGCCATTGCTGCTGCACCGGCACCATTCACTACAAATTTTGCTTTTTCTATTTTCTTTTTTTGTATTTCTAATGCATTTAATAATGCTGCCGCACTGATGATGGCTGTACCATGTTGATCATCATGCATAACGGGAATGTTCATCTGTTTTTTTAATTCTTCTTCGATATAAAAACATTCCGGTGCTTTAATATCTTCCAGGTTGATACCGCCAAATGTGGGCTCCAGTGCTTTCACGATTTCAACAAATTTCTTGGGGTCTTTTTCATTGATTTCAATATCAAACACATCTATGTCGGCAAAGATTTTAAATAAAATGCCCTTGCCTTCCATTACGGGTTTGCCGGCTTCGGGGCCGATATCACCCAATCCTAAGACTGCTGTGCCATTGCTTACCACGGCTACCAGGTTGCCTTTAGCAGTATATTTATATACATCTTCTACATTTTCAGCGATTTCCAGGCACGGTATTGCCACGCCGGGAGAATAGGCCAATGAAAGGTCTCTTTGTGTTTTTGCTTCTTTGGTCGGTACGACTTCTATTTTGCCCGGCCTGCCTTTTTCGTGATATTCGAGTACTTGTTGTTTGCGTAAGTTATTTGACATAGAAAAAAATTATAATGATGCTGAAAAACCACAACATCTGAAGTAAGTGTTTCGTTGACCTTCAGTTGCATTAATTATTCTGTTTCAGCAAATGTTGTGCAATGTACAAAATAAAAAAATGGATAAAAACCCTTAGTAAAATCTTGTCAATTAATTCATTATATTATCCACTTTGGCAGTACTGCCCAGCCAGGCCATCATCCCCATACCAATTTCAATGGCCGATTCGTCAATATTGAAAACCGGCGTATGAACGCCTGCAGTAATGCCTTTGGCTGCATTCATTGTACCGAGGCGGAAAAAACAAGCAGGCATTTCCTGTGCATAATAACTAAAATCTTCAGCACCCATTCTTATTTCTGTTTCACTTACATTTTTATCGCCCATAAAATTTTTTGCCAATTGCATGGCTTGTGCAGAAAGAGATTCATTATTAATCAAACAAGGGTAACCCACGTCTATATTGACAAGCGCCTCACCACCCATTGATGCCGCCACTTTTGTAGCTATTTCTTTGATCAGTGCATGGGCTTTGAAACGCCATTTTTCATCCATAGCCCTGAAAGTTCCTTTTAATTGCACTTCATCAGGAATGACATTCGTGGTATGGCCTGCATTAAATGCGGTAATCGATAATACGGTTGGATTGAAAGGATTGTTATTTCTGCTGGCAATTTGTTGCAAAGCAATGATAACATGCGAACTGATTAATATAGGGTCGATGGTGAGGTGAGGAGATGCTGCATGACCGCCTTTTCCTTTTATGGTAATATAAATTTCATCGGCACTGGCCATTGCTATGCCACCACGAAAACTCAATTGCCCAACCTCAAGAATGGTATTGACATGTAATCCGAAAATGGCTTGTGGAGTTGGATTGTTTAATGCTCCATCTTTAATCATGAGGCTGGCGCCGCCCGGGTTTTTTTCTTCGCCGGGTTGAAAAATTAATTTCACTGTGCCGTTCCATTCTTCTTTCAGGTTGTTCAGAATTTTGGCGGCTCCTAACAAACAAGTTGTATGTACATCATGTCCGCAGGCATGCATAACACCATCATTCGTAGATTTATAAGGCACATCATTTTCTTCCAGAATAGGCAATGCATCCATATCTGCCCGTAGGGCTACAATTCTGCTGTCAGGATTTTTTCCCTCAATCAAACCCACTACACCGGTTGTGGCTTTGACTTCGAACGGAATGCCCAAAGCCTGCAATTTTTGCTGAACAAATTTTGATGTTTCAAATTCCTGGTAACTGAGTTCAGGATGAGCATGCAGATGATGCCGAATTTCTACATGTTCCTGGAAATAATCGTTGGCTAATTTTTTTATTTTTTCTTGCATACAACAAAAATACAATTTCGTTGAAAGTAAAAAATAAAATGAGAAAAAGGGAGTTTGAGAAATTTGTTAAGGGTCAATGGTTGTATCGCCTTTTAGGGGTTTTACTTCAATGATATCTTTCATAATAAAGACGCCTTTGGGAAAATAAGTATTCAACCTTCTTTGGTAAGATTCGGCATCTTTCCTGTCTTTAAAATTGCCGGCTTTCACCCGGAAATAGGGAGACTGGTACCAGAGATAGGCTTTTAATTCGGGGAAATACATATAGATTTTAGCTTTGGCGCTAATGGCTTCATCCCTGTTATGCGTACTGATAATCATTAACCGGAAACCCTTATCAGTTTTTCGGCTATTCCTGCTTGTGATATCGTTTATATAGGCTTGTTTTTTTATCAGTAAATCCAGCCGGGCGTCTTTATGAATAATAACAGAATTTGAATCTACCGGAACAATGGCCGTAGAATCTTTCTGGGCAGATGTGTGAAGGACAAAAAATAATAAACTTACTGATAGGGTAAAAAATCGTATGTACTTAATTTTCTTCATAAAGTTTTTTAATAACCTACGCCGGAACTTTTAATGTTTTCAATTGGATGCCAGGTTGTTTTAATTTCTTGTGTATCCATTATAAAATAAGGTGACTGGCCTTCATCTGTTGCCCAATTTACGGAATCATAAAATGTAATACGCTTTAAATTTTTAGCTGCGCTTTCTCTTAACATTTTCTTTAAAGCAGAATCTTTTTCGCAATAAATGGTTGCATTGACGTCCATGTGATCAACGAACCAGGTTGTTAATTCTGATGGTTTTCCCGTTAAAATATTGACAACACCACCGGGTAAATCAGATGAGTTCAGCACTTCTGCAAAAGTTACGGCACAAAGAGGTTTTGTTTCATTGGCCAGCACAACACAAGTATTGCCACCTGCAATAACCGGCGCAATAACCGAAACGAGACTCAGTAAAGAATGATTTTCATTTTGCGGAGCAATGATAGATACAACACCGGTTGGTTCCGGTACGGAAAAATTAATATGCGAGGATGCAACCGGGTTGACAGAGCTGTAAATCTGCTGAAATTTATCGCACCAGCCTGCATAGTAAATAAGCCTGTCAATAGCAGCTGCAACTTCGTTTTCGGCTTTGTTTTTTGTACTGTCCTGTTGTACAAGTTCGTCAATAAACTGTGCTTTTCTGCCTTCAAGCATTTCTGCCATTCTGTATAAAATTTGTCCACGATTGAAAGCTGATCTGCCACTCCAGCCACTGCAAGCAGCCCTGGCGGCAACAACGGCATTTCTAAAATCTTTGCGGGAGCTTAAACAAACATTTGCCAATTTTTTGCCTGCTGCATTGGTAGGTATATAATAACGTCCCGATTCGGTACGGGGAAACTTTCCACCAATGTAAATTTTATAAGTCTTCAACACTTCCAACCTTTTTGCAGGTGGTGTTTTATCTACTCCGTTTTCTGCTATTTTTATTTTCGATTTTTGTATTGTTGTTTTTCCCATATTATTCGTTTATAATTTTTAGAAAATGATTTACTCATTGACAAGGTTTACATACGGCAACAAGCCATGCAATCCACCTTCGCGGCCGAAACCACTTTCTTTGTAACCTCCAAAAGGTGATGAAGGATCAAATTTGTTAAACGTATTGGCCCAAATAACACCGGCTCTCATTTTAGTTGTCATATTAAATATTTTAGCTCCCTTATCCGTCCACACACCTGCACTCAAACCATAAGGTGTATTATTGGCTTTTTCTATGACTTCATCTACCGTGCGGAAACTCAATACCGCCAATACAGGCCCAAAAATTTCTTCCTGTGCTATGCGATTACTCTGGGCAACATTGGTAAATAATGATGGCCGACAGTAATATCCTTTTTTGGGTAAAGGACAACTACTTTGATAAAATTCGGCACCTTCTTTTTTTCCAATATCAATATATTTATGAATCACATCAAGTTGAGCTTTTGAATTGATGGCACCGATGTCAGTATTTTTATCTAACGGATCGCCAACAATAAGGGATTCAAGCCTGTCTTTTAATTTACGTACCACTTCTTTCAGGATGGATTCCTGTACATACAACCTGGAACCGGCACAACAAACATGGCCTTGGTTGAAAAATATACCATTGATAACACCTTCTACAGCCTGGTCAATAGCGGCATCTTCAAAAATGATATTGGCAGCTTTACCGCCGAGTTCAAGTGTTACTTTTTTTTGTGTACCGGCTATAGCTTTTTGAATAATTTTTCCGACCTCGGTAGAACCGGTAAAGGCAATTTTATTGACGTCGGGATGATTGACGATGGCCGCACCTGTATCGCCGGCACCACTTAGAATATTGACAACGCCCGGTGGCAATTCCGCTTCTTCAATGATTTCCGCCAGTTTTAATAAAGTTAAAGGTGTAGATTCAGCAGATTTTATAACAACTGTATTACCGGTGGCCAAAGCCGGTGCTATTTTCCAAGCTGCCATCAGGAGTGGAAAATTCCAGGGAATGATTTGGCCGGCCACACCCAATGGTGATGTTTGCCTGTTGGGAAAAGCGAAAGCTAATTTATCGGTCCAGCCGGCATAATAAAAGAAATGATTAGCCGCAGTTGGAATATCAAAATCACGACTTTCACGAATGGGTTTGCCTCCGTCGAGTGATTCAATTATGGCCAGTTCTCTTGCTTTCTCTTGCATGATCCTGGCAATACGAAAAATATATTTGGCTCTTTCTTTCGCCGGCATATTTTTCCAAATATTTTCATAAGCATGACGTGCTGCTTTTACGGCTTTATCAACATCAACTTCATTGGCCCAAGCTACTTTACTGAGTTTTTCTTCATTGGCAGGATTGATAGTGTCGAAATATTTTTTACTCAAAGGTTTTTGCCACTGTCCATTAATGAATAATTCATATTGCTTGTTGATTGTAGCCGATTTTTTGTTTTCGGGAGCCGGTGCATATTGCCAACTGGTATCAAATTTTAATTTGATAGTATTGCTTTTTTTTGTGTTGCTATTTTTTTTTGTAGCTGCCATACATTTTTTATTAAGTATATTTTTTTTGCGATTCGTTGGTAGATTAATCGATACTGAAATAATTGGCACTTTGATACACACCCGTTTTTTCTTTTACGATTTGCATCAATACATCATTGGCCAGGCTGCTGGCGCCAAAACGGAACCATTCATTGCTAAGCCATGCTTCACCTAAAACTTCTTTAACCATCACTAAATAATGCAAGGCCAGTTTCGATTTGGAAATTCCACCGGCAGGTTTCATGCCAATCATTTTTCCTGTTTTGTAATAAAAATCCCGGATGGCTTCAAGCATAACAAGCGTTACCGGCATGGTAGCGGCAGGTTGTATTTTTCCTGTAGAAGTTTTAATAAAATCGGCACCGGCTTGCATAGCAATGTCGCTGGCTTTTCGCACTTTGTCATAAGTTACTAATTCACCTGTTTCTAAAATTACTTTCAACCTGGCCGGGCCACATGCTTCTTTGATGGCTGCAATTTCATCGAATACAAAATTATATTCTCCTGCATGAAATTTACCACGGCTGATAACCATGTCCACTTCATCGGCGCCATTTTGTACGGCGTATTTTGTATCTCTGAGTTTGACATCTTTAGGAGCTTGCCCGCTGGGAAAAGCGGTAGCTACCGAAGCTACTTTGATACCGGAATTGCCCAAAGCTTTTTTAGCCACTTTTACCATCGAAGGATAGACACAAACAGCAGCCACTGTTGGCAAATCGGGAACGGCATCATGCGGATGCATGGCTTTATAGCAAAGCTGCTTCACCTTGCCGGGTGTGTCTTTCCCTTCCAACGTTGTCAGGTCGATCATGTTCAAGACTAATTTTAAACCGTTCACTTTCGATTCTTTCTTAATACTTCTTTTCGTAAAACGGTCAGCTCTTTCATTGACACCAACTTGATCAATAGGTGTAGAAAAAGAAAAATCGGGTATTTGTATTGCCTGTTTGGCGGTTGCCATATTCTCAAATATTAATTCTTTCAAAGATAATCAAAGTTATGGTGAATTAATAGCGTGAAATTGCCTGCCATAAAGCCCGTTAATCAATAAAATTATTTTCTATTAATTGAATGTTTTACATTCGGTTCTTTCTAAAACTTTTTTACTATGCGTATTTTACAACGTTGTTTTATTTGGGCAGTTTGTGTTTTACTGGTTTTGCCGATGGCTGCTCAGCCTACTTTTCCGGTCAATGGTGTGGCCAATCCCAACCATGGGTATTTTGCTTTTACCAATGCCACAATTGTGCAAGACGCTTTGCAAACTATCACGAATGGAACAATGATAATCAAAGATGGTAAGATTCTATCCATCGGAAAAAATGTACAAACGCCAGCCGGTGCCGTAGAAGTTGATTGCTCAGGAAAATATATTTATCCCTCCTTTATTGATATTTATACGGATTATGGTGTACCACAACCCAAACGACAAAGCCGCAGTAGTTTTTCGCAAGGCCAACAATTATTCTCAGATACAAAAGGAGCTTACGGTTGGAATGAAGCCATAAAGCCCGGAACGGAAGCCTTTAAAGATTTTTCTATTGATAATGATAAAGCGGAATCATTTAGAAAATTAGGATTCGGCACCGTATTATCACATGTAGAAGATGGTATTGCCAGGGGAACGGGTGTGCTTGTTACACTGGCCAATACGAATGATAATTTTGTTATGCTGAAAGAAAGAGCATCAGCGCATTATTCTTTTAGCAAAGGAATTTCAACGCAAAGTTATCCCAGTTCTTTGATGGGCGATATTGCTTTGCTACGACAAACCTATCTTGATGCTGCCTGGTACAAACAAAAACCTGTGGAAGAAGGTACCAATTTAAGTTTACAAGCATGGAACAACAATCAGCCCTTGCCCCAGATATTTGAAGCAAATGATAAATGGAACGATTTGCGGGCAGATAGGATTGGAGATGAATTTGGCGTACAATATATTATTAAAGCAGGCGTCAATGAGTACCAGCGGATGGATGATATAAAAGCTACAAACGCCACTTTCATTTTGCCGTTGAATTTTCCTAAATCGCCTGATGTGTCTGATCCGGAAGATGCAGCCACTGTATCGTTGAGCGAATTAAAAAATTGGGAGATGGCTCCTTCTAATCCGGCAGCATTTGAAAAAGCAGGCATCCCTTTTTGTTTGACAACTGCAGATTTACCTTCTACAAAAATGTTTTGGACCCATTTGCAAAAAGCCATGTTATACGGTTTGTCAGCCGAAGAAGCTTTGAAAGCATTGACAGCAACTCCGGCAGCCACTTTAGGAATTGATAACCTGGTGGGTAGTTTGCAAGAAGGAAAACTCGCCAATTTTTTAATCACCAGTGGCCCCATTTTCGATTCGAAAACAGAAATTCTTGATAATTATATTCAAGGCCATCAATATGAAATCAATCCGGATGCTTCTACCGCAGGTTCTTATCGGGTTACTATTCTTACAGCTAAAGGCGATGAAAATTATACCTTGGAAGTCAAAAATTCCAAATCTGCCACATTAATTGGGAAAGATAGTTTGGATACAAAATTTGAACAAGAAGGAAAGAAAATTACCATTCGATTTTCTCCCGGTAAGAAAGAATCCAATACCAAAAAATCAATGGCTGAAAATGCAGTCCGTTTGAGTGGATTGGCCAGCGGCCAAGAATGGTCCGGTATTGGCATTGATACATTGGGTAATTCTATAACGTGGACGGCTACCCTAATAAAGAAAGCAAAATCTGAAGTCAAAAAAGAAAAGAAGGAAGAAAGCCCGACATTGGGCAAAGTTTTTTATCCTTTTGAACCTTACGGTTGGGAAGAGGGTAAATTGCCCCAACAAGAAACGATTTTAATTCAACATGCGACTATTTGGACAAACGAAAACGAAGGGGTTTTAACAGATGCAGATTTATTAATTAAAGATGGGAAAATAGCCGCTATTGGAAAAAATTTAAAAGTCAAAGCAGACAAAATTATTGATGGAACAGGCAAACACCTTACGCCGGGCATCATTGATGAACATTCGCATATTGCAACCGCTTCGGTGAATGAAGGCGGACAAAGTGTAACTTCTGAAGTTAGGATTGGCGATAACCTGAATCCCGAAGACATTAATATTTACCGACAATTGAGCGGCGGCGTTACGACTTCGCATATTCTTCATGGATCGGCCAATACCATAGGAGGACAAACACAATTAATTAAACTTCGCTGGGGTGTTGATGATGAAGGACTGAAATTTAAAGGCGCAGCACCCTTCATAAAATTTGCTTTGGGAGAAAATGTAAAACAAAGCCGTTACAATGTAAATACTCGTTATCCTGTTACCCGAATGGGCGTTCAGGAAGTATTGATAGATGCATTTACAAGGGCGAAGGACTATCGAAAATCATGGCAGGAATACAATGAGAAAATGAAGAGAGGCATTAAAACTGCTGCACCCAGAAAAGATTTGGAATTAGATGCGTTGGTAGAAATATTAGAAAAGAAAAGATTCATTACTTGCCATTCTTATGTGCAAAGTGAATTGAAAGCAGCGATGGAAGTAGGTGATAAGATGGGCTATACGGTGAATACATTTACGCATGTTTTGGAAGGCTATAAAGTAGCCGACAAGTTATTGAAACACGGGGCTAATGTTTCTACATTTTCTGATTGGTGGGCGTATAAAATGGAAGTCATGGATGCCATACCGTACAATGCCGCCATCATGCAAAAAATGGGATTGAATGTAGCCATCAATAGTGATGATGCGGAAATGGCCCGGCGCCTCAACCAGGAAGCAGCGAAAACCATAAAATACGGCGGCGTCACTGAAGAACAAGCTTTGAAAATGGTTACTTTGAATCCGGCGAAAATGCTTCATGTCGAAAATAGAGTGGGTAGTTTGAAAGTCGGCAAAGACGGCGATGTGGTTTTATGGAGCGATAACCCATTGTCTATTTATGCCAAGCCATTATATACAATTATAGAAGGCACCATTTATTTTGACAGGCAAACGAATGAAGAAAAAATGCAAGAAATAAAATCGGAAAGGCAACGTATCATTCTCAAAATCCTGAATGAAAAGAAAAAACCATTTTAATATTCAGATAGCAGAAGATTTTTTCACCATTTGAAATCAACACAATGAAAAATATACTTTTTATTTTATTGACCGTTTTTGTTTTGCAAGTCGATGCGCAGGAAACAGTGGCACCTGCCAAAGCACATCAAGGTGTTTTTTTTATTAGCCATGCTACAATCCATGTTGGCAACGGAACTATTATTCAACAAGGAACTATAAAAATTAAGGATGATAAAATTGAATCGGTGGGTACCGATATAGCCGTTCCGGATGGCGCAATAGTGATTGATGCTACAGGGCAGGAAGTTTATCCCGGTTTGATTTTATCTACGAGTACACTTGGACTGAATGAAGTGGGTGCAGTAAAGGCCACAAATGACACCCGAGAACTCGGTGAATTGAATCCTGATGTAAGAGCTATTGTTGCTTATAATACCGATTCGAAAGTGATAAATACACTTCGTTCCAATGGTATTTTATTAGCGAATATTGTTCCCGAAGGAAGTTTTGTAGCTGGAAGTTCCAGTGTGGTGCAATTAGATGCCTGGAATTGGGAAGATGCTTTGTACCTGAAAGATGGCGGCATACATATCTTTATGCCTTCTATGCAACGGAGCAGGTGGTGGCGTTTTTTTACTTCGAACAATCAATCCGATCCTTATAAAGAAGGCCTGGCAAAAATTGAAAAATTGAAAACTTTTTTCAAAGAAGCGAAAGCCTATGCTGCTGTAAAAGAACATGAAGAAACAAATTTGAAATATGAATCGGTAAAAGGTTTGTTCGATCAATCACAAACTTTATTTGTTCATGCCAATAATGTAAAACAAATATTATCCGCTATTGATTTTGTCAAAGAATTTCATTTTAAAGTAGTGTTGGTAGGTGCCGAAGAATGTTATCGGGTGGCGCCTTTATTAAAAGAAAATAATATGGCTGTTATTTTATTACAACCACATCAATTACCTGATATGGCCGATGATGATATAGACCAACCATATAAAAATGCTGCCGTGCTGCAAAAAGCCGGAGTGTTATTTGCCATTTCTGATGAGGCTAGTGATACCCGCGGTAGAAATTTACCTTTCAATGCCGGTACGGCCGCCACCTATGGCCTTACAAAAGAAGAAGCTTTAGCTGCTATTACACTCAATGCGGCTAAAATTTTAAATATAGCCGATAAAACAGGAAGTTTAGAAGCGGGGAAAGATGCCAATATTGTAATCAGTAAAGGAGATATTTTGGATATGCGAAAAAGTATTATTTCCCGGGCATTTATTCAAGGCCGACAAATTGATTTGACCAATAAGCAAACACTACTGTACGAAAAGTATATGCAGAAATACAATTTAAAGTAAGTCCGGCATCTTATATTTATTTATCATGATTTGATTCGTGATTTTCCAGATCATCGAGTTCGATATGCTCGCCACAATAGGGGCATTGATGTGTTTTTTTGACCCGGTTCATTCTGAATTCTTCCAAAAATCCTGCAGTGATGATACCGGCAGGCAATGCAAAAAATGCAACACCGGTAAGCATTATTACGACGGTCATACTTTTTCCCAAGGTGGTAAAAGGCACCATATCGCCATAGCCGGTTGTTGTAAGTGTAACGACTGCCCACCAAATTGTAGCCGGAATACTGGTAAATTTTTCACTATTGCCGGGTGGCTCATGTTCTGCAAAATAAATAGCACAGGAAGCTAAGATGATGAGAAATACAACTAGAATAAAACTCAGCGATAAATCATGAAAACGTTTTTTAAAAACTCGTTTAATCATGTGGGCTGACCTGGTATAAGCCGTCAGGCGGAACAGCCTGAAAATTCGCATTAAACGTAATATTCGCAAAACTCTCAAATCCAAACCGACAACCACATGGATATAAAAAGGTAAAATGGCCAGCAAGTCGATGAGTGCTGCTGGCGAAGCCATATATCTTAAGCGGCCCCATACGCTATGTTTATATTTATCTTCGAGATTACTACTCCAGACCCGCAAAATATATTCAACTGTGAAAATAATAACAGAAACGACATCGAAATAATGAAAAAATTGTTTTTCGCTCTCTTCATCATGCAATGAAGGAACGGTTTCCAGCATAACCGCAATGACATTGAGAATAATCAGAACAATGATAAAAATATTGATGATTTTATCCCAACGCTTATTGCCAACAATTTCAGGGTGGAGTAAACTGTGAACTTTCTTTTTGGATGCTTTGTACATGGTTTGGTTGCTAACTGGATTTTAAAGATAAAGAATCTCAGCTATTCTGTCATCTCTATTCAATGAATTTGTATCAAAACTTAGAATGGGTTGCTGAAAATAAAAAAGCTTTTCAATAGAATAACATATAAAAAAAATCCCTTTTACAAAAAGCAAAAGGGATGTAGTTGAATAACTTTTGATAATTATTTCGGCATGATGGATTTACTCATCTTCGCTAACCAGTCAGACCAAGCCATAGCTTCTTCTGGTTTGGATGCTAATTTTGTAGAAATTTCGCTCAATTTTGAACTCCAATCCTGCATTCTTTTTGTTAAGCCAACCAGTTTTTGCGGGTCATTCATGCCGGCTTTATATTCGGACATAAAAGCGGCGTAATCGTTAGCCATTTTTTGTACATCAGGATCAGAAAATTTTGGCACATCTTCTGAAGTAGTTGTTGAACCTGCATCTGTCGTTGTAGTTGTAGGTTCATCGGTCGTTGTTGGTGCATCAGTCGTTGTGGTTGTAGGATCGGTCGTTGTTGGTTCTTCTTTCTTGTTGTCTTTACAAGAAACCATTACACCTACGATGGCGAGAATTGCAAGAAATTTTTTCATTGTTTTTTGATTTTGGTTAATGTGATTAAAAAACAAACCTAATTTATTTTTAAAATCAAACAATTATTTTGGGTTCTTGTTTTTACACATTCATCCTAAGTTTCTAAAAATCAGGCATCTTTGCCGTGGCAATGTTTATATTTTTTGCCGCTGCCACAAGGACAAGGTTCATTTCTGCCAATTTTTGGGGCCACTTTTACGGGTTCTTGTTTTGTGGCTACATCGCCACCACCGCCGGCTTCGAACCGGTCTCTTTCGTTGGCGGCATAATCCTGGCCGGCCTGCTCCACACTTTCTTTATTGGCCCGCATCCTGCTCATATCGGTTTTTTGCTGACGGCCTTCTTTCAATGGTGCATTGTCTTGTTGCAATGGAATTGTAGCATGTGTCAAAAAAGAAACAATATTTTTATTCACTTCAGCATTCATATTGCTAAACTGGTTATACGCTTCCATTTTATAAATCACCAACGGATCTTTTTGTTCTAAATAGGCTGTTTGTACACTTTGTTTCAAATCGTCCATGGCCCGCAAATGCTCTTTCCAGGAATCATCGATGACAGCAAGTGTAATTGTTTTTTCCAACGCATGACATAGTTCCAATCCTTCGGTTTCTAAAGTTTTGTCGAGGTTGGCCAATACATTCAGGTTTTTTCGGCTATCGGTAAACGGTACCACAACATTTTCAATATGACTTCCTTGTGTCAGTCGGATATTTTTGAAAACCGGAATGGCTTGTTGTTGAATTTCTTTTTTATGCGCCGAGTATTTTTGAGAAGCTTCATCATATAATTTATCAATCAATGTATTGACATCTTCGCGGTTAAAGCTTTCTTCATCGATTTTTGTTTCAAGGCCAAAATTGACAATACAGCCCAGTTTAAACCCTTCATAATCTTCCTGCTCCCGAAATGAATCGATGAGGCTACCGGCAATTGCCGAAAATGAGGTATCGATATCCAAGGCCAAACGTTCTCCAAACAAAGCATGGTTTCTTTTTTCATACACGGCATTTCTTTGTTTGTTCATGACATCATCATATTCCAACAAACGTTTCCGGATACCAAAGTTGTTTTCTTCCACTTTTTTCTGGGCCCGTTGAATGCTATTGCTGATCATGCGGTGTTGAATGACATCGCCTTCTTTGTAACCTAACCGGTCCATCAGCGATGCAATTCTTTCGCTACCGAACATCCGCATCAGGTCGTCTTCCAGGCAAACATAAAATTGAGATGAACCGGGATCACCTTGTCGGCCTGCCCGTCCTCGCAATTGTCGGTCAACCCGCCGGCTCTCATGTCTTTCTGTACCAATGATAGCCAGGCCACCGGCATCTTTGACGCCCGGCCCGAGTTTAATATCGGTACCACGTCCGGCCATATTCGTTGCAATGGTAACGGCGCCTGCTAGACCGGCTTCGGCCACCACCTGTGCTTCCTTGGCGTGTTGTTTGGCGTTTAATACATTATGCGGAATTTTTTTCTGTTGCAACATCCTGCTCAACAATTCACTTACTTCCACTGAAGTGGTACCCACTAGCGAAGGACGACCTGCATTGCGCAAATTTTCTATTTCATCAATGACGGCTTTGTATTTCTCTCTCTTAGTTTTATAAACAAGATCTTGCCGGTCGTCCCGAATCAGTTTTTCATTGGTAGGAATACTTACAACATCCAATTTATAAATACTCCACAATTCAGCGGCTTCCGTTTCGGCAGTACCGGTCATTCCAGCCAGTTTGTGATACATCCGGAAATAATTCTGCAATGTAACAGTGGCATAGGTTTGTGTAGCCGCTTCGATTTTTACATCTTCTTTCGCTTCCAATGCCTGGTGTAAGCCATCGCTATAGCGGCGGCCTTCCATAATACGGCCGGTTTGTTCATCTACAATTTTAATGGCACCGTCGATGACAACATATTCCACATCTTTGGCAAATAATGTATAGGCTTTTAAAAGCTGTTGTACGGTGTGAATCCGGTCAGCTTTTTGTGTGTAATCGTTTAAAACGGTTTCTTTTTCTAATAATTTTTCATCGGCTGATATATCTTTCTTTTCAATTTCGGCCAGCTTGGCACCGATGTCGGGCATGATAAAAAATTCAGGGTCTTCGCCGGCACCGGTAATGATGTTGATACCTTTATCTGTCAATTCCACTGAATTGTTTTTTTCATCAATTTGAAAAAGTAATTCATCATCTACAATATGCATGTGACGCAATTGCTCAGAGAGATAATAGTTCTCAGCTTTTTGCATCAAAACTTTTATGCCCGGTTCGCTAAGATATTTAATGACCGGACTATATTTAGGTAAACCACGATGTGCCCGGTACAAATGCAAACCACCCGTTTTCGGATCATCTTTGCCTTCGGCAATAAGCCTTTTAGCTTCAGTCAGATTGTGGCGTACAATTTTTTCCTGCTCTTGTGCCAGCTTCTGAATTTTGGCTTTGTGAATATGGTATTGTTGATCATCGCCTTTGGGTATGGGTCCTGAAATAATTAATGGCGTCCTTGCATCATCAATCAAAACGGAATCCACCTCATCCACCATAGCAAAATGATGTTTGCGTTGTACCATTTCTTCAGGTGTGTGTACCATATTATCCCGCAGGTAATCGAAACCGAATTCATTATTGGTACCATAAGTAATATCGGCGAGATAAGCTTTTCTCCTGTTTTCTGAATTGGGTTCGTGTTTGTCGATGCAATCCACCGTCAACCCAAGCCATTCGAAAATAACACCATTCCATTCCTGGTCACGACGAGCCAGGTAATCGTTGACTGTTACCAAATGAACTCCTTCACCAGTCAGGGCATTTAAATAAGCCGGAAGTGTGGACACCAATGTTTTACCCTCACCGGTAGCCATTTCAGCAATTTTTCCCTGGTGCAATACAACGCCGCCAATCAACTGCACATCGTAATGCACCATATTCCAGGTGATTTCGGTACCACCGGCCATCCAGGTGTTTTGGTAAATCGATTTATCGCCATCTATGGAAATGTGTTTCCTGCTGACACTTAAATCCCGGTCGAGGTCGGAAGCCGTTGCCACCACTTCTTTATTTTCTTTGAAACGACGAGCCGTTTCTTTGACAACGGCAAAAGCTTCAGGAAGAATTTCTTCCAGGATTTCTTCTATTTTCTTGTCCCTCTCTTTTTTCAGTTTATCGACTTCCTGGTAAATGGCATCTTTGGCCATCAATTCTCCGAAAGGAAGTTCTTCGGCGGCTTTGTTCTTTTCTTTGATGGTGGCATCTATTTCGGCCAGGTATTCTTTAATCCGCTGACGGAAAGCCGGTGTTTTGCCCCGCAATTCATCATTGGAAAGGGATGCATATTCGTCGAAATAATGATTGATGTTATCAACATAGGGTTGAATTTTCTTGACGTCTTTTTCTGATTTACTGCCGCCAAATATTTTAGACACAATACCAAGCATAGTTGGGTAATTAAGATTTTGAAAATAGAATCGCTTTTAATATTGTCAAAAAAGATGCTAAGCAAAGAAGCAAGCCAATTTGACAGCATTTTTCTACTGAATGATTAAGGTCGGCAAAGATACATTTTAGTTTTTGGTAAAAAAGGGTGAAATATGCAAAAATTACAGGTATATTGACATTTCAATTCCGGCGCAACGCTTATTTTTATTGCCATTAAAATAATTTTGAAAAGCAATGATGAATTTTGTCAGTTTCAACCGCCTACCTTTTTTCCGTATATCCATCTTCTGTTTGCTCATCATATTCGGTGCCTGCAAAAGCAAAAAACAAGCAGCACCCAAAGAGGATTTGCTTCGCAATATATATTTCGATTATAATATTTCGGCAGATGCAGATTATGATAAGCTGACCTTAAAACTGAAATTTCTGGAAGACGATGATATGGGTGATGCCATTCAGCCCGAAGGCTTGCAATCGGTAAAGTTGGACAATGAAATGCTGCAACCCGATAGTACGAAGATGAATGGTGTTTATTACGAAGTGCAAAAACCCATCAACGATTTTGCCGGCAACCACCGTATTGAAGTAGAAACCGTTAATGGGCAAACCTATACGGAAACATTCGAATTTGCGCCTTTTACGTTGACTACCGCATTACCTGAAACCATCAAAAAGGAGGACTTGCCACTCGATTTTAGCGGACTGGAAAAAAAAGATATGATACGATTGGTACTTACCGATACGTCTTTTTCGCATAATGGCATCAACCGAATGGATTCTGTCAGTGATAACCACTATATTTTATCGAAAGCCGACCTGCAAAAATTATCCAATGGACCGGTAATTATGGAAATAGCCAGGGAATACAAACGACCCATAAAAAAAGGTGATGAATCTATCGGTGTTTTCAGAATCGATTGTACACTTCGCCGGTCATTTAACCTGGTGGAATAAGCTGTATAAAATGCCTTGAAGTTTTTAGCATCTGCTATGGATTTTAGCGTTCAAGTTCTTACTTTTGCGTCCAATTTAAAAAGGCTATGTCAGGACAATTAAAAGAGGTTCGAAACCGGATCAAATCGGTACAAAGTATGCAGCAGATAACCAAAGCCATGAAAATGGTGAGTGCTGCAAAATTGCGCAGGGCGCAGGATGCCATTATTCAAATGAGGCCTTATGCGCAAAAGTTACAAGAAATGTTGAGTAATATCGTCAGCAATAGTGCCGGCGATACCAGTATGAAACTGGCAGCAGAACGACCCATCGAAAAAGTTCTCTTTATTGTTATTACCAGCGACCGTGGCCTGGCAGGAGCTTTCAATGCCAATACCATTAAACTGACTAAAACCACCATTGCCAAAAAATATGCGCAGCAGGAAAAGGCTGGCAATATTACCATCTGGAATATTGGCAAAAAAGGCTATGAACATTTTCATAAAAACAAATACAAAGCTGATGCTACGTATAAAGATTTATTCTTAAACCTGAGTTTTGAAAATGTACAACAAGCTGCAAAAGCGGCTATGAAAGGTTTTGAAGAGAAGAAGTTTGACGTAGTGGAAATTGTTTACAGCCAATTCAAAAATGCAGCTACCCAGCAATTTGTTGTAGAAAGGTTTTTGCCGATTCCGAAAATTGAAAAGAAAGAAGGTGCTACGCAAGCCGATTTTATATACGACCCTTCCAAACAATCGTTAATCGAAGAATTGATGCCGAAAATCCTGAATACACAATTGTATAAATCCGTATTGGATTCCAATGCATCAGAACACGGTGCCAGGATGACGGCAATGGATAAAGCCAGTGAAAATGCCAACGAAATACTCCGAACATTGATTATATCATACAACAGGGCAAGACAAGCTGCCATTACTACAGAGTTGACTGAGATTGTAAGTGGCGCCGCTGCGTTGGAAGGTTAAGTTCTGCAAAGTGAAAATCATTTGTTTATTTCCAATTTTGACAGTGATTTTCGGCATTTATCAGTATGGTTAAATTGTGTATAATCTCATTTTTACTTTTTACATTCAGTGTGTAAATTGCTTTTTTAAAATAAAATAATTTTGACCTTATGACGATTCCCGGTCTGATACCACATATTGAAGCATTGATTTTTGCCAGCGACAGGCCCTTGCCGGCATTGGAAATAACAGAATTTGTCAATAATATTCCTGAATTTTCTGAAGAGACCATTACGCTTGACCAGGTAGAAGCAGCACTCGAAGGCATTCATGAAAAATATAGTGAAGCTTTTTATCCATTTGAAGTAGTACAAAGTGGTGGCGGCTGGCAATTCCTGACCCGTAAAGAATTTTATTCGACAGTAGCCCAAATCAATGGCGAAAAATTTTTGAAAAGATTGTCGGCTACATCATTGGAAACATTAGCCATCATTGCCTATAAACAACCGGTAACGAAAGGCGAAATCGAAGCGATACGAGGTGTCAATGCCGATTATGCAGTGCATAAATTATTGGAAAAAGAACTCATCATTATCAGCGGCAGAAATGAACATGCTCCCGGCCAACCTTTATTATATTCTACTTCCAAAAGCTTCATGGATTATTTTGGGATTAATTCTTCTGATGAGCTGCCCAAAATATCAGAAGTGATAGCCGACCAATTAGTAGAACCTACAGCATTGGAAAAATTGAAATCAAAACAAAACGGTGAAGAAGAACAAACCGAAGATGATGAAGATGTACCCATGGCAGTGAGTGATGACGGTGAATTGATCAGTTCTGATAATAAAAATAACGAGGAAAAATAGCCTGAAAATAATTTTTTGACAACCATCTTTCGGGATGGTTTTTTTATGTCTTCTATTTTCTAAAACCACTTGATAGATTTTCGATGAAGGACAATAACTTCGCAGCCATGAACAAAACGCTAACCAACGAACAATTGATAGAAGCCGCAACGACTTATGGTACGCCATTGTACGTCTATCATGCAGAAAAAATAAAAGAACAATACCAAAAATTACAAACCGCTTTTGAGGGGATGAATGCAAGTTTTTTCTACGCCAGCAAAGCTCTTACAAATCTGAATGTATTGCGGTATATCAAATCTATCGGTAGCAATGTAGATTGTAGCTCTATCAATGAAGTGCAACTGGCATTGCGAGCCGGTTTTGCGCCACAACAGGTACTTTACACATCCAACGGAATCGAGTTTTCTGAGATAGAAGCCGCAGCTGCATTGGGTGTACATATCAATATTGACAGCCTTTCCAATCTTGAAAAATTCGGAAAGAAATTTGGAAAGGCTTATCCCGTGGGTATTCGCATCAGGCCCAATATTATGGCCGGCGGCAATTTGAAAATTGCAACTGGACATGATAAAAGTAAATTCGGGATTCCCGTTACACAATT